>CAZPYG010000104.1:0-17535 GCA_964590465.1 uncultured bacterium | reverse complement strand
CCACAGGCTAGCGCTAGAACGCTGCTGTAGAGTAGTTGTCATGATGTATTAGTCCAGAAAAAGTTAGCTATATATGAGGCAAGGCTGATAATCCTTTACCTAACTTAACTCTAGCGCGAAACTCTAAGTATTTCAATGCGAAGGGAAAGTATTCATGCCGGGAGGCAGGTTTACCGAATGCCTCAATCCCTTATTTCAAGAGATGTGTTGGATCGTAGTTGAAGCTAAATACGCAAAATTTCCAGGCTTTTCGCCCATCGCTGGCCTACCAATTTAATTTCAGTAGGGTACGTTCCCTAAAGGAAACGATTCATCATCCCATGAGGGTACGGAAACACCGCTCATCTCGCGCTGATTTAAGCGGGTTCCGCCATTGATACTACCTGGACGATGGCTCTCATACGCTGCCTCATCGTCGGGTCGCCTCACTCTGTTTTTCCGATCGGCTAGAAAGGACTCCTGGCGGTACACCTGTTGCTGCTTAAGATTGATGTCGCGGTTGAGTTCTCTAATCCGACGGGACAGCAAACGGATAATATTGACCGCAATCCCCGGAGTTTCATCAATGGCATCATAAAGCTGCTGTTGGGTCAACATCAAGCATTTGCAAGGTTGAATGGTCGTTACCGATGCCGAGCGAGGCTCAGCATCAAACACGGACATCTCTCCAAAACAGGCTCCCTGTTCCAGTCGGGCTAGTTCTTGACCCTTGAGATGCACACTGACCATACCAGAGACAACAATATACATTGCCCGACCTTCCTGACCTTCAGTAATGATGGTGTAGTTCGTGTCGAACAGTACCTCATCCATAACCGAGGCCAGGCGTACTAAGAAGTCATCCCGCAATTCCTTAAAAATGGGAACGCTGCGAATAAATAGTAGGCGGTCAATACTCGTTAACATAAAGGCTAGGCCCGCTGGGACTGTAAGGTATAAGTTTGAATTAACTGCTTTACCTGGGTCTCTACGAGTTCGTTGGGGTCTTGAACCATCATCGGCAACAACTTCTGCAAAGCCCTGGGCGAGGCGACTTCTAGATAAGCTAAAACCGCTTCCCGGACAAAGCCAGTGGGATGTTGTAGTGAAGCTAAAGTATGCTCAGCAGTCACGTTCCAATGCTGCACCCGAGCCAGGTGAAAACTGCAGGCTAAGGCCCAATCAGAAAGAAAATTTCGCAAATCGAGCACCTTTCTAAGGCGTTCGCTAGGAGATAAAGGGTTGTAGGCCACCAAAGGAGTGGCCGCCGCTAGCATGGATAATTTTTCTAAATCAGGACGGCGATCCAGCAGAACCAGGAAAGAACGCTTGTTTGTAATATCAATAACATTATCCAAAATTTCAACCCCTCTTGCCCAACTTGAGGAAGAACCGTCCAAACTGACCTGAGCTGCCTGAACCGCATTGACCGGAGAAACAAACCGTAACAGCATGAAAAGCCTCTCAACAGAGTCATTTTCTAGCCCATACAGTGCTTCATTCAGCAGTTCCACCTCAACCGAAGGACTAGCTACCGAGGCTAAGTCAACCTTTGCGGCTAAAACCTGACCAATAAAAGCAATTTCGGTGTCAATCAGAGCTTCAATTCCCTTTCGACCCAGCAGATGGTCCAAAGCGCTATCAATAATCAAAGAACGTTTGACCCCAGTTTCCTGATAGAGCTTGAGCAAAGTACGTAAGATGAAGCGTCGGGTATCACCCCAGGTCGTAATCAGGTTATTCACCAGGATTTCTAAGGCCTGCAGCGTACCGATGTTACCGATCACCTGCCAGGCCTGATGACGCAAAGAGTCTGGTTTGTAGTAGTCCACTGCTAACTCTTCCAGCACCGGTAGGGCTTCATTACCTAATCGAGTCAGAGCTCTCACCGCTGCTTTGCGGGTTGACTTATACTGCAGGGCCTTCAACAGGGATGGATAATATTTTTTATACTGCGTGGCAGCAATGGCTTCCAGGAGCGCGCACCTGACGCGCACCGAAGAATCTTGCAATAGGTCGTCAATATATATGCTGAGAGATTCCATGTAGTCAGCCTCGCCCAGAGCACGACAACCCATAACTCGCTCCCGTTCTAAATGGTGGATGAGCATCTTCCGAAGGGTGGCGGTGGCTTCAGCCCGTTCCTGGGAGTTACCCCGGCGTAACATCAGGGAAGCAGCTGTGCCTCTGACTACGGCATCGACTTCGGGCTTGAGATAAGGACGCAATTCATCAATGTCGTAATGGTTTTGGGATAGCCAGATATAGCGCAGGGCTAACGCCAGAATCTCTGGATATTGATTGGGAACGCTTAACAAAGCTCTGACCTCTTCCAGGAATATCGGATTGGGATACTCCAACATCGCCTCAAGGCTCTGACCTTGGAGCCCTGGAGACAGGTTCATCAAGCGGGGAGCCAGCACTTCACCAATATTTTTCAAGTCAATACTGCACAGCAACTCGATGCAGGACCGTTTATCCGCTTCCGAGCCGGGAGCTTCGAGTTGGTCTATAAATGCCCGCTTAAGTACCCTCAGGTTAGCGTCTGAAAAACTCATCAGACCCCGTTCGGCACTGCGCACTAGCAGATTCAGGTAGCGGGAACGCAACAGCGCTACAATGGCAAACCACACCGTCGCGGCTAGCACCGTGCCCAACAAAAATAATCGACTTTGGGTATTGCTATCCGTCAACCCTAGTCTTTGGGAAGTTTGAATGGTCAACAAGATCGCCACCCCAGTGCCGCCCATAGCCAAAGGCTCTGCGATTCCTCCGACCAAAGACTGCACCTTGCTACGCACCTGATCAGGAATGGGTTGAAACAAAATGGGTCGCGTGGTGGCCACCAAGGTATATCGCAGCCATTCATCGAAAAATTTAAGCACAATCAGCCCGACAAATAGCACAGTAGACCCCAGGGAAGCAGGGTAGCTGCCCACCAGGGTTAATGTGCCAATCGCTAAAATTGCGGAGGGCAAAACGAGGGTAACGGTAAACAATCCTTTTCTTTCAATTAAGCGGCTTGAGGTAAACCATTGAGTGAAGAGTTCGATTACCCCGAGCAGGCCGCTGAAAAGTCCCAGGAATGCTGCGATTGTTTCTATCCGTAGGTTGAGTTCCAGCTGGTTTAAAAATTGAAACTCAATGGAAAATAGCAGCATTTGAGCCAGCACAAAAAATGAAAACAACAGCACCACGTATTGCCGCATAGAGCCCTGGAGCTGTTGTTTGGCCTGGTGACTTTCCACATCCTCGGCCTGGCGCTTGGGAGAATCTGGAAAGGCATGTTCGTAGTTGAGGCTGAGGTAATACAAAATCCCAGCTCCCAGTACCATCACCAGAAAAGCCATCAGTAAAACGTTTTCGAGCCCCACCAGGGTTAGTAGCAAATAAACCGAAAAGCCGCTGATGATATCGGCCACCAGGTTGCCGCTACTGATGATGGGAAAGGATCGTTTAATTTCACGAATGTTAAACAGCTGGTTGGCTGTAACCGATAGGTTTAAATCGTTAAGACTGTAGATGGCCTCAATCCAAAGCCGCATGGCAAAAACAGTAGTTCCGACCAGCCAGGGAAAAGCGAGTCCCCAACGAAACAGCAGAATCGGGAGCGCCATCAGCAGGGCTATGATCACAATCACCCAGCGCAGGGGAAATAACCGCTGCAGCCAGGAGTACACCGCACTCAGGCCCAGGCCCACCCCCGCACTGAAGATGTAAATCCAGGGCAGAATTTCGGCACCATATTCCCCCAGCAATAGAGCGGCGGAGCTTACCTCAAGCCACAAAATGCCCATAGAAGTGGCGGTGTAGAAGGCAAACATCAGCATTGTCCGCTCTTCTTCACCGGGCCTGAGATTGATCAAATCAAGCAAACGCTTATGCCAGATCTGAGCGTGATTAGCGGTGGGGGCTAGCCTCATAGCTTTATGCACTTCCGGGTCTGATGGGTATCAGGATACCCAAGCGAGGGGGTTTCAGGTCAAAATCTGCGTGATAGTATGAAGGTCTGCGTTGGTCAGCCATTCTGGCCAACGGGTAACCCGCTTGAATTATTTTTCCCGACTTCTATGGTTAACGTCTCAAACCTGCCCGCTGTGACTCAACTCCCCCAAGCAATAAAGCACACCTTGTCGGTTTTAGTGGAAGATGAAGCCGGTGTTCTAACCCGCATTGCCGGATTATTCGCCCGTCGGGGGTTTAACATTGAGAGCCTGGCGGTAGGGCCAGCGGAAAAACCGGGAATTTCTCGCATCACCATGGTGGTCCCTGGGGATGATCAAGTGGTCGAACAGCTGACCAAACAACTTTATAAGCTCATTAACGTGCTCAAGGTCCAGGATGTCACCGATGTCCCCTGTGTTGAGCGCGAGTTGATGCTGCTGAAGGTAAACGCTAACAGCAACAGCAGGTCAGAAATTATTGAATTTGCCCAGATTTTTCGCGCCCGGGTGGTAGATGTATCGGAAGATTCTCTGACCTTAGAAGTGGTCGGGGATCCCGGCAAAATGGTCGCAATTGTACAGGTTTTGAACCGCTACGGTATTCGTGAGATCGCCCGCACAGGTAAAATTGCCCTACCCCGAGAATCTGGGGTGAATACGGAATATCTCAAGTCCCTTGAGCGTAAGCTACAGTAATCGGTTGCAAATATGACAACTCAAACCACCATTCCAGTCGTCGTTAATGGGGCCTGCGGCAAGATGGGACGGGAAGTAATTAAAGCCGTAGCCGCCGCCGAGGACATGACCCTGGTCGGTGCAATTGATAGAAATCCCGAGTTAATCGGCCAGGACATTGGCGAAGTAATCGGCTATCAACCCCTGGAAGTTCCCATTACCAATGACCTGGAAGCCACCCTGGTGATGGCCCAGAGCGAGGGCTTGGCCGTTATGGTTGACTTTACCCATCCCAAAACAGTCTATGAATCGGTGAGGGCTGCTATTGCCTATGGAGTGCGTCCTGTCGTGGGTACCACGGGTCTGACGGCTGAGCAGATCCATGATCTGGCTGAGTTTGCTGAAAAGGCCAGTATTGGTTGTCTCATTGTGCCCAACTTTTCCATTGGAGTTGTTTTGATGCAGCAGGCCGCCCAGCAGGCCGCGCAATACTTCGACCACGTGGAAATTATTGAACTGCATCATAACCAGAAAGCTGATGCTCCCAGCGGGACCGCCGTAAAAACTGCCCAGATGCTAGCAGAAGCGAACAAGAGGTTTAACCCACCCTTGGTAGACGAAACCGAAACCATCCAGGGATCTAGAGGGGGCCTGACCCAAGCCGGGGTACGTATTCACAGCGTGCGTCTACCGGGTTTAATTGCCCATCAGGAAATTCTTTTCGGGGCTCCCGGTCAACTCTATACCTTGCGCCACGACACCACCGACCGAGCCAGTTTTATGCCCGGAGTGCTCCTATGCATTCGCCGGATTATGCCGCTTAAGTCTCTGATCTATGGGTTAGATAAACTCCTCTAAGGCCCCCTTACAATACTGTTAACGCTGTATTGGTACCCACAGTTGCGGCCCCAATTTGTGGTCCATGGGCTTCGTGCGGGTTTATGGGGCGACCGTATACTCTACGCCAGATATCCCTGAATTAAGCCTGCGGGCAGTGCCAACCCCAGGGCAAATAAAGGCTTACGTCGCTTTGGGAGGATTCGATTGAGCTGACTTCAGCGATAGTCACTCTAAACCTTTTCCAAGTCCAGAAGTGGAGTTTTGCCTGTGGGAAAACTACAGTTTTCGAGCTGGACTTGGTTTAAATCTTTCGTGGTTACTCTTTAAAGAATAAAATGCCTGACTCCAAAAAGCCCCCAGGAGTCAGGCATATTCACCTGTAAGGACGCTTTCCAATCAGAACTGTCATAGGCCCAAATGCCCCCATGTGGACCAGATGATATGTCTGCGGGCGTTCTCCAGAATGCATCCATTGTCTTTGGAATGATCGGAGACGACTTCGCGAAATTTACCTAAACCGAGCATAGACATTTTTAAGCCTGTTAAAGTAGCTCGGTGGATACACTCAGGCGATTAAGAAAATCCCAAGATACACCCTATTCCTTGGCTCTGTAGCAGGAATAGACCTTTAGGGCTACTAAAGGATAGTCGTCTCAGATGTTCAAAGGCAGGCAAGATACCTGCCCTACAAAAATTGAATATGATTCGATTCTCATTCCTAAGTTCCAGGTTCAGAGGATGATGAGCCTTCAGATTCCTGTTGCTTTAGAACTTGCCAGCGGGCTTCCAGTTCTTCACGCTCTTGTTTTAAGTTTCGCTCCAATTCCTGAATTTCATCGCGACGGGCCGCCGTTTCGAGGGCACGACGATCGACATCCTGACTTTTAAGGGTGAGGGACTGTCGCCATCGCTCAGCGCGCTCGATCTCCTGTTCTAAAGTTTCCGGGGTCATGCCGTAGGACAGGTAATGTTGTACTAGCTCCAGGACCCAGGGAACGGCATCTTGAATAGAGGTAACTTGGTTCAAGTTGTTGACCTCGACGAGTACCAAATTTCCTTCCTGAAAAGAAAGCAGCTTGGCCGTTTCGACCATACGCTCTGATGTAACCAATTCCCAGGTCGTGTCGGAGATTTGCTCTGCCAGCAGGAGTAACTCCGCACCGCCCAAAAAAGCTTTCTTTTGCACTTTGGCCAGATATTGCATCACCAGGTTCTTCCATACCGACATGGTCAAAAGTATAGCCCCGGGATTGTAGGGTCTAACCCCCTGAACGGGAAATAGAACGGCTAATGGTAAAACGGTCCATATTCGGGCTTGACCGAGATGTGCCAGACATTTCACAGGCACAATACCTATTAACCTTTTTTAGATTGCAATGCAGAATTATTCACATAAATTACAGATCCTCACCCATCTGATATAACCTCTATTTGAATCCCTTAGCTCGGATATCCGAGGGTTCATCATTCTGGCGAAACGCCGTGGCAGATGGGGGAATTTGAATTCAGATTCGGGAGGATCCACTTACCGGGGAGCCACGTATCCGTCATGCACGATATTGTCTGCAGGTCAACAGAATAGACCCCTATCGGCGTAAAGAAGGAAGGTATGAGTCAAGCAATGTTTTCTACTTGGCCCGTTTCAATTGCTGCTCCTAAGCGGACTCCAAACCCTGCTGAGTTGAGCAATTCAGAGCTAGTAGCCCTGTGCCAGCAGCGCCTGCGGCCTGACCGTCCACTATTTGCCGAACTCGTCCGTCGTTACCAAAGCCATGTGGACAAGCTTTTGTATCACCTGGCCCCGGATTGGTCTGATCGAGCAGATTTAGCCCAGGAAGTCTGGATTCGGGTCTACCGGAATATTCGACGATTGAACGAACCGGTAAAATTTAAGGGCTGGTTAAGTCGTATCGCTACCAATTTGTTCTACGACGAACTGCGGCGGCGCAAGCGCAATCAATCGACGTTGTCTCTAGATGCTCCCCTCAATCTGGAAGATGGTTCCATTGACTGGGATGTGGCCACCGATGACCCGGGTCCTGTGGATGCCATTATGACTTCGGAGTTCTACGACCATCTCCATCGGGCCATTGGGGATTTACCTCCAGCCTTTCGAACCACCATTGTGCTGCGGGAGATTCAGGGGCTTTCCTATGAAGAAATTGCCGACATTACCGAAGTTTCCCTAGGTACGGTCAAATCTCGCATTGCCAGGGCCAGACAACGACTGCAGGAAGATTTACAACCCTACCTGGGAACATAATGGAGAAAATCCTGTCGGGAAATTTATCCTGAACACCTTCCCGATTTTTAGTAATAAGCATTATGATCGGTAGCGGCAGCATGAAAGGCTGTTGGTATGTCCTAAATGCTACTTAAGACTGATGGGGTTTTAACTTAAACACCCTATTCTCATGGGACAAGGTCCAGGTTACCGTTACTGGGAGCTTTCAAAGGCTCCAGTAATCCATTCGTTAGGTGCTGTTTTTGGTATGTCAATTCCTCCTTACATGCCCGTCAGAATCCAGAAAGAGCTTGGGGAACCAGGGTACAACTGCAAAGTTTCCGACACCTGCAGGGTTTCTGAAGCGTCTTCTGCCCCCTGCCAGGACATTGATGTGACTAAGCGAGATCGCTTTGAGTTACTGAGCGCCTATTTAGATGGCGAAGTCACCCCAGAGGAGCGTCGCATGGTGCTGAGTTGGATGAGCAGCGATCCAAAAGCAAAATGCCTCTACAATCGGCTGATGCGCCTTCGCCAGGGATTCCGGGAAGGGGTCCATGGGCAAACCTATGACGCAGAGGCCACTGTTGCCCAGGTTTTTCAGTGTATTAACTACCGCATGAAGTTAGCCGGTATGGCGGGGTTTGGGGTCTTCGTTTTGGGGGCTCTGAGTGTGCTTTCAGGGGGGATTGGCAATCACCAAAATATCTGGCGCTGGGCCTCCTCCATGCAGCCAGAATACCTAGAGGTTGCCCTTGACCAACCAGCATTTCCCATCCCTAAGGCCCCTGTAGAAACAACAGCTACCCTTGACACCAATTTAGTGGAGAGTGAGGGCATGCTGCCTGTGGAATCGGAGCTTTAGCAATGCTCCAGGAATTGGTCTCCAGTTCGCTTTGACTGTTTTGCCAGCAGGTTTTGATACCTCGCTGGTGTTTTCTTTGCTGTATTGTCTGTGTTTGCTGTTTTACCTGGATAGGGCCATGTTTTATTTTGACCCCCTGTATTTGGTGCTGATGATTCCCGGTATCCTGCTAACGATGTGGGCTCAGAGCCGGGTCAAAGGCACCTATCGCAAGTATTCTCAAGTTCAGTCAACCATGGGGATGAGTGGTGCTCAGGTGGCTCAAACTATCCTGAGTAAGAAAGGCGTTGGCCATGTGCGGATTGAACCGATAGCCGGAGAATTAACCGATCACTACGACCCAGGTGCTAAGGCTGTACGCTTATCCCAGGGGATTTACGGCTCAAGTTCTTTAGCCGCAGCGGCGGTGGCTGCCCATGAATGTGGCCATGTACTACAGGATGTGGAAGGCTACAAGTTTATGAACCTGCGGGCTGCCCTGGTACCGGCGGTTAACCTGGGATCGAGGTTGGGTCCGATTCTGATTATTGCAGGGCTAGTATTGAATTTCTTAGGCCTAGCCTGGGCGGGCATTATTCTTTTTGGGGCGGTGCTACTCTTCCATGTGGTGACTCTACCGGTGGAATTCGATGCCTCTCGGCGGGCACTGCGGCTCATTGACGAATTGGGCATTTTGCAGGGGGAAGAAAACAAAGGGGCCAAGGCGGTCTTACAAGCAGCTGCCCTGACCTACGTGGCAACGGCGTTTTATGCCCTGCTCAACCTGTTGTACTACGTAGCGATGGTGAATCGCCGCAATTAACCCTACCCAGGTCCCACCTGAGAATTATCCTGAGGAGTCCAGAGGTTTCTGGATGCACTGGGCCAGCATAACCGTAGATGACTCCTATTCAAGCTCAGAATTGGGCGCGATTAAGTTCAGAATCGAGAACCGGGTTGCTTGAGAAACTCTCGTTCTTCGGCGGTGGTAGGCCGATTGAGAATATCATTGCGGTGGGGGAAGCGACCGAACCGCTGTATGACTTCTCGATGGCGCTCTGCATAGTCGAGGGTAGTTTCTAGGGCAGGCTCATTCTGCACCAGGGATTGGAATAAGCGGAGGGAAAGGTCTTGATCTGCCAGGTTTTCGCTGTGCTCAAACGGTAGATAAAAGAAAAGGCGCTCGACCGGGATCAATTCCTGGTGCCACCCCTGGGAGAGCCCATAACGAGCTGCTTCTAAGGCCTGGGCATCGGTGGCGAAGCTTTGGGGAGAACCCCGAAAAATATTC
This sequence comes from uncultured bacterium, assembly GCA_964590465.1. Classification (GTDB taxonomy): domain Bacteria; phylum Cyanobacteriota; class Cyanobacteriia; order Phormidesmidales; family Phormidesmidaceae; genus CAZPYG01. The sequence goes on along the minus strand of CAZPYG010000104.1, from coordinate 7,738 downwards.
CGGGGAATCTGATCCAGGAGCAGGACCAGTGCCAGACAGAGGCGGGGAGCCTGAAGCCAGCCATTCAGCTGCCCTGCTCGGGCTTGGTGGTAGTCATTGAGAAATTGTTGACGAACCATGGCATCGAAGTCGGCATCTTTCTTGAACCAAACTTTGCGCTGTTGGCCATAGTCGCTGGTGGGATCGGTGGGATCTCCAAACCAAAAATCCAGCATGGCCTTGGCCCGCTGGGGGGCTGGCGATGGTTGAGGAGTTTCAAGGGGGTTCATGGATGACCTAGCACATGATTGAATTTCCACGCCCTAGCCCCATTTAAGGGGAAAGGCATGGCTGTAAGACGGTAGACCATTAGCTACCTAATCGATAGCCTTTGCCATACACAGTGTGGATCAGTGGGGGAGTACCCTTGGGTTCGATCTTGCGGCGAAGGAGCCGCATCTGGGCGGCTAGAACGTTACTGCTGGGCTGCTCTTGTTCACCCCAAACCGCCCGATAAATTTGCTCGTGGGTGAGGACTTGATTGGCATTGAGTAACAGGTAGGCCAGCAGGTTGGTTTCTTTCTCAGAGAGTTCGATGGCCTGGCCCTGGCGGTAAGCAAGCTGATTGTCTTGATCTAGCTCCAGGTCATTGAAGGCAAGGCGGGAAAATTGAGTCGCCATATCAGTGGTTTGGGAGCGCCGCAGCAGGGCCCTTACCCGCGCCAGCAGCTCTCGCAGTTCGAAGGGTTTAACCAGATAGTCATCGGCCCCGGCATCAAGACCATCCACCCGATCATCCAGGGTGTCTTTGGCAGTCAGAAAGAGGACCGGGGTATTGTCGTAGCGGGATCGCACCGTTCGACAAATGTCAAGGCCACTGATGCCGGGTAACATCCAGTCTAAAATCAGCAGATCGTATTTCCCCTGGTTGGCCAGACGCAGGCCGGAATCTCCTTCTGTGGCCACATCCACATCGTAGCCCTCTCGACCCAGCAAACGGCTGAGGGGGTCAGTCAGTTCCACTTCATCGTCAACCAGCAAAATTTTCACTGGTAGTCCTCACTCTGGCAGTTTGTACTGACCTACAATCCGTTTTGCAAAATCGGGCACATGGCGAGACAGCTTTTCGGGAAAATGACGCTTGACATACAAATAATTACGGGTGAAGTGGGAGTCAATGGAAAACCGGGCATATTCCAGCCCCTTGGGACCAATGCGCTCGATCACGACCCCCATCAACCGGGCGGCCCACATGGGTAGGGTAACGCCCTTGTCGTAGGCGGGAATACTCTGCTGCACGGCCTGTTTGCGATCTCCCGAAGCCACTACCGGCTGTGTGTCAAGCTGATCCATTACCAGGTCCAGCATTTCTTTGCCGGTTTCGTTGCGCACCACAATCCACTGCCAGCCGAAGGGGGCTCCCATATACCCCACAACTAAATCGGCCAGGCCGTTGACATAGTCGAAACAACTCATGCAAGAGGGGGCAAACACATCCTTCAGCTGGTTTGTCTTCAGGCCAAAGAAGGGAACCGTTTCGGTGGAGCCGTCTTCATGCTTAAAATGAACCCGAAAGTCCTGCATAAATTCGTAGTGAACCACCGTTTCCGGCGAACGGCTGGTGGTTTCCAGGAATTTTTGTAGCCCGGCACGGGTTACGTTATCCACACAGGGGGTGCCGAGAACATACAGTTTTTCTAAGCCCAGCTGCTTTTCCACAGCCCGTAGGGCCTGGATCTGACAACCGACCCCAATGACTAAAAGTCGTTTCATCCCGGACTGTTCCACCTGTTCCAAGACGGAAAGGTTGGGGGAGAGGGTTGGCTTATTTACCCGGGCCGCCAAAATTTCTTCCGGGGTAGTGGCCAGAACTGGTTTGGGTTGAAACCGGTCTGCTTCGGTATTTTGCACACAGACCACCCCTTCCACCTTACCCTGGGTCAGCATTTCAATGGCGATGGTGCTGACGATGCCCGTCCACTGGGCCCCCTCAATGGGTTGCTGTTTGCGGGCGGCCATCATGTCTTGATGGACCCCAAAGTAACAGTCATCGTCGTTGTCCAAATCCCGACTGCGCCCATGGGTTTGCTCTTCCAGGGTAGGGAACTGCTGATTCAAAAAAGCACAGGCCTCTTTGACATAGTGGATATAGTAGGTATCGCAGAACCCGCATTCGCTGCAGAGTTCTTTAGCCGGACGAGGGGCTCCCGGACGCAGAGCCTTGGCTTTTTTATGGGGAGGTTGGGCCAGTGTCATAGGTAGAAGAAAGGCAGAAGATAACTGTAAACTTTCTCCACGGCGAAAGGGGCAGCGCCACCATCTGGGACGATCCCCCCAAACCCGGGATTTGCTTCATCCACCATACCGCAAGGCTTTCCTCCATTTCCTCTAATCCCGGGAAATGTTAAGAAATACTGCAAAGTATCAATGGTTTTGAGGCATGTCTTGGTTTTAGAGTTTTCCGGGGAATCATGAATAGCAGATCCAGATCTGGGGTAGTTACCATCTCCTCAGCAAGACCTGGTTTTCGAAACTGTAGACTTGAATCAGTATCTATTTCTGCGAACTCTCCCCTACACTAAGGGCACGGGCCGCACATTTGTCTAAGGCCTATTGGGATAATGATCTGCTGCCTTAACCCCCACTGCGAACACCCCAATAATGCTCAACCTGCCGATGTTTGCCATAGCTGTGGGTTGCCCCTTGAGCCTCTGCTAAGGGGGCGGTATCGCCCGGTAAAAAATATTGGTCGAGGTGGGTTTGGCCGTACCTATTTAGCGGTAGACACCGATCGCCTGGCCAGCCATTGCGTAATCAAGCAGTTTGCCCCCCAAACCCAGGGGATTAAGTCCTTTGCGAAGGCTGTGCAGCTGTTTGAGCAGGAAGCAATGCGGTTGAACGAACTGGGAGAACATCCCCAAATTCCTAACCTGCTGGCTTACTTTGAGCATGACAGATGTTTGTACCTGGTGCAGCAGATGGTAACAGGGAAAACCTTATTTAAGGAATTAATTGACCAGGGACCATTCAGCGAAACTGCAGTCCGTACCCTGCTTACAGATTTATTGCCCATTCTGCAATTTATTCACGAACGAGGGGTGATACACCGCGATATCACTCCCAACAATGTGATCTGCCGTCAGGCAGACGGCAAATTTGTGTTGATTGATTTCGGTATTGCCAAGCAGTTTGGCGAGGCTCTCCAGCAGGAAACCGGAACCCGCATCGGAACTGAAGGATATTCTCCCATTGAGCAATTTCGCAGCGGGCAAGCTTATCCCGCGAGCGACATTTACAGCCTTGGAGCCACCTGCTTACACTTGCTGACGGGTTGTAAACCCGAAACCCTTTACGATGCCATGGAAGGGCGCTGGACCTGGCAAGAGAAATTGAGGGAAATGGGGCGTCCGCTTCATCCGGGATTAACGGCCATTCTCAACCTCATGGTTCAAGACCTGGTCGGGGATCGCTATCCCAGCGCCCAGGCTGTATTAGATGATTTGAGGCGGTTACCGCAATTTCATGGAGAAGTCCCGGGGTGGGGGTCAGACCAGGCTTCTACCTCAAAAGCCAGTGGGACTTTATTTTCTAGCATTGGCTCAACGCCAATTTCCGGGCTTGGAGCCAGTTATTCTTCCCCCCCTGCCCTAGGCATCTCGGCATCTACGGCTAAATCTCCCCCCCCTAATCAACCCATTCCCCCGACTCAGCCGCCGCCACCGCCGCGAATTTCAAAACCGTCCCCGGGCCATTCCTCCCCTGCCCAGAAACTCTCCCCTTCTTTACGGTCGAATTCCTCCGATTCTAGGGCAGAGGTCGCTTCTTTCAGCAGTCGAGACCGTACGGGTAGGACTCAGTCTGCTGCCCGGGGGGCAGGCAACTCTTCTGGATGGCAAACGGTTAGTGAGTTGAAGGGTCACCAGTCTTGGGTCGTCACGGTGGCATTTCATGGCAAACAGCCCTTGCTGGTTAGTGGCAGTTTGGATGACACAATTCGGGTGTGGAATTGGGAAACTGAAAAGTTAACGTATACCCTGGAAGGCCATCCCCGGGGGGTTAATCACGTCACTTTGGACCCAGCGGGAAAGACCTTAGTCAGTTGCGGCGATGATGCCACGGTACGACTGTGGGATTTGGCCGAGGGCAGTCTCTTACACACCCTCAAAGGGCATTTGCGGGATATTAATTCCGTAGCCGTGGGGGAAAAGAGTCCCCTAGTCGCTAGCGGCAGTGAGGATAGCACCATTAAGCTGTGGTCCTTAGATCGGGGGACCCTTTTGAGAACGCTCACTGGTGCCGGAGCCATGATTAAAACCGTGGCTCTGACTGCCCGGGACCAATTGCTCATTAGCGGTGGACTCAACAACGCCGTGCAGGTTTGGAATCTACAGACGGGGAAACTGATTAAAGTTTTATCGGGCCATACCAATACGGTCAATCAGGTCGCTGTTAGTAACGATAGTAGATTTATTGCTAGTGCTAGCAAGGATCGGTCCATTAAAGTCTGGAGTTTAGCCACTGGTAATTTGGTACAAACTCTGCAAGGCCATACCCAAGAAGTTAATGCTGTAGCATTTTTTCCCAATAGTCAGTTTTTAGCCAGTGGGAGTAGTGATGGCACCCTTAAGCTTTGGCGAATTAAAACTGGGGAAATAGAGCAAAACTTGTCCGGACATTTTAGTTCCATTCTAGGGCTAGCTATCCACACCAATGGGAGATTAATTGCTAGTTCCAGTGCCGATAAAACCATCAGAATTTGGAAATGGATACGCTGAGGTGGCCTTTTCTAAGTTTCTTAAGCCATTTCATAGAAAAATCTCTCTGAAGACAGATTTTTGATAACTGGTCGCAGAGCGGTGAAAGATCCTGGTGCGTTTTCCCGGTTTTTGGGAAATCTATAAGCATCCGGTGCAGTCGTGACAACCCAGATGAACTTGAGCAAAGATCCGTTCGTTTCACAAGCTTCTCAGGTCACTCCCTTGAATGAACTTCCCGAAGCCTATGCCTACCTAATTCGGATCCTGACTTATCAGCAACAGCCTCTGCTAGGTTATCTCCGAAATGGCCAACTTTGTCTGAATGACTCTGGAACAATCGTCGCAGATGAATGGACTCGTTCGGCTCAGAGCCGAAAAGGGCTTGAGTTAGATATCTGGACCATTTTGCCCAATGGTATACAGGGAATTGTTATCTTGGACAACCAATCTCTCCCCATATCTAGCCGCAGCATTTCGAGAAAGCTTACTGACCAAAAACCCTGGGTCTTATCCTCTTTTATTGCCAGCTTTAAGGCGGCGGCGGCTAAACGCATCAATCTGCGTCGCAACCAGCTCGGCGAACCCGTCTGGCAGCGCAACTATCAAGAGCAGCTCATCCTTGATGAATCAACCCTAAACCTCTGGCGCAATCGCCTGAGGGAAAAGGCAGGTTAATGGCGCTGGGAGAGGGCTCCTATCGGTTGGGCTGACCCTTGATTCTGCGCTTGTTCAGATAGTATTGAGTAAACTGTGTTCCTTTTCCATAGAATTTCTTAGGGCGTTATTCGATTCAGAATCCCTAAGTATCAGGCCATTCGCATCATTGAGCACCATGACCGCTACACCAGACCGAGAGCCAACCCTAGCCGATATCGCCCAGCAAATTAGTGAACTCAGGGCGGATATGGAGCAAAGTCGCCAGGACTTAAAAGCCGAAGTCAAGCGATGGGATGAGCGGTTTTTCCAATTCACCCGTGACAACTTAAGCACAGCACGCACCATCATCATCACCGCTGGCAGCGTGGTGATTCTTTCCCCGCTGTTGCAAGCTTTTGCTCCGGCGATTCAGACAGTGGTGAACAGGTTATTAGGCGTCGATACCCTGCAGTAGCTAAACCTTTGGATACAGCCCCAACTCTTTGGCTAGTTCCCGCGCCACATGCACCAGGCACTTGGCAGAATCCTGCTGGTTATTGTGGGCCATGCTGGTGGCCACCTGAATCAGGGTGACAACCAGACCGGCATCCAGCAAATCGGGGCGCTGTTCGAGCACGTTGGGTTCCTGCCCCGCCGGACAGCGGAGGATATCGTCAATCAAGTCGTAGTACTTTTCGTATTCAACGGTGGTCATAAGACGGGATCCTCAATCAATGGGACTAGTACAGAAAGGCAGAAGGCAGAAGGGTCGCCAGCAGGGACAAAAATCGGCGGCCACAGTCCCCTCCTGGCAGGGGTGAGTTAAACCGACGCAGCGGACCGGGGGCAGGTTTCTAAATCCATTCGTCCCGTAGTTGTTTCGATGGCATCCCTGGGATTTAGCCCAATCCACTGGTCGATGACGTTGAGGTCAAAGCCCACATGGCGCAGGTTATCCACCTGGATTAGGGGACGGCGGATCAACAGGGGATCCAGCACCATCAGTTCCAGCGCGGTCTCGGCGTCCAGGTTTTGAGGAACAAGAAGCCCGGTTTTAATGGCCGGGGCGGTGGTATTGAACCACTGGGTCACAGGCAAACTTCCAAAAAAAGGCCGCAGACGGGAGGGGGTCCACGGCTCTAGCAGCAGGTTGCGCACAATCAGCCGATGCCCGGCTTTGGTTAGCAGGGTTTTTTGGCGGGTGTTGTTGATACAACCGGGTTTTTCGTAAAAAACGACGGTGGTCATGGGGATCAGGTCCTAAAACGGTTTTGCGATAAAGGTTTCGGGATCAAACTGGTAGCGGGATTGGGGTTGGGTGTCTCCATACAGTTGAAAGGTCAAAGCTGGCCCCGGCCCCAGGGTTTCGACCTGGTGGATGGCGTCGGGCATAAAGCTGATGATTTCTCCGACTTCCAGGTCTTTTTGTCCCACCTGTTCGAGTTTGTCGGGAAATTCTGGATGGCCGCTGCGCCGCCAGAAGGTGTGCCGCTCCCTTCCCTCTAGCAGGGCCACTACGCCCCAGGTACCGTGGTTATGGATGGGAGTAAGGATGCCGGGATTGGCGGTGACGTTTTGCACCGTCAGAGGATAGCCGATTTCGTCGTATAAGGTGATCAGGGCCGCGCCGATTTTAGGATCAGGTTCTGAGCGCTGGGTTTTCAGCCAGTAGGAAATGAGCACCAGCTGCCGGACTTTGCGACGAATGTGGGGCAGGTAGTCCCATTGGTCGAATTCATTGGGGGCATTGGCAATGATGCTGAGAATATCGCTGAGAAACTGGTGCAGGTAGTAGTGCTCCTGCAGCAGATCCCACGGGCGAGCGGTGGGCCGGGGTTGGCACTGGCCCTGCTGATCCACAAACCAGTCCTGGTGCTTCATCTCAGTCGTCATCATCGTTATCACTCGGAGTTAGAATGTTCAGGATTAAGCTGGCCCCAAACTCGTCGTGCTCATCAACAATGGTTTGCAGACGAGTGGCTACCGTTTTGGCCCGATCCAGCTCGCCCTGGCGTGCCAAAATGTACCCCAACGCTGAGTAGGCGGTGAGGTAAAGACGAATTAGGGGCTGGTCCCGCCGCTGCAGCAGCAAGGGCTGTAGTTGAGCCCAGGTAGACGGCAGTTTTTCCCGCAAGCTCACCTGCTCCAACACTTGCTGGGCAATCGTTTGGGAGACGGCATAGTTTTGCCGATAAAAGAAAAACCGATAGGCGCTGATCAACACATCCACCGTGCTGTCGGGGTGAGCCAGGGCCTGCTGCATGTAGCGTTCTGACTGAATGGGGTCATGCCAGGTGTCTGCCGCCCGGATAAGCAGATCTTTGAGATCTTCGGGAACGTTGTACCAGGTGAAGGCGGAGATGGCG
>CAZPYG010000103.1:0-17554 GCA_964590465.1 uncultured bacterium | reverse complement strand
TACCTACTGATGAGCGTGAAACCCCAATCTCGTCGTAACCCTTGAAGGCTTACCATAGCGGCGATGCTGCGTACCATGTTGACGCCAATATATGGCAAGAGTTAATGGCGGCTAACGCTCGTTTACAGCAGGAAATCGAGCAACGGAAGCAAATTGAAGCCCAACTTCGACGCTCAGAAACAATGTTGCGCACCGCTCAACGGGTTGCCCAAATTGGCAGTTGGGAGTTTGATGTTTACACTCGAGAAATCTACTGGACTGAGGAATTATTTCTGATCCACGGTCTGTCGCCCGATGGGCCAGTGCCCAATTACGAAGAATCTTTGACTTTGATTCACCCGGATGACCGGCAACTGCATGAGGACGCTATTCATGCTCCCTCCCTCAGAGGAGAATCCTTTGAAGCCAACTTGCGAATTATTCGGGCCAACGATGGCGAAGTGCGACACATCAATGCCCGAGGCGGCCCCCTGTTTGATGCTGACGGCAAAATGGTGAAACTGACCGGAACAACCTTCGACGTCACCCGATGGGTACGCGATGAAAATTTCTTGTATGAGACGAGACATCTTCCACAAGCATCTAAGACGCCCATGTGACAGGGCCACCCTATCACATGGCAATTACTTTGGCTCTTGCCAGCTTTTGAGAACAAACCGGACGAGGATTGAATCGGCATCAACGGCGAAGACTCAAGAAACTGAAGCATCAAAAATAGGGCTATTGGATTCTGGCCATCGACCGAACCTAATGGCAAGGGCGCAATATCTTTATGGTCAGTATTGACCACTATACTGGACGTCTCCAAGAACACCAGGATAAGACCCTGCGACACAGCGATTTCAGCTTGGGTTTTTATGGTCTTTGTACTTCTCCATACATGCAGTTCTCTCCCCTTAATATTTCTAAATCTACCTTTGGGCCTATCCCTCTGTGCCTTGCGGGGGAAGTTTTTTAATGGGATTTATCGAAGAGTAAAAGAGACAACCGTTCTAGGAAAATTGTTATGTCTTTACTGGGTCTACTGATTTGGCTTGTTGTGGGGATTATCGTGGGCGCAATTGCTAAAGCCATTTACCCCGGTCATCAACGGGGAGGTTGGATCAGTGCTTTAATTTTGGGTGTGGTCGGCTCCTTCATTGGAGGCACCCTGGCTACCCTGATTACCACTGGCTCCCTGGCATTTACTACCGCCGGCCTCAATATTTTGGGCATTATTCTGGCAGTAGTTGGTGCGCTAATCGCTATCTTTATCTGGCAACAGGTTTCCAAACATGCCTGAAGAAAACCTCATATTAGAGGGAATTCTTCAGATCGAAAGAACAAAATGAAGCAAAGGGCGAATTTTTCGCTACCCTATCGTTCGTACAGCCTGGTTCCCAACTAAATGCCAGGATGCTGCGTTCTGAAGAGGGCACAATGCAATCTGCGTCTCGTTTCTGTAGTTTCACTGTCGGACTTAGCCTGGGAATTGTAGGTCTAGATTGGGCTGTCAATTCAAAGGCGGGTCCGGCTTTTGCGCTGGGGCCCCAGGGGGAGTATGCCGCCATCGATAGTTCACTGGCCAAAGACGATGACCAGAAGTCCTACACCAATGCGATGTTGATCGGCTATGGGGCGGCAGAGCAGGGCGACTACCACACGGCGTTGATCAACTTTCGCCGGGCTTTAGAGGCTCGACCAGGCGACAAATATGCCCTTGACGCCATCGAGAATATGGAAACCTACATCGCTCGAGAGCGGGCCGAGTCCCAAAAACGAGCCGAGATTGAACGGCTGCAGGGAGTCCTATCCAGGGCTGTGCAGAGCAACGATTGGGCCTGTGCGGCCACCTCCGTGGATCGTCTGGTGCAGCTGGTGCCCCCGGATTCCGTTGACCGCGATCGACTGATCGCCTATCGAGGCGAAATTGGTGGCTTAATCGAGTCACGAGCCAACCTGGATCAGTGGTCGACCATTTGTTTAGGGGGCACCCCGCAGTGAAGAAGAATTATTCCTTTCGGGGGTATGCCAATAGGATTAGGCTTAAACTCTTTTCTGGCAAGCTCTTAAAGGGGCAGTTTCTCCGCCAAATATCTCCGCCAAATATTAAGAGATCTTGATACCCTAAACTTTATTTGCAGTACCTCCGGTGCCCCTGGCGAGCAGTGATACTCTCAAGGGGTAACGGAGCAACCTCGCAGTTAGACTTCAATTGCCCTGGGCCTTTCTGTCGGTTAGCCCCCCTGGGAGTAGGGAGTGCGATGCGATGAATCGTAAAATGATCGGCTTCTGCAGCTTTATGACCGCATTGGCTGGGGCCGTGATTGGGCTGGCCATTGCCGAAGCTAGCCAGAATGACTTTGAAAGCAGTATTTACAGTAACTTGCACCTGAAACTGGCCCTAGTGGGGGCTGGCCTGGGCGCTGCCGCCGGAGCAGGCCAGGAAGCGGTACGGGAGCTCAAGGCCGAACAGGATCGAGAGCGGGAGCAGCACAAGGGCGTTTATCACGACAATGGCTTCCCCCAAAACTGAATTGGGTCAGATCCAAAGGTGCGCATCTCGACTTTTCACCATCAAGTTTTCACAACCATGGGTCCGGGGTTACTCGTAACCGTTCACCACGTGAACATCCAGGGGGGGCGTCTGGACTAGATGGATAGGCCGGGCCGCAATGGCGACTCTGCCTTCGCTGCGGTCAATTTCATCCATAATGAACTGGAACAGCCGACTGGCCTTAGCTCGCCGTTGCTTATAGTCCACCACATAGCGGAGGGTGTACTCCAGCCAGTTTTCGGTTACTCTCAGGGTAATTAACGGGTCGACGCTGGCAGATTCCACTAAATAGCGGCGGAACAGGCGTTCCCAGGCCTGCCGGGCGAAGGGGGTATAGTCTCCCACAACGGTATTGGCGGCCTGTTGCAGAATGTGCTGGGTGAGGGTGCGATCGCTGCCGTGACGAATGGGCACCACCAGCTCATCCCACAGAAAGGGGAAATCCGTGGAGTAGTTAACCACCGAGCTTTTAAAGACCCGATTATTCGGAATTTTTACAATCCGCCCGTTGTAAAGGTCGCTACTCACCCAGTCGCCACATTCCATAATGGTGGTGCTTAGCAGGCTGATGTCAATCACATCCCCCAGGGTGGTATCGATCAAAATTCGATCCCCGGGGTCAAAAAAACGCCCCAGGGAAATGGCCAGCCATCCGGCCAGGCTGGCGATAATATCCTGCAGGGCCAGGGTAATGCCCGCTCCCACCACCCCAAAAATAACGGTAAACTGCCCCAGGCTGTCGCTAAAAATGGCCAGGGCATAGACAAAGACCAGTCCATAGGAAACCAGGGTGATGGCCTTGCGCACCCGATAGCGGGTATCTACGTCGGAAATGCGTCCCACGATCAGGCGCTTAACCAGTTGGGAGGCCAGGCTAATGAACATCAGGCCCATGATTAGCTGCAGCAGCCTCCAAAGCCAGGGCTGCTGAGCCACATCCTGGAGCGATTTGAGGATTGTTTCCATTACCCTGCCTCTCAACTTATCCTGGGGTGAAATGCCAAAAGCTTAACCTGACCAGAGGTTAAAGGCTTAACCGCCGAGTCTGGTATGCCTTTAGACGTAACTGGAACCCTCGCCAGTGCTGGGCCAGGTCCGGCAGGGAAAGGTTAAACAGCTGGGCCGGTTGGTGGTCTAGGGCGATGGCAACCATGCCCCGTGATTTGCTCCCAAACATCTGGCACAATGCCCAGCAAATTGTCTCCCTGCCGGATCAACAAGGGAGGCGTTCCACCAATGCCTATGGTCAGAGCGGTGTCCTCCCCCCGGGGTTCCCCAAAGGTTTCCGCCCGGGGCAATGCAGCCCCATCCGCTGGCGTTTGTTGCTGGGCTGCCGCTGGCATCAACCCATGGCACCCGGTTTACCCCTGAACCGCAAGAAAATCAAGATCAGGTGTACTGAAAGATCGAATGTACTGTAGGCTTGGAATATGTGGTGCGTTGTTGCCCATGGTTCCCAAGCAGATTACCCTCAAAAATTTTCTCAGTTATCGCGAAGCCAGTCTTGACTTCGGAGGGCTGCATGTGGCCTGTATCGCAGGCCCCAATGGAGCCGGTAAGTCCTCGCTGTTAGAGGCCATGGCCTGGGCCATTTGGGGGCAGAGCCGGGTCGCCACCGACGATGACGTGATTCACCAGGGGGAGTTAGAATCTCGGGTTACCTTTGTGTTTGCCCAGGGGGAGCAGGTCTACCGCATCATCCGGAGTCGCCACCGCATCCATGGCAGCAGTCTTGAGTTTCAGGTGGCTACCGAGGGAGGCTATCGAGTCCTGACCCAGCGGGGCATGCGAGCGACCCAACAGCTGATCTGCCATCACCTTAAGCTGGACTATGACACCTTTATTAACTCGGCCTACCTGCGCCAGGGGCGGGCCGATGATTTTATGCTTAAGCGCCCCAGCGAACGCAAAGAAATTCTGGCGGATCTGCTCAAGCTCGACCAGTACGATCACCTGGCAGACCAGGCTAAGGAGCACCTGCGCCAGGTCAAAGCAATGGTTGGTCTGCTGCAAACCCAGATTGATGAAATCGTCAGCACCCTCAAGACCTACCCAAGCACCCTGGACCTGCGGACGGACCTGCAAAATCAGCTCCGCAGCCTGGACCGGCAAAAGCAGGACACTGTGCAACAATTGGAGCACCTGAAACAGCAGGGAGAATGGGTTCACCACCAGAAGCAGCAGTTAGAGCTGAAAGAACAACAGTACCAGCATGGGCTGCATCTGCATCGGCAAACCCATGATGCCATCACCGCCGTGAAGCACCACCTCGAAACCATGGAGGGGGTGTTACATCGATCTGAGGAAATTGAAGCAGGACTGCAGCAGCTGCAAAACTTGACAGACGAGGAGGCTGTGCTGGGGCAGCGGTTCAAGCAATACCAGGATCTGCAGACCCAGAAGCAGCAGTTCACGGAGCAGCTTGAAGGGCAAACGCGGCCTTTACAAACCAAACTGCAGCACCTGCAGGTGCGCCGCGACACCCTGGATGAGCAGCTCAAGGAAATTTCTCCCGTTCTGGAGCGGGCCAATGACATTAAAACCGCCCAAACACACCTAGCCGCGGCAAAAAGTCGCCTGAAGCATTTAGATGCCCTGCAACTGCAGGCAGAACCGCTTCTGCAGCGGCGGCGACAGGTACAGGGGCAGCTCCAGGAGGAACAGACCCGCTTACAAACTAAGCTGGAAGACCTGGAGAATACCCTGGCGCAATTGGAGCAGGACCAGGCCCAGGAAGGTCAGCTGGCCACCTCCGTGCAGGAAGTGTCTAAAACGCTTAACTACCTGGAACAGCGCCGCGCCTACCAGGAACAGGTGCGGGAAAAGGGCCAGGAGCGGCGGCAGTTTATGGAAAGTCTGCAGGCCAACCAGCGCCATTACGAAGTCCAGCTGGCCCAGGTGGACCAAAAACTACAGCTGCTGCATCATCCAGAAGCGGTCTGCCCCCTGTGCGATCGCGCCCTCGACACCCCCCATCGCACCCTGGTGGAAAGCCGCCATCGGCTACAGCAGCAGGAACTGCGGGAAGAAATCATTGTGATCCACGAACAGCTGGCGGTGACGGAGCGCGAAATTCAGGTCCTTCGCCAGGAATATCGCGCCATCGAAGCTGAACTTGAACTCTACGCTCCGGTGCTGCAAAAGCGGGGACAGTTGGAAGCGCAACTCTCCACCCAAACCGATCAGCAAGGGCGTATTCAGCAGTTGCTGCAGGAACGACAACAGTTGCAGGACTGCCTGACCCATAACCGCTATCGCCCCGATCTACAAACTGAACTGCAGCAGCTTGACCATACCTTAAAAGCCCTGGCCTACGATGATCGGGACCATGCCCTGGCCCGGGGTCAGGTGGATAGACTGCGCTGGGCCGATATCAAACACCATGAAATTCAACAGGCCCAACGACGTCAAACCCGCTTAACCGCCCAGCGGCAAGGGGTGATCCAGACCATCGCAGCCATTGCAGCGGAGCTGAAAGAAATCGGCCAAAATTCCCTTAGCCAAAAACTTCAAGAGGTCTCTGCTGCTCTGGCCCAGCTTAACTATGACAGCACCCACCATCAACAGGTTCGCCAGGCGATAGATCAGGCCCAGACCTGGCATTTTCACCAGCGCAATTTAGACACCGTGCGCCGGGAGTTTCCCCAGCGGCAAGCCAGTTTGGCAGCCCTGCTTACCCAACAACAGGCCCAACACCAGGAGTTGACGACCCTGGCCGACACCATTCACCAGCTTCAGCAAAACCTGCAGGACAGCGAGTACAGCCCTGAACGGGTCAAGCAGCTGGAGATTAATCTACAAAATCTGCAGCCCCAGCGCGAGGCCCTGGTCGGTCGCCTGGGAGCCCTGCAGCAACAGCAGCAACATCTGGACACCCTGCAAACCCAACTTCAACAAAAGCAGCAGGAACTGGCCGCCGCCCGGCAGCAGCAGCGGGTCTACCAGGAACTGGCCCAAGCCTTTGGTCGCAACGGTATTCAGGCCATGATGATCGAAAACCTGCTGCCCCAGCTCGAGGCAGAAACGAACCACCTGCTGGGGCGGCTGAGTGGGCATCAAATGCACGTACAATTCGTGACCCAACGCACCAGTAAGCGCCGTCAGGCCAAATTGATTGATACCCTGGATATTCTAATTGCCGATGCCAACGGCACTCGCCCCTATGAGACCTACTCCGGCGGGGAAGCCTTTCGGATTAATTTTGCCATTCGCCTGGCCCTCTCCCGCCTGTTGGCCCAGCGGTCGGGGCTCGCCCTGAAGCTGCTGATTATTGATGAAGGGTTTGGTACCCAGGATCAACAGGGCTGTGAACGGCTGATTGGGGCAATCAATGCCATTGCCGACGATTTTGCCTGTATCCTCGCCGTCACCCACATCCCACATTTTCGTGAAGCGTTTCAGACCCGCATTGATGTGGCCAAAGGGCAACAGGGGTCCTACGTGGCGATTTCTTCTTAGGTTCTGGTCAAGGTCAGCCCCCCCCTGAGACTACCGTTTTAGGGGCAGAAAAACCTAAGTTCTCCCAACGCCTTGACAAGCCCTGACTTTTCTCTGACCCTGATCAGACAACAGGAAAATCAGACTCTTCCCATTGGAAAAATTCTTAACTCAGGAGTAAGCTGTGGTTACTTATCTTCTCAATACCCTGATTACCGCCGTCTCGCTGCTAGCAGCAGATTATTTAATATCCGGCATTGTGCTTAACAATTTCACGGCAGCAGTCATCGCCGGAGTGATGATTGGCCTGGTCAACGGTTTGGTACGGCCGGTGATTTTTCTACTGTCGCTACCGTTTACCATTCTCACCCTGGGGGCCTTTATGCTGGTGGTTAACGGGTTTTGCTTTTGGTTAGCCTCAGTGTTTACCCCAGGCTTCCAGGTAGAGGGCTTCTGGGCGTTTATTCTGGGTCCCATCGTGCTGTCCCTCACCTCTACCCTGTTAATTCGCCTGCTTACCCGGGGAAATAGCTCAAAATCAGCAGAACCCAAATCGGTTTAGACAAACAGTGATTTTGCTCAAAAAGCGTCTGACATAGCAGTAAAGAAGCATTCCAGGGAACCCTATTAACACCTTAGTAATGTCCTTACCGCTATGACAGACCGCACCACCGCCGCTGGTTGCCCCGTGACCCAACTCGTTGACCAGGTGATTCAAGACCGTTTTATTTCCCAAGCCCAATACCAGGAATTATCTGCCATCGTACTGGCCGATGGTGACGTCGATGAAAACGAACGTCGTCAAATCAACCGTCTCTTCGATGCCATTCAAACTGGTCGAGTCAAAATTAGCTAGGCAGAGGGAAATTTCCCCAATCTGACATCCTCGCAGAAGGTTTGAGCTGCAGCGATGGCCTGCTCTCGCAGATTCGTGTAGGATTTGGCGAAGGGAGGCTGCCAGTCGGATAATCCCAGTACGTCAGCCGTAACTAACACCTGGCCATCGCAATGGCTGCCAGCGCCGATGCCGATGGTGGGAATGGTGAGGGTTTTGGTAATCGTCGCCGCCAGTTTTGATGGGATGTGCTCCAGCACAATGGAAAAAGCCCCGGCTTGTTCTAACGCCTGGGCTTCCGCCAAAATGCGTTCTGCCTCAGCGGTTGATTTTCCCTGCTTGCGAAATCCACCAAATTGATTCACCGACTGGGGGGTCAGGCCCACATGTCCCATCACAGGGATGCCCCAGTCCACTAGACGACTCACGGTTTCAACCATCTGCCGGTGGCCTCCCTCCAGCTTTACCGCCTGCACCCCGGCTTCCTTCAGGGCTCGACCCGCCGCACGCACCGCCTCTTCGATACTGATTTGATAGGTCAAGAAAGGTAAATCAACTACCAAGAGGGCCTGCTTCACAGCCCGCCGCACGGCCTTGGCATGAAACAGCAGTTCGTCCAGGGTTAACGGTAGGGTGGTATCGTACCCCAGAGCTACCATTGCCATGGAATCCCCCACCAGGACAATGTCAGCCCCGGCCTGGTCTACAATTTGACCCGATAAGTAGTCCCAGGCGGTTAGCACAGCAAGGGGTTTAACGGGGTTGCCTGTAAGTTTTCGTTGGGCAATCTGGTGAACACTAACAGCCATGTAAGGGATCAAACTACAGAACATGGTTGTCAGAATAGCAAACCAAGCCCGTCTGAAGATGCCCTATTCCTCAGGAAACCTTGGGCAGGGCCCGACGTAAAATCGCCGCTGATTCAATCCTGGGGGGGAAGGTGATATAATTCACTATCTGGAAGAAATCCTCAAGGATTTTCATAATTGCCTATAATGTAAGCTGGATGTGTAGTTTAATCGTTATCCTTATGATTTTTATGGTGTTGTTGCTATGAATTAGTTTTAAGCATAGTTTAAGCTGGTCTGATCTAAATTTTATTTTCTTTAGGTAAGATTCATTTCAGGGTGTGGTCTTAAAAGTTTAAATAATCGAGAAATTTAAATCGAGAAGGCATTTTTATGCCAGACGAGAGAATCCTTTGAAGACCTGCTAGGGGACGTTTTGACAAAAAATTGCTATCTATTGTTTGAGTTTTACTTCTCTAGATACAAAGTCCCTCCCCTGAAATCAAAATCGTGGAAGCTATGGTCTTTGATTTTCAGGCAGGATATTCAGAAAAGAAAATATTATTTTTCAGACGGCTAGGCTATTCAAATCCCCGGTAGAAGTCTGACTTCTTGCCATAAAGATTAGTTCTACTCTGCCGCAAGTCACTTCTTCTAGGGAAACCAGTGGATTCTTCGCACAAGATTTTTGAGTAATTTTGAGTAATAGATAAAGCAAGGATTTATATCTAAAGATTCAATTTATGTGTTATACCCACCACAAAAAGCGCCTTTCCATTTTTGTAGACGGCAATAATATGTTTTATGCCCAGCAAAAAAACGGCTGGTTTTTCGATCCAAAGCGAGTGTTGCGATATTTCTTGGAACGGGACGGGGGCGCTACCCTGGTCAATGCTTTCTGGTATACGGGTTTGAAAGATCCTCAAGATCAAAGGGGGTTTCGGGACGCCTTAATTAGTCTCGGTTATACCGTGCGGACCAAAATTCTTAAAGAGTACTACGACGATACTTCCGGTCGATATTCTCAGAAGGCAAATTTAGATATTGAAATTGCCATCGATATGTTTAACACCGTCGATCAGTATGATCAGGTGGTGCTGTTCAGCGGGGATGGAGACTTTGAACGGGCCATTGAACTTCTGCGGTCTAAGAGTACCCACATTACCGTGGTGTCTACGGACGGTATGATTGCTCGCGAGCTGCGCAACGCGACCGATCGCTACATTGATTTGAATGATGTGCGAAAATTTATCGAAAAAGACTGACCCGCAGCGCTGTTTAATCTCAGCCAGCATAAAAAATCCCACCCTAGGGTGGGATTTTTTATGCTGATTTCTTCACCGAAACCTACACCAACTGGATGTATTTAACGCCACGATAGGTCATTTCAACCCGATTATGCTGGCCGGATGGAATGTGAAAATGCTTCCGGGTCGCAGGGGCTCCCCGATAGGTGCCAATGGTTTCGACCCCATCAGCTTCGATTTTGGGGGCGGTAGTGTCGTACTGAGCACCACGATAGGACAACTTCATAGGTAAACTCCAAACTGTAGCTATATATACAGTTTAGCCGGGCTAAATCTAGGTTTCAATATCCCAGGGTAGATTTTGTAAAAATCGTTACTTTTTGCCATTTAACGGACCATGGGCTCAAGGGGTTGTTTTACGGGAGGTTTCCGCCAGCTGCAGGTTGAATTCAGCCTGGGTGAGCATGGCTGCCACCTGGCAGGCCGTATCAGGAGCCAGGGTGGGCTGGGAACTGGCTAGAAAGTCTAGATACCCGTTAAAGGTGCTGATTACAATTTGCTTATTTTGAAGCATATCTGCTCCTCAAAATTAACGATGGTCTTGACGCCAACGGTATCAGTATTCCCAGTGCAAGGGTAAAACTGGGCAGAAAGACTCGCTCCTCGCCGGAGGCAATGCCGTTATACTAAAACCCGTTCCAGCATGGCAAATGACTCAGTTTCATGACAGATTTGATCTTGTTTTGGCATCGTCGCGACCTGCGGTTGTCTGACAATTTAGGATTAATGGCCGCCCGCGATCGCAGTTCCAAAGTTATCGGTCTGTTTTGCCTTGATCCGGGTCTGCTGGACGGGGATGATGTCGCCCCGGGGCGAGTGGCCTACATGCTAGGTTGCCTGGAGGAGTTACAAAACCGCTACGGTTCCGTTGGCGGGCAGCTTTTAATCCTGCAGGGCGACCCCCAACAGAACATCCCCGCAGTGGCTAAAGTCCTGAAGGCGACGGCAGTATATTGGAACCGCGACGTGGAGCCCTACTCTCGGGAGCGGGATACCGCGGTGGCCAAGGCCCTTCAGCAGGAAGGCATCGAAATTTACACCACCTTCTGGGATCAGCTGCTGCATGCTCCTGGAGCGGTGATGACCGGTTCGGGCAAACCCTACACAATTTACACCCCCTTCTGGCGCAACTGGATCAAACAGTCTAAAGCCGCTCCTCTGTCGGCTCCTGAGGGGCTGGAACCGCTGACGGCGACAGAACAGGATGCCGCCGAACAAGCCGGAGCCATCCCATTACCCAGGGCAAAAGACCTGGGCTTTGACTGGCCGGGGGGCTTTCCGGTAGAGCCTGGGGAATGGGCCGCCCACACCCGTCTGGAGGAATTTTGCCAGGGTGACCGGGCCATTGCCCTCTACGACGAGCAGCGAAACTTTCCCTTTGAAGATGGCACCTCACGCCTGAGTGCGGCCTTAAAGTTTGGTGCCATCGGCATTCGCACCGTTTGGGCGGCGGCGCAAGACGCCTATAACCGCAGCCGCAGCGATGAAACCCGCAGCAACATCCAGGCCTGGCAGCAGGAGTTGGCCTGGCGGGAGTTTTACCAGCATGTGATGTATTTCTTTCCGGAATTGGCCCAAGGTCCCTATCGGGAACCCTGGAAAGATTTTCCCTGGCTGAATCATGAGGATGAATTTCAGGCCTGGTGCGCAGGCCGCACCGGCTACCCCATCGTGGATGCAGCCATGCGCCAAATGAATCAGACCGGGTGGATGCACAACCGCTGCCGCATGATTGTTGCCAGTTTCTTAACCAAGGACCTGATGATTAACTGGCAGTGGGGAGAAAAGTATTTCATGCAGCGCCTGGTGGATGGGGATCTGTCTGCCAACAATGGGGGGTGGCAGTGGAGTGCTTCCAGCGGTATGGACCCCAAGCCCCTACGAATTTTTAACCCCGCCAGTCAGGCCCAGAAGTTTGACCCGGAAGGGGAGTACATTCGCCTGTGGGTGCCAGAACTACGCCATTTGAATACAGCATGGCTGGTGACGGGAAAAATTCCTCCCGAAGACTGCGATCGCGCCGGGTATCCCCGGCCCATCGTGGACCACAAAAAGCGCCAGGCCCTGATGAAAGAGAAATACAAGGCCCAAAAGGCAGCGACCAGCTAGATTAGTTGCACTGGATCTCCAGCCTGGATGACGCCTTCTGAAAGCACCCGGGCATAAAGGCGGCTACTGCCGGGAAAATGTTTCTGGCTGATGCGGCTGAACTTGCGATCGGCGAACCACTTCATGTTCTGGCGGCAGGGGGCGGCGTAGTCAGTAATTTCGACCTGTACGTCCGATCCCAGTTGGAGTTTGGTACCAGGGGTGAGGGTGGCCCAGTCTAAACCGGAAATGGTGACGTTTTCCCCCGCGCTGCCCGGTTCGATGCCATGACCTTCCCGCTGCAGGGTTTCAATCACTTCCAGGGACCAGAGGCAAACAGCGCGGTCAGGGCCGCCGTGGACCTTAAGGTGCTTTTGCCGATCTCCCTCTAATCCCTGGGGTGTGACTCGGGCTCTGGGGGTGGAGAGTTTGGGGACACCCCCCTGGGAAACATTAATGTGCCGAATCTGCCCAGAAGATGCCATCCCTAGTTCAATGCTCAATAGAAAATCGGTCAAAGCGGCTCTGATCTTGGCCCCGGGTGACATCCACCTGGGTCACCTGGGCCGCGGCAGGCCCTCGATGGACCCAATCGATCAACTCATTCAGCTGATCGTCTGACCCTTCGGCTACAATTTCGACCGTACCATCCGCCAGGTTGCGAACAAAGCCCGTCACACCTAATTTTTCTGCCACCTGCAGGGTGCTGTAGCGAAAGCCTACTCCCTGTACGCGGCCCTGGACATTAGCTTGGATCTGAGGCATAGAGACTATTTAGTGAACTTTACTATCCCGCACGAGCTGTACGTCATGGATAGGACAGTGGGGAATCTGCTGGGTAGCCTCCGGACGGTACCAAACCTGGTGGCAATTCGCCACAGGGCAACGGTAGCGGGGGCTCTCTACCCGAGATTTGCTTCCCGATAGGGGATTATAGCGTTGGTCGCCGTTAGGCACATCGGTCTGGGAGTGATGGGATGACATACATAGCCCCTTTTGTGGTGGCAAGCTAACGAGGGTATCAATCCGGAGTTTGTCCTGATTGCCAAGTCAATTTGCTAAATCAGCTACAAAACATTGGATCAATTTCATCATAAGCATCCTGAGGGGAACCGGCAGAGGGGATTTACAAAAATTCCCCGTTGCCTGAAGTCATCCTTCGCGACCCTAGGCCGCTAGCATGGGCACCCCCGGTTCTGCCACCCCCGCCAGCCGGCCCAGGATGAGCTTAAAGTCGTGAAGCAGCAGGGCTTCGTTGGCCTGATTAAGCACAGGAATATGAATAAACAAGGCCTGGGTAGACCAGCGGTTGCGGTGAATGGCCTCCAGCAGATGGTAGTAAAGGTGGTTGCAAACGTAGTCGCCTGCGCAGGGGCTGATTTGAGTCAGGCAGGTACCCGCCAGAAGCCGCTGTAGAGCAAGGGAGGTTTTCAGTACCCGGTGGGGGCTTTTACCGTTAAGTTCCAGGGCCAGATGGGTATTCGTTTCCGCCATGCCGCAGCAGACCACCACCCGGGGCTGGAGCTCTACCATTTTGGCAATCACCCGACAGGGAGCCAAATCAAAGCTGACGGGGATCTGCCGCATCACGGCCACGTCTAAAGGTAAGGCGTTGGTTTGGAGCAAACGATGGACCAGGTCATCAGAGGCATTGGAGGGCTGATGGGCCTTCCAGGGGGCAAAGGTCGTTAATAGGAGAGGAACCATGAATTCCTTACCCTGAGCTAAGATATGGGTCCATTCTACCGATGGTCTTGGTGGATAGCTGTTTTTTAGTCCCCCTCCCTGGAGACGGGATGTCGTTTTGATGACCTCAGACCCCAACCCCTTACTCAGTTTTGACCCCAACGGCGTCGGCCTGGACAACGGAAATCTCTACGGCCTGCCCTGCCACTACCACCAGGCCGCTATTATTGTCTTTGGCGTGCCCTGGGAAGTGACCGTGTCTTACCATACCGGCACCGCCCAGGGCCCGGCCCGGGTACTGGAGGCTTCCCCCCAGCTAGATCTGTACGATCTGGATAATCCTGACGGTTGGCGACAGGGAATTTTCATGCCCCCCCTGCCGGAGTATTTGGCCCAGCTAAACCAGCAGGTGCGCTCCCAGGCCAACCGCATCATCGAGGCCACCGAGGCGGGCCTTGCCATCGCAGATCATCCTCAGCTGAAGGCAGACCTGGACCAGGTCAATGGAGCCTGTGAGCAGATGATGACCTGGCTGTACGACCAGGCATCCCAGGCCTTAGATCAGGGTAAGCGGGTCGGTGTGATTGGCGGTGATCACAGCGTACCGTTGGGTTATCTCAGGGCTCTGGCCGAACGGGTACCAGAGTTTGGCATTCTCCACATCGATGCCCATGCCGATTTACGGC
Source organism: uncultured bacterium (assembly GCA_964590465.1). Lineage (GTDB taxonomy): Bacteria > Cyanobacteriota > Cyanobacteriia > Phormidesmidales > Phormidesmidaceae > CAZPYG01. The sequence continues at coordinate 3,191 of CAZPYG010000103.1, read as the reverse complement.
AGGCCTACCAGGGGTTCCGCTATTCCCACGCCTCCATCATGCACAATGTGATGGCCCTGCCCCCAGTGAAGCGGTTAGTGCAGGTGGGGATTCGAGACCTGTGCCACGACGAGGTGGCCCTGATCAAGGACTCCCATGGGCGCATCATCACCCATTATGATTCTGCAATTAAAGAAAACCTGTACCGGGGCATTCCCTGGCTGACTCAGTGTGAGCGAATTATCGCGGACCTGCCCCAGCAGGTATACGTCAGCTTCGATGTGGATGGCCTTGACCCCAAGCTCTGCCCCAGCACCGGCACTCCGGTGCCGGGGGGCTTGGAGCTAGAGGAAGTGTACTGCCTGTTGCGGCAGATTGTTCGCAGTGGTCGGCATATTATTGGCTTTGACCTCTGCGAGGTGGGCGACGGGGAATGGGATGGCAACGTGGGTGCGCGGGCGGTTTACAAGCTCTGTTGTTTGATGGGTTGAGGGAGAAGTTGCACACAGTTTTTCCAAACACCCCACCTTCAGGGGGTCTGGGTTTTGGTCATGTCACCGGGAGGGGAGACCTGACGGGTGCTCAACCATCGGTAGACTAACGACCCGATAATCATCGCAGCGATGAATAGAAGCGGGTTCAGGGTGCCCAGCATGAGGGCGGTAATGGCGGGTCCGGGGCAATATCCGCCGATGCCCCAGCCGATACCGAATAACGCGGAACCAATCAGGAGGGGGGTGTCGATATCTTTCCGGGTAGGAACGTAAAACTTGCCATTCAAAACAGGAGTTGGGCGCTTGAGAATAAATTGGAAAGAAATGATTGTAACCAGCACCGCGCCACCCATGACAAAGGCCAGGGTAGGGTCCCAATTACCGGCCAGGTCTAAAAACCCAATCACTTTTTCCGGGTCAATCATTTGGGAAAACCCCAGACCCAGGCCAAATAATAATCCGGAGATCAGGGCGACAAAAATTCGTTGCGTTTTCATAATGCGTTCTTAGATTTGACTCCAAACCAGACCGAACCCCGCAGGGAATTAAAATCTCAAACCTAAAGTCCCAAAACATGACGGGTCACAAAAACCGTAATAAACCCCGCCCCCATAAACGTCAGAACCGCAGCCAGGGAGCGCACCGACAACCGCCCCAGACCACAAACGCCGTGGCCACTGGTGCAGCCGTTACCCATGCGGGTGCCAAAGCCCACCAAAAAACCGGCCACAATCATAGTCACAGGAGCAAAGCCGTAGGTGGGGGTCGGATGGGGGGCCAGGACATATTCATACAAAGCCCCGCCGCCTACCATGCCGCCGAGAAAGACCCAGCGCCAGCTTTCTGACCTGGCAAAAGCCATGGCCCCATTCACCATGCCGCTAATACCGGCGATGCGCCCGTTAAAGGCCAGAAGCACCGTGGCGCTGAGGCCAATGAACACCCCGCCTAATAATCCGTACCACCAATCAATCGGCATAGAAAAACCCCTCGATTACAACACCTGCTGTCAACTGGTTAGCCAGATAGTAATATATTTTACTCATCTAGGGTGTGTTGTAACCCCCACCCCCCGGCGTGGTGATCCGGATGACGTCTCCGGGCTGCATCTCTACGGTGGCCTGGGACGGTAACCGTTGACAACTGCCATCGGTTCTCAAAACCTGATTTTCTCCGACTTTCCCTGGCTCTGCCCCATGCAGTCCGAAGGGAGGAACCCGTCGATGGTTCGACAAAATAGCTGCCGTCATGGGCTCCCGGAATTCTATCGCTCGAATGATGCCGTTGCCCCCGCAAAAATCGCCCCGACCACCGCTGTGGAGGCGAATCGCAAAGGTTTTCAGCAACACCGGAAACCGCCATTCCAGCACTTCCGGATCGGTGAGCCGAGAATTCGTCATATGAGTATGCACCGCATCGGTACCATCAAAATTCGGGCCAGCTCCCGAGCCGCCACAGATGGTTTCGTAGTACTGGTGCTTTTCATTGCCAAAGGTAAAGTTATTCATCGTCCCCTGGGCGGCCGCCATCACTCCCAGGGCACCGTAAAGGGCGTCGGTAACGGCCTGGGAGGTTTCCACATTGCCCGCCACCACCGCCGCTGGATAGCGAGGATTTAGCATGGACCCCTCCGGAATCACGATTTCCAGAGGTTTCAGGCAGCCGGCATTGAGGGGAATGTCATCATCCACCAGGGTGCGAAACACATACAGCACCGCCGCTTTGCAAACGGCAGCAGGGGCGTTGAAATTGTTGTCCCGCTGGGGAGAAGTACCGCTAAAGTCAATGCGGGCGCTGCGGCTTTCCCGATTAATCGTGACCTTGACCACAATCTGGCTGCCGTCATCCATTTCATAGGTGAACTGGCCATCGTGCAGTACATCAATGACGCGGCGCACACATTCCTCGGCGTTGTCCTGGACATGTTGCATGTAGGTCTGCACCATCTGCAGGCCGTAGTGGTCAACCAGTTTGCGCAATTCCTGCGCCCCTTTTTCGTTAGCGGCAATTTGGGCCTGCAGGTCAGCCATATTTTGAGTCGGGTTTCGTACCGGATAGGGCGGAGCCATCAACCGTTCCATCAGCCCAGTCTCTAGAAACTGTCCCTGGTCCACCAGCTGAACGTTATCCAGTAAAATGCCCTCCTGCTCGATGGAGGTGCTGCTGGGGGGCATGGACCCGGGAGTGATACCGCCGATGTCGGCGTGGTGACCCCGGGAAGCAACGTAGAAGTGGGGAGTGGATGGGTGGGCGGGTGGATGGGTGGGTGAGGTAGGTGGATATTGGGTTTTAGTTTGCATTTCGGGACTTATACCTAACACCTGAGACCCAGTACCCGATACCTGGCCCTCTTCTATCTTCTGCTTTCTGCCTTCTGCCTTCATAAACACCGGAGTGATCACGGTGACATCCGGCAAATGGGTGCCGCCGTTGTAGGGATTGTTGAGGACGTAGACATCCCCTGGTTTTAGCTGGTTGCCTTTGGCCTGAATCAGACTCTGGACGCTTTCGCCCATGGAGCCCAGGTGGACCGGGATGTGGGGGGCGTTGGCCACCAGTTGTCCGGGCTGGTCGAAGATGGCGCAGGAGAAGTCCAGTCGTTCTTTGATATTGACGGAGTAGCTGGTGTTTTGCAGGGTGACTCCCATTTCGTCAGCGACGGCCCGGAAGAGGTTGTTGAAGATTTCCAGCAGGACGGGATCGGGGAGAGAGTGGGGG
>CAZPYG010000102.1:14741-17654 GCA_964590465.1 uncultured bacterium | reverse complement strand
TGCTGGCAGCTTTTTGATTACATGCGCGGGCTGCAGATGGCCTGTGCTTAACTACCCCGGTAACTCCCATGCAGATCAAAAAACGTAGACTAATATTTGAACTGTTTATCTGGCTGCTCGCTGAAATTGTGCTGGGTTATTTGGACATGGATAACCTGGCCGACTACAGCGAATACCTGAAAGGGCAGGATCTGATCGCCTTCCTCAGTCATGGGTAGATAGCCCCCGAAAAAATCGCAACCCTTCCAACGGCCTAAAAACCATCTATCAGAGGTTTGATGAGCGTCTTTCATGGAAGCCATGAGGGGAACTTTTGGTATCGTCTGTTACAGAACAGTACCATGGACTCATGACGCAAAAGCAAGGAGTTCCCGCGATGAGATACCAACTGAGCTGGCATACCAATCAGTCCCTCGATTCTTCCCCCGCTACAGCTCGTAAAGAATCAGCCAAAGCAAACTGGGAAGATAGATATAACTTAAGCTGGCATGGCAACCAGCCTCTGGATGTTCCCCTGGCGGATCAGCGCCGGAAGCCTGCCCGGGCCAGTCGGCAGGGTAAATTCAGCAACTTCTGGCATGAAACAATGGCACGCCTGAGGGGAGCAAGCGAACCCCAGGTTTGGCAAAGCGTGAGCACGGTTGGGCAGGTTACCTGGAACGCCTACGATGCAAGTAGTGAAAAGGTCATCTACAACGTTTCTGAGCCTGAGCTCCGGAGCTGGCTGGAGAACCTGCATTATCAGAATTAGGCCGTTGCCCAGTAGGGGCGAAGCATTCGGGCAATATCTGGTGGATGATCATTAAAATTTCTAGCCGAATGCTTCGCCCCTACTAATCTTCAAAGCCCAGTTCCTGTAGAGTCTGTTCGATCTTCGCCTGGTGGTTGGCTTTCCATTCAGCCAGGGACTGGGCTTCGTCTTGGTCGGTGCGCAGCTTGGCGATTTCCCAGATGGTTTCCTGCTGGGCAGAGGGAATCACTGCAATCCCTTCTTCGTCAGCAACCACTATATCGCCGGGATTCACCATCACGCCGTCGCAGGTGATGGGTTGATTCAGGGTTCCTAAGGTTTGCTTTTTGCCGGGAACGGGCACGACCCCCCGACAGTAAACGGGGAATTGAGCCTCCCGTACTTCCGCCCCATCCCGGATCACCCCATCAATGATAAATCCGGCAATGCCGTGCTGTTGGGCAACGGCGCACACATTGCCGCCAGCCATGGCATAGTCTGCATCCCCAGCCTGCACCACGATAATGGACCCCGGCTCGGCTCGATAAATGGCGGCATGCAGCATCAGGTTATCCCCCGGTGGGCAGCTCACGGTGTAGGCAGGGCCAGCGATTCGGGACAGGGGCGACCAGATGGCGCGAATACCTCTATCCATGAACTGTTCGCGTCCCATTTGGGCATCCGCGTAAGCGGTGGGGGAGAGGGCCGCAAATCTTGAGTAATCGTGCATGGGGACGCTAAAACCTGTATTGCAATGAGCTGTTATCAGAATACGGTAATGGGGGGAGCTATCCCATCAGCGTCGGCGTGATCCCGTGATGCCCCCCCTCAAACTCCAAGAGCAGCAAGGGTTTGAGGCCCTACAACCCCATCTGCGACCAACCCTCGACGGGCCTGAAACTGCCTTACGGCCCGGGCGGTACCTGGCCCATAAATCCCGTCTATTGCCACTGGATAACCACTTCTTGCCAGAGCCCTCTGGACTGCCCGCACATCATCCCCCACTAAAAACGGGGTCGACAAAAACAGCATCCGGTCCAGCAAAATATCCCAGGTTTTAGGACCGATAATCCCATCGGCCACCAGCCCATTTTGCCGCTGAAACGCCGCAACAGCTCTGGCAGTGGCAGGTCCGAAGATGCCGTCTGCCACCAGAGGGAAGCCCTTTTGAGTCAAACGTCTTTGGGCCTCAAGCACATCTTTGCCCTGCATCAAGGGTGTCATTAACCGCAGGGTGCGTCGCCCGGAGGCCCCTCCCAGAGTCCGCAGGTATTCCTGGGCCTCAAGGCTGAGGTTGCCGCCGCTGGGGGTGCGCCCTCCCGACAGGTACTTGCGGGCGGCATCACTGAGGGCAGCCCCGGGAGTCCCTTCCAGAAAGACCTGCGCTTCGGAGAGCCGCCGTCGCAGCAAACCCTCTTCGACGTTGGTGCCGGGGTTGCGGTAGAGGGTCAGGGCGCGTTCAATATCCTTCCAGTCTTGCTCGCGCAGCACTCGAGAAATGGTTTCAAATCCTGGGGCATTGTAAAAATAGGCTCCCAGGTTGTAAGCAAAGCTGAGGATCGCCCCCTGCTGCTGCTCGTTCAGCTGCTGCCAACCGGGAATGCGCTGCAGGGGCGGCAAAAATTCTCGCTCCAGTTGCCACATCAGCAGGTCGTCGGCCTCTTCCTGGGTAATTCGTTCCCCCAGTTGAAAGGGACTGCCGTCTTTTTTGCGGGTTGAGCCCCAGCCGATTGTGATGGGTAATCCCCCGGTTTTTGGATCAGGGTATGCCTCCAGGCGTGACCCCTCGAAGGTTTTAATCAGCTCTACACCAGAATTTGGCACCCTAACCATGGCTTTGTCTCCCTTTGCAAGACTACGAACAGGGACTGTTACCGAAAGTGTAGCGGGTCCTGGTGAACTCGCAGACAAGGTTTAGAAACCCAGGGTTCTGCCCTGGTGCTTTTCAGCTTTTGGGTTGTAGGAACCCGGGTAATCATGTCCCCGGTGTTGCTCAGGCGCACTCTGGAAGATAGATTCACCTGTCGTACCCGGCCTGGCCGGTTAAGGGGTCGTCGGTACTGGCCAATATTGTTTTGATTTCAGTGCATTACAAAGCCATAAAAAATATCTCAATCTGTATCGAGAAAATTTTAACTACTGCAAAATTAAAGTACGTACCAGTAGCTCCACAGCACAGCACA
>CAZPYG010000102.1:0-14641 GCA_964590465.1 uncultured bacterium | reverse complement strand
CACAGCACAGCACAATGCTCTGTTTAAAGACCAGAGTTACCCATTCAGGAGGCTGTGAAATGGCATCTCAAATCCACAATAAACCCGGTTTTGCAGTCAAAATTATTGCCTTATGGTGTGTATTTCTCTTCGGTACTATCTTCCATACCCAGTTAGGGTTAATTCCTCTGTTCCATGGCCTGGATGTGCTGGCGGCCCACGGACATGTGGCTGGTGACATCAGCGAAATTAGCGCCATTCTATGGCTGATGCTGGGCTTTTTTATGCTGCCGTTACTGGCGATCATCGCCCTATGCTTTTTTGACAGTCGACGGTTTCGCGTCAGCCACTTCTGGTTAACGGTGTTCTACTCGGTAATGAACCTGGCCCATCTGGTGGTGGACCTGACCATACAGCCCATCGCCTGGTACCAAATTGCGTTAATGGCCTTGCTGTTTCTCAATGGCCTGATTTTGAATGGGGTGGCCTATCAGTGGGTGCGGGAAATTCGCTGGCATCACCACCACCATTTGGAATCTGCCCATTAGCCCGCCGAGGATTTCTGGCCCTTGCCCCCTGGCGGATGCAGCTTCAGCACATTGGCCAGGTATTGCCCGGTGTAGGAGGTTTTGTTTTTTGCCACTGCTTCCGGAGTACCCTCGGCAATCAGGTCGCCCCCCCGGTCACCCCCTTCGGGGCCCAGGTCGATGAGCCAGTCGGCGGAACGAATCACATCCAGGTTGTGCTCAATCATCAGCACTGAGTTGCCCTTATCCACCAGGCGCTGCACCACGTCCAGCAGTTTGTGGACATCGTAGAACGAGAGGCCGGTGGTGGGCTCATCGATCAGGTACAGGGTTTTGCCGGTGGATCGTCGGGCCAATTCTGAGGCCAGCTTCATGCGCTGGGCCTCCCCACCGGAGAGGGTGGGGGCGGTTTGCCCCAGGTGAATGTAGCCCAGCCCCACATCCACCATGGTTTGTAACCGGCTGGCGGCCTGGGGAATGTTTTCAAAGAACTTCAGGGCTTCTTCCGCCGTCATGTTGAGCACGTCAGAGATATTTTTGCCCTTGTAGGTCACCTGCAGGGTTTCCCGGTTGTAGCGAGCCCCTTTGCAGACTTCGCACTGTACGTAAACGTCCGGCAGGAAGTTCATTTCAATTACGTTCACCCCCTGGCCACCGCAGGCTTCGCAGCGTCCTCCCTTGACGTTGAAGGAAAAGCGTCCGGCCTTATAGCCCCGGGCCTTGGCTTCAATGGTTTCGGTAAACAGGTTACGAATCACATCAAACACGCCGGTATAGGTAGCGGGGTTGGATCGGGGGGTGCGGCCAATGGGAGACTGGTCGATGACAATTACCTTGTCCAGGGCCTTGAGGCCGTTGATTTTATCCAGATCCTTGGGAAAGGGTACCTTGCTGCCAAAGTGGTGCTGCAGGGCCGGGTACAGCAGCTCATTTACCAGGGTGGACTTACCGGAGCCTGAGACTCCGGTGACACACACCAGCTTACCCAGGGGAATCTCCACATTGAGGTTTTTCAGGTTGTTGCGGTGGGCATTTTTAAGCACCAGGGAACGGCCATTGCCCTGGCGGCGCTCGACTGGGGTGGGAATGTTCTCCCGTCCTGACAGGTACGCCCCGGTGAGGGAATCCTGGGCATCGGTCAGGGCCTTGACATTCCCATGGGCGACAATGGCACCACCGTGGACGCCTGCCCCAGGCCCGATATCCACCAGGAAGTCGGCGGCACGGATGGTGTCTTCGTCGTGTTCCACCACGATCAGGGTGTTGCCCAGGTCCCGCAGGCGGGTGAGGGTGTTGAGCAGGCGATCGTTGTCCCGCTGGTGCAGGCCAATGCTGGGTTCATCCAGCACGTAGAGGACGCCGGTCAGACCGGAGCCAATCTGGGTGGCCAGGCGAATGCGCTGGGCTTCCCCGCCGGACAGGGTCATGGCTTTGCGGTGCAGGGTCAGGTAGTCAAGCCCCACATCCATCATGAACTGCAGCCGGGCGCGAATTTCCCGCAGCACCAGTTCCCCAATTTGAATTTGCCGGGCCGAGAGCTTGGGAGCCTCTCCCGTTTCCCCCACCATGTGCTGGATCCGGGTCAGGCACTCGCGAATGGATACATCCGTCAGGTCGTTAATGGCGTAGGGACCGATGCGGACCCCCAGGGATTCGGGCTTCAGGCGGGTGCCGTTACAGACTTCGCAGGTCTGGTCGATTAAGTACTTTTCGAGTTTTTGCTTGTAGAGTTCCGAGGAGGTTTCCTTATACTGACGGTCCAGAATGGGCAAAACCCCCTCGTACTGACGGTGGTAGCCTTTGCGATCGCGATACCGGGAATCCGTCTCTATATAAATTTTCTCCTCGCTGCCGTGGAGGAGGATGTGCTGCTGCTCGGGGGTGAGTTGCTCCCATGGAGTTTGAATCTCGAAACCAAAGGCCTGCCCCACACTATAGAGCAGGGAGAAGTAGTAGGTGTTGTCCTTTTCGGACCAGGGGGCAATGGCGGCATACACGGGCAGAGTGGGGTCCGGGACCACCAGATCCGCTGCGAAGGTGCGTAGACTGCCCAACCCGTGGCAGTGGGGACAGGCCCCGTAGGGCGAGTTGAAGGAGAACAGCCGGGGTGACAGTTCTTCCATCACCGCCCCGTGCTCAGGACAGGCAAAGTTCTCGGAAAACACCAGCTCTTTCAGCTCCTTCACTGGCTCCCCGTAGCTGGTTTCTCCCTCCGCCGCCCTGGGCAGTCTATCTGATAGGGAAATTACGTTATCGCCCCCCTTGCTTCCCTGCTCCCCGGCTTCCTCGCTCTTTCGGTCCGGCAGAATATCCACAATAGCGATGCCATCCGCCCGCTTCAGACAGGTGGAGAGGGAATCTGCCAGCCGCTCCTGCAGGTCGTCCTTCTTGACCAGACGGTCCACGACCACTTCGATGTCGTGCTTGTAGTTTTTGTCCAGCTCAATGTTGTCCGTCAGCTCGCGGATTTCGCCGTCCACCCGCACCCTCACAAAACCTTCGGAAGCCAGGCTGGAGAGCAGCTTCTTGTGGGTGCCCTTTTTGCCCCGCACCACGGGGGCCAGCAGCTGGAATCGGGTGCGATCCGGCAGGGCCATGACCCGGTCGAGCATCTGGTCGATGGTCTGGGGGGAAATGCTGCGATCGCAGATCGGACAGTGGGGTTCCCCCGCCCGTCCATACAACAGACGCAGGTAGTCGTAAATCTCTGTCACCGTGCCCACCGTAGACCGGGGGTTGTGGGAGGTGGATTTCTGGTCAATGGAAATAGCCGGACTGAGCCCCTCAATGGCATCCACATCGGGCTTATCCACCTGGCCCAAAAACTGTCGGGCATAGGCGCTGAGGGATTCTACATAGCGGCGCTGCCCTTCCGCAAAAATGGTGTCGAAAGCGAGGGAAGACTTCCCTGACCCGGAAACTCCGGTAAACACGATCAGCTGGTTGCGGGGCAGCTCCAGGTCAATGTCTTTAAGATTGTGCTGCCGTGCCCCCCGAATGCGGATCACGTTGTCATCTATGGCGGTATGGTGGTGAGCCAGCCCAGGGGCTACAGCCCTAGCGCGACCGTTGCTAGACGCGGTAGTTTTCTTAGAAGCAGCGTCCGATTTGGGCATATTTACGGGGCCTGGTGACAACGCCTTATCAATTTAACATTTATAAACACTTGTTCATTGACTCCCCAGAAGGCGGAAATCAGAACCTTTCGAGCAAATTAGAAGGAACTGCGTCAAGATGAAACCAACATTTTGAGAGTCAGTCGTGAAAGTTAAACATGCCATTAATCTCCATAAGGGCACTACAGCCATATTTATTCTGGCGATTATGCTTGCTTACCAGAACTTCTCCCTCGGACCGTGGGTTTACCTCGCCCTACATGGCACCTATGGATTCATCTGGTTACTTAAGGACCGGATCTATCCAGACAAACAGTGGGATCAGGAAGTGGGCGTCTTGGGCTTTCTCTCTACGGTAGGATTTGTCACACTCTACTGGATAGCTCCGTTTCTATTAGTCAGTCGAAATGTGGTGGCTCCTTTGCCGGTGGTGGCATTGGCGATAAGTATAAACATACTAGGTGTGTTTTTGCATTACGCCAGCGACGCGCAAAAATACTTCACCCTCAAGTATCAATCGGGGTTGATTACGGAAGGCTTCTTTGCTCGCTGCCGCAATACCAATTACCTGGGAGAATTCTTGATTTATTTCGCCTTTGCTTTATTAACGATGCACTGGCTGCCGTTTGTCATTCTGGGCCTGTTCGCGGCAGGGGTGTTTGTGCCCAACATGCTGAAGAAGGATCAATCTCTGTCGCGATACCCCGAATTTGAGGACTACAAAGCTCGGTCAGGATTATTCTGGCCGCAGCTTTGGAGTAAGGGAAAAACGAAGGAAGCGATGCAGGCTTCCGACTAAGGCGTTTGTGACAAGCATCCCCCTGGGCGGCGGTGCCATCCCCGAGATTGATCCAGAGACTGCGATCGCCCCAGGCTAAACAGTGTTGAAAACACGGATTCTACGGGTTGAATCTGGCCTGACTCTTCACAATCTTTAACAAAAAAGTGTTAAGTACGACACGCTTAAAAATTCAAAAAGAAAAGCTTGATACAGATTTGATTTTACCCCTTAAAAATCACTGTTTAATTTTGTATCAGAGTTAGCGAAAGTTGATAAATTGAGTACTCAAAAACCTGCACTCAAAACATTGCTAAAGGTAGTTCAAGTCCAGGTTCCATGGGGGTTTTGGGTGAGTGCAGGAAACCCAGTCCAGGGGGGTGAAAATACCAGTCGTTGGTGGATTAAATACTAGCACCCCGTCCTTCAAAGAAAAATGATCTCCCAGCCAGCAAGGGGTTGGGCGATTGAGTGCACTGTTAATCATTCAATAAACCCTATCGCCTCATGGGGTCTGAATGCTTGGAACTGCAGTTGCTATAACTCTTCCAACACGAGCACCGAATCTTAACCACTGGTTAATCGGGAAGCACGACGTCACCTCTGGCTCAGTGCGAGCAAACCAATCATAAGTCGACTAAAAGTTGTTTTTTTTTCCCTTTTGGAAAATTTCACTTTTAAGGCTCAGATCAGGTTCAACCCCGACGATTTGTTTCTTTGTTTTCCCTTGGTTTAGTTCTAGAGCGATTTCAGGCGTATTCACCCAACTGGATGTCCTCTTCTACATAAGAACGAGCACGCCCCACCCCATACACCGTGGAATTTGCAGTCTGGTTCCCAAGATTCGAGGTTTGATGTTCAACCACACTCTCCCAAACCCACCGACGTTGCATCGCCAGACATCACAATTCAGTTCTACTGCTAACCGCAAAAAAGAACACCTCCACCTGGGTACAGGTTTGATGCCACCGATGCAACGTCACTCTTTTTTATTAGGGTTTGCTTCCAAAAAGTCTTCTCTCATCCACCCACCTACTCTCCCACCCTCCCACTCATTAATTCCCTCCCACTCCTCGCTTGCCCTTTACCTCCCCAAACCTATGACGCCTCCGCCAACCTCTGCCCTTGCTTCCGCGCCTACTGCGACGCCCGAGCTGGACATTACCCTGACCAAAACCCAAACTAAGGTCAACAAGTCTGGCGGCTGCGGCTGTAGCACCACGAGCGACCCCGCTACCGAAATGAGCGAATCCCTCAAAGCTCGCATCGAAAACCACCCCTGCTACAGCGAAGAAGCCCACCACCACTACGCCCGCATGCACGTTGCCGTGGCCCCGGCCTGCAACATCCAGTGCAACTACTGCAACCGCAAATACGACTGCGCCAACGAAAGCCGCCCCGGTGTAGTCAGCGAGCTGCTAACCCCCGAAGAGGCCGCCCACAAAGTCATGGTGGTGGCGGGTAAGATTCCCCAGATGACGGTGCTGGGTGTTGCTGGCCCTGGGGACCCCCTGGCCAACCCCGAAAGAACCTTCCGTACCTTTGAGTTGATTGCAGAGCAGGCCCCCGACATCAAGCTCTGCCTGTCCACCAACGGTTTGATGCTGCCCGACTATGTAGACCGCATCAAGCAGCTCAACATTGACCATGTCACCATCACCATTAATATGGTGGACCCGGAAATCGGGGTGAAAATCTACCCCTGGGTGCACTACCGTCGCAAGCGCTATCGCGGTCTGGAAGGGGTAAAAATTCTCCACGAACGGCAGATGGAAGGCCTGCAGGCCCTCAAAGAAGCCGACATTCTTTGCAAAGTGAATTCTGTTCTAATTCCCGGCATTAACGACGAACACATGCCGGAAGTGAACAAAGCAATCCGAGCGCGGGGGGCGTTCCTGCACAACATCATGCCCCTGATCTCGGCCCCGGAGCACGGCACCTACTTTGGCTTGAACGGTCAGCCTGGTCCCACCCCCAAAGAGCTGAAAGCCGTTCAAGACAAGTGCTCCGGCAATATGAAGCTGATGCGCCACTGCCGTCAGTGCCGGGCTGATGCGGTGGGCCTGCTGGGCGAAGACCGCAGCCAGGAGTTCACCAAATCCAAATTTATGGATATGGAACCCACCTACAACCTGGAAAATCGCCAGAACGTCCATGTCGGCATTGCCCAGTTCAAGGCTGAGCTGGAAGCCGCCAAGGCCAAGACTGCGGCTCAGGTCAAGCCCATCGCCAATTCCCCCAAAGTCATGGTAGCCGTAGCCAGCAAAGGCGGCGGTCTGGTGAACCAACACTTCGGTCATGCTAAGGAATTCATGATTTACGAAGTAGACGCTAACTCCGTCACCTTCGTCAGCCACCGCAAAGTAGCGGAATACTGCCAGGGCGGCTACGGCGAAGACGCCATGCTGGAAAACATCATCGGCACCGTGAAGGACTGCAAAGCCGTCCTCGCCGCTAAAGTTGGCCCCTGCCCCACCAAGCAGTTGGAAGAAGTGGGCCTGCAGGTTGTCGAAGCCTACGACGTGATTGAGACCGTCGCCCGTCAGTTCTACGACGAGCACGTTTTGAAAGCCTAGAGAGCAAGGAAGTTTTGAGTGTTGAGTGTTTAGTTTTGAGTTTTTGCTTCAACCCTTTAATTCAAAACTCAAAATTCAAAATTCAGAACTTCCTGCCCCCTCCCCCCCTCTGTCAATGACCTTACCCCCCCCGGAGAAGCGCCATGACTTACACCATTACCAGCAAATGCATCAGCTGCCAGCGGTGCCAGACCGCCTGCCCTACGGGCGCGATTCAAACCGACGGCACCGCCTTCTGGATTGATATCAACAGCTGCAACCAGTGCAAAGGGTCCCACGGTGTGCCCCAGTGCTGGGCCGTATGCCCCACCAACGCAGGTTGCGTTCCCCTGGCTACCAGCACCCTAACCACCAGTGCCCCCGCCGACTATTGGGATTCCTGGTTTGCCACTTACTCCCACATGGTGGACCGGCTGAAGGCGTCTCCCCAGAGCAAGTACTGGCGGCACTGGTTTGATTCGTATTCTCAGTCCATCAGCCATTTGCAGACGCAGCCCAATCCTTGAGGCGAGTTGCTAGGGATGGTGGGCAGTGCCCACCCTACGATGCAGCGAAATGCCCCCTTGTGGGTTACGGCCCAACCCCGATTCCCCGGTCTATCGCCTGATTGATCTACGGCCTAACCCACGCTACAGCTTCTCCCTACCCATCCACCCACCTACCTCACCCACTCACCTACCCCACCTACCTCACCCACTCACCTACTTTCCCCCTCTCCCCTCCCCAAAACGAAAACGGAGACGAATTAATGGTCATTTACTTAGACAACAACGCTACCACCCAAGTTGACCCCGACGCGCTGGCGGCGATGCTGCCCTACCTGAGTGACCTGTACGGTAATCCTTCGTCTATGCATAGTTTTGGTGGCCAGGTGGGGGCCGCTGTGCAAGCGGCCAGAGAACAGGTTGCCGCTCTCCTGGGCGCTCAGGATACCGAAATCATTTTTAACAGCTGCGGCAGTGAAGGCAACAACACCGCCATCCAGGCGGCCCTGGCGGCTCAGCCCGACAAGCGCCACATCGTTACCACAGCGGTTGAGCACCCGGCTATCCTCAGCGTCTGCAAGTTTCTGGAAAAGAAAGGCTACTCCGTCACCTACCTCTCGGTGGATGGGCGTGGTCAGCTCGACCTGATGGAAGCGGAAGCGGCGATCACTGGCGGCACTGCCCTGGTCACCACCATGTATGCCAACAACGAAACCGGGGTGATTTTTCCGGTGGAAGCGGTGGGAGCCATGGCTAAAGCAGCCGGAGCTACCTTCCATGTGGACGCGGTACAGGCGGTGGGCAAAGTCCCCATGGACATGAGCACTAGCACCATCGACCTGCTCACCCTGTCGGGCCATAAGCTCCACGCCCCCAAAGGAGTCGGTGCCCTCTACGTCCGCAAAGGCTTCCGCTTCCGTCCTTTCCTGCTGGGAGGCCACCAGGAGCGGGGACGCCGGGCCGGCACCCACAATGTTCCCGGTATCGTCGCCCTGGGCAAAGCCGCCGAACTGGCCCAGCAACACCTGGCTAACGTCAACCGTGAAGCCGAACTGCGGGACATGCTGGAATACGGCATCCTCGCCACCATCCCCGACACCGTGGTCAACGGCGGCGGCACCGAACGGCTGCCCAACACCGTCAACATCGGCTTCAAGTACATCGAAGGGGAAGCCATCCTGTTCATGCTCAACAAGCACGGCATCTGCGCCTCCTCCGGCTCCGCCTGCACCTCCGGCTCCCTCGACCCCTCCCACGTGCTGACCGCCATGGGCCTGCCTTATACCATCCTCCACGGCTCCATCCGCTTTAGCCTCTCCCGGTTCACCACCGAACCGGAAGTCCGCGAAGTCCTCAACGTCATGCCCGACATCGTCGACCGCCTGCGTGCCCTGTCGCCCTTTAACAATGACCAGGCGGGGTGGCTACAGGAAAGAGACGTGGCTTTGGCAACGTAGGTCAGTTTTGAATTTTGAGTTCTTAGTTTTGAGTTTTCTCATTAGAACTCCATTCAAAATTCAAAATTCAAAACTCCGTCCCTTTACCCTCCACCCTTCACCCTTTACCCTTCACCCTTCACCCCCGAAACCGCCATGTGGGAATACACCGAAAAAGTCCTCGACCTCTTCTACAACCCCCTCAACCAGGGTGCCATTGATGCCGCAGATGAGCCCGGTGTGGCTGTGGTGTTTGGTGAAGTGGGCAGTATTGCCTGCGGGGATGCCCTGCGGCTGCACCTGAAGATTCAGGAAGAGCAAGACACCATTCTGGATGCGCGGTTTCAGACCTTTGGCTGTACGAGCGCCATTGCCTCCTCTTCGGCGCTGACGGAAATCATTAAGGGCAAAACCCTGGATCAGGCGCTGCAGATTACCAACCACGACATTGCCGACTTCCTGGGGGGCCTGCCGGAAGCTAAGATGCACTGCTCGGTAATGGGGCAAGAAGCCCTGGAAGCCGCTATTTACAAATATCGCGGCATCGAAGTCGAGCACCACGATGACGACGACGAAGGCACCCTGGTGTGCAAGTGCTTCGGCATTACCGAGCCCAAGATTAAGCGGGTCATCCGCGAGAACGACCTGACTACGGTTGAGCAAGTCACCAACTACGTGAAAGCGGGCGGCGGCTGTAGCTCTTGCCAGGCGGATATTGAGGACATCATCGCCGAGGTGCTGCAGAAAGAGGCCGAGACGACGGTGGCAGCCAATATCGCTTTAGGGCAAGAGCAGGAAGCTGATGTTGCGATGGTCGCGACGGCCCAGGCCCCAGCCACTGCGGTGGCGACGAAGGCAGCTCCGCCGATGACCAACCTGCAAAAGATCATGCTGATTCAGCAGGTATTGGACGAAGAAGTCCGCCCCGTGCTGATTGCCGACGGCGGCGATGTACAGCTCCACGATGTAGACGGCGACCGGGTGCTGGTACAGCTCCAGGGAGCCTGTGGGTCCTGCCCCAGCAGTACCGAGACGCTGAAGTATGCCATTGAGTCGCAGCTGCAGCAGCGGGTTGCGCCGACCCTGACCGTGGAGCAGGTTTGACGGGTTTTCGCCCAGGTGAATGGTGGGCAGTGCCCACCCTACGTCCTACGCCCTTCACCCTTCACCCTTGCCAAGAGACAACGACCCCTTCCCCCTCACCTACTCACCCACTCACCCACCCATCCACCCACCTAATCCCATGACCAACTTCCCCCCCAACCACCCCGGTCGAGACCCACCAAAACTCCTCCGGACGTGAGCAGCCCTAACTTCAAGCTTTTCCTGGCTCATCCGCTGCTTTCGACTCCAGGCAGAGACCTGGCTCCAGTGACAGACAGATTCCATTCTCATCAGACACGAATTGCAAACTAAGGAGAAATCCACCCATGAGACAGATTGCATTTTACGGAAAAGGCGGCATTGGTAAGTCCACCACTTCTCAGAACACCCTGGCCGCCATGGCTGAAAAAGGCCAGCGCATCATGATCGTAGGCTGTGACCCTAAGGCTGACTCTACCCGCCTGATGCTGCACAGCAAAGCTCAAACCTCCGTTCTGCAACTGGCCGCCGAACTCGGCGCTGTTGAAGATGTCGAGCTTGACCAGGTGCTGCAAATCGGCTATCGCGGCGTTAAGTGCGTTGAGTCAGGCGGTCCTGAGCCCGGCGTCGGCTGTGCGGGTCGGGGTATTATCACCGCCATCAACTTCCTGGAAGAAGAAGGCGCTTACGAAGACCTCGATTTCGTGTCCTACGACGTATTAGGCGACGTGGTTTGCGGCGGTTTCGCCATGCCCATTCGGGAAGGCAAAGCCCAGGAAATCTACATCGTCTGCTCCGGTGAAATGATGGCCATGTATGCGGCCAACAACATCGCCCGAGGCGTCCTGAAGTATGCCCAATCCGGCGGCGTGCGTTTGGGCGGCTTAATCTGCAACAGCCGTAATACCGACCGGGAAATTGAGCTGATCGAAGCCCTGGCCGCCAAGATCAACACCCAGATGATCCACTATGTGCCCCGCGACAATGTGGTTCAACACGCTGAACTGCGCCGCATGACGGTGAATGAGTACGCTCCTGACAGCAACCAGGCTCAAGAGTACGCTCAGCTGGCTGAAAAGATCATCAACAACAAGAAGCTGACCATCCCCACGCCCATCTCCATGGACGAACTGGAAGATCTGTTGATTGAATTCGGCATCCTCGACAGCGACGAAGAGTATCAGAAGGCCATTGCTGAAGATACCACTGTTGCAGCTGTTTAGATGAGCTTGGTCTAGCGGTCGGGTGGTAGAGCCAAATCACCTGCGAGCCAGCTACCGGGGCATAACCCCTCCGCCGTTAGACCAGCCTGATTCCACTCTTCAGTCCACAGAACCATCCGAAACCTCATTCCCTACAACAATTGAGAGGGCATTATGGCCACTGTAGAAGATAGAAAAGAGATGATTCAGGAGGTGCTTGAGGCCTATCCTGCGAAAGCCAAGAAAAACCGGTCAAAGCACCTGAATGTTACAGAAGCCGACGCCTCTGACTGCGGTGTTAAGTCCAACAAAAAGTCTGCGCCTGGTGTAATGACCGCCCGTGGCTGCTCCTTTGCTGGGGCTAAAGGGGTGGTCTGGGGACCGGTTAAAGATATGGTCCACATCAGCCATGGTCCCGTCGGTTGCGGCTACTACTCCTGGTCTGGACGACGCAACTATTATATCGGCACTACCGGCGTTGATTCCTTCGGCACCATGATGTTCACCTCCGACTTCCAGGAGCGGGACATTGTATTTGGCGGAGACAAAAAGCTCACCAAAATCATCGACGAAATTGAGGATCTCTTCCCCCTTAACCAGGGCACCACGATTGAGTCTGAGTGCCCCGTGGGTCTAATTGGGGATGACATTGAAGCCGTTGCCCGCCAGAAGGGCAAAGAAACCGGCAAGCCCGTGGTGCCAGTGCGGTGTGAAGGTTTCCGGGGGGTGTCCCAATCCCTCGGCCACCACATTGCCAATGACACCGTGAGAGACTGGGTGCTGCCCAAGGCCGACGAGTACCGCAAGCTGCCTGAAGGTTTTGAACCCGGCCCCTACGATGTCAACATCATCGGTGACTACAACATTGGTGGAGACGCCTGGCCCAGCCGTTTACTACTCGAAGCCATTGGCCTGCGGGTGCTCTGCCAGTTCTCTGGAGATGGCACCTTCAACGAAGTGGTGATGTCTCCCCTGGCTAAAAAGAACCTGATTCACTGCTATCGGTCGATGAACTACATCTGCCGGTTCATGGAAGAGAAATACGGCATCGGCTGGATGGAGTACAACTTCTTTGGCCCCACCCAGATCGCCAAGTCCCTGCGCAAGGTGGCCGCCGAGTTCGACGAAACCATCCAGGCCAAGGCCGAGGAAGTGATCGCCGAAGGCCAGGCCCGCATGGATAAGATCATCGCCAAGTATCGCCCCCGCTTAGAAGGCAAGAAAGTGATGATGATGGTCGGCGGCCTGCGTCCCCGCCACATCATTCCCGCCTTCCAAGATCTGGGCATGGAAGTCATCGCCACCGGCTATGAATTCGGCCACGGCGACGACTACAAGCGCACCAATGACTATGTCAAAGAAGGCACCCTGATCTACGACGACGTCAGTGGCTTTGAGTTCGAAGAATTTGCCAAGAAACTCAAGCCCGACCTGATCGCCGCTGGCATTAAAGAGAAGTACGTCTTCCAGAAGATGGCCCTGCCCTTCCGCCAGATGCACTCCTGGGATTACTCCGGCCCTTACCACGGCTACGACGGCTTCGCAGTCTTCGCCCGCGACATGGACCTCGCCATCAACAATCCCACCTGGGGTCTGATTGACGCCCCCTGGAAAGAGTAGGTGAGTTGAGAGTTTTGAGTTGAGAGTTTTGAGTTTTGAATTCTCAACTTAAACCTCAAAACTTAAAACTCAAAACTTACCCACCCACTTCCGCCTTCCCTCATCCAGACTTTCTCTCAATAGGAGAGCACCATGACTGACAACATTGAGAACACCCAAAACCCTAACGGGGCCGCTGCCGAACCGGGCAAGATTCAGGACCACTTTGACCTGTTCCACAATCAAGAATATCAGGATCTGTTTGACTACAAGCGCCAGTTTGAAGGGGCTTACACCAAAGACAAAGTTGCCGAAGTGGCCGAATGGACCAAGAGCTGGGAATATCGCGAAAAGAACTTTGCCCGCGAAGCCCTCACCATTAACCCGGCGAAAGCCTGCCAACCCCTCGGCGCTCTATTTGTCGCCTCTGGCTTTGAAGGTACCCTGCCCTACAGCCACGGCTCCCAGGGTTGTGTGGCTTACTTCCGCACCCACCTCACCCGTAACTACAAAGAGCCGTTCCAGGCTGTATCTTCCTCAATGACTGAGGATGCTGCGGTATTTGGCGGCCTCGCCAACATGAAGCAGGGCCTGGAAAACTCCTACGCCCTGTACAAGCCCAAAATGATTGCCCTCTGCACTACCTGCATGGCCGAAGTGATTGGGGATGACCTGGGCGCATTCATCACCACCTCCAAGCAGGAAGGCCATATTCCGGAAGAGCTGCCCGTTCCCTATGCCCACACCCCCAGCTTCGTCGGCTCCCACATTACGGGCTACGACAACATGCTGAAGGGCATTCTCACCGCCCTGACCAAAGGCAAGAAAGCCGAAACCACCAACGGCAAGTTCAACTTCAACCTGGGCTTTGACCCCTACATCGGCAATACCCGCGAGCTGAAGCGCATTCTGGACCTGTTCGGCGTTGACTACACCATCCTGTCAGACAACTCCGATACCTTTGATTCTCCCAACACGGGCGAGTTTCAAATGTATAACGGCCTCACCACCCTGGAAGACGCCGCCGACAGCATCAATGCCGAAGGTAGCTTCTTCTTCCAGAAGTACAGCACCCCCAAATCTCAGGACTTTTTGGCGAAAGAAGGCGACCAGAAGACCTACACCTTCCGTCCCTTCGGCGTCAAAGGCACCGACGAGTTCTTGATGAACCTGTCTGCCATCACCGGCAAGCCCATTCCTAAGGTGCTGCAAGAAGAGCGCGGTCGCGCCGTTGACGCCATGACCGACTCCCAGGCCTGGGTGCACGGCAAGCGGGTAGCCCTTTACGGTGACCCCGACCATGTGATCAACCTGGTCAACATCCTGCTGGAACTGGGTGCCGAACCCGTCCACATCGTGGTTTCCAACAGCAACGACAAGTTCGAATCGGAACTGCGGGAAATCCTCACCGCCAGCCCCTACGGCCAGGACGCCACCATCTGGGGCGGCAAGGACCTGTGGCACCTGCGCTCCCTGATGTTCACCGAGCCCGTAGACCTGCTGATCGGCAACTCCTACGGCAAGTACCTCTGGCGTGATACAGGGACTCCCCTGGTGCGCATTGGCTATCCGATCTTTGACCGGCACCACATGCACCGCTACGCTACCCTCGGCTACCAGGGCGCGATCAACCAGCTCACCTGGATTGTTAACACCATCCTCGAAGACGCTGACTTGAGAACCGACATCCCTGGTAAGACGGACATCTCGTTTGACTTGATCCGCTAGGAAATAAGTTTTGAGTTGAGAGTTTTGAGTTCTTAATTGAGAACTCAAAACTCAAAACTCAAAACTTTCCTCCCCCTTTGCCCATCCACTCTCTTTAACCATGAAACTCGGCGATCCCGAACTCCACCTCCC
>CAZPYG010000101.1:0-17678 GCA_964590465.1 uncultured bacterium | reverse complement strand
TCCCCCCCTCCCTGGAAACGAGAAGGATAGGGTATCAGGTCCCTTTAGCTGAACAGTACCCCCAGAGGGATGCCGTTATATTCCTCAGCTGGCAAAAATGGTAAGTAAGTGTAAACCTGGGATTAACTCCTGTTGTGAATCTTGTTAAAGTAAGAAGTAAGGCCAAATATTCGTAACGTAGTTTTACGGACCTAGTATCGGCCCGTGTTGATTGGGCATCTTGATCTGTAGAGGCTCGATACCGGTTAACCGTAGCGATAGCTGATCATCCCTACCCCTGAACAACTATGCTGCAGGACGCAAAAGCAATTCGATACTACCAGCGTATTACCGACGCCCTGGTAGACCACTGGAGCCGGGGCTACCGCACCACTGAGCTGCGGCTTTTTCTAGAGGGTTACCTGGCGGCCCTGCGTCACTCCGACTCCCTGGAACCCTACTGGGTTAATCGGTTAGAGGAAGACGCCATCCGGTACTTGAACGACCCCTCCAACTTTGCGATTCCCGAAACAGAACCGGAAATTTATTAGATAAACCCCGAATGTGTAGGCTGCACATCCGGGGTTTTTGAGGTTTTAGGGATTTTCCCTGGAAATCAGAGGTGACGCTACTGTTTGCGTTCACCTCTGATTTCGGCTGATCAGCCGGGGGCAATTACGGAATCGCCCCGGCTGGCCTTGATTGGACTAGGAAGCTAAGGCAACCTCGACCGTTTCCTGCAGCTTGCCGCTCTGGTAGAGTTCAATCAGAATGTCAGACCCTCCCAGGAATTCCCCATTCAGGTAAACCTGGGGGATAGTGGGCCAGTTGGAGTAATCTTTAATACCTTGGCGAATTTCAGGATCGCTCAGCACATCGTAGGTTTCGAAGGGAACGCCAAGTACGTTGAGAATTTGCACCACGTTATTCGAAAACCCACATTGGGGCATGAGCTTGTTTCCCTTCATGAAAACCATGATGGTGTTACTTTGAACGAGCTGCTCAATGCGGTCCTTCACAGCCTGATCCATTGGGTTAACCTCCGCGTTAAGTTGAACTGGAACCTGTGTGGTTTAGTAACCGGGGTACTATTTCAGAATATGCCCCCGAACGACGAAGCAAGGTAGCAAGATCTACCCTCAGGCAGTTTTGGTTGCTGCCCAATCGTCAGGGGTATATGTCTTCAAGGCTAGCGCATGAATTGCTTCAGAAGACATTGCGTCGCGCACGGCTGCATAAACTAGCTGGTGTTGCTTGACCAGGGCAAGCCCTTCAAATTGGGAAGAAACGACTGTCACCTGGTAGTGATCGCCCCCCCCGGTCAAATCCTCAACCCCCACTTCTGCGTCGGGCAGACTGGCTTTGATCATCTCGGAAACCTGGCTTGGGCTAACCATGGAGCTTTCTCCTATAGCAATATGCGTCTACTCTTGATTAGCTTAAACGGCAAAAGGTTCAATCAGAAACCCTATTCGTTAGAAGAGGTTTCTGAAGC
Organism: uncultured bacterium; assembly: GCA_964590465.1. Classification (GTDB taxonomy): domain Bacteria; phylum Cyanobacteriota; class Cyanobacteriia; order Phormidesmidales; family Phormidesmidaceae; genus CAZPYG01. The sequence continues at coordinate 16,204 of CAZPYG010000101.1, read as the reverse complement.
CCGACTGCCGGTGTAAGGTTCCTCCACGAACCCCAACTCAAATAACTGCTGGTAGGCCCTCTGCCCCAAATCACGGGTAGGCTGTTGGCTGCGCAGGATTTCCATGAGCAGAGGTACGGCCAGGTCGGGTTGGTTCTGAGCCCGGTAGACCAGGGCCAGCTGGTAGGAAGCTTGATCCCGCAGCTGGGCTGTTTCCAGAGCTTTTTCCCGGTGACTTTGGTGTAGTGGAGTATCAATGCCCAAAAACATTTGAGCCAGTTCTTGATAGAAGCTGGAAAGCTGGTTAAGCTTCTGCCGGGCCTCCTGAAGTTTTTCTGCGGCCAGGACGTAGTTTTGCTCGGCAATGGCGATTTCGGCTTCCGCCATCAGGGCTTCTGCCCCTGGAATGCTTAGGGTGTTGGAGGTCGCTCCCAGGGGACGGGTAGGCTCAATTTGGCCTGGTTCACTGGCGTCAACCCCATCGGCAGGAACCTCTTCGGTTTGAGCCAGGGCACTACCGCCCATCCCGACCAGAGCGCAGGAAAGGACGAAAGAAGACAGGGCAGCAGTAGATTTAGTCAGGAAACTCATAGGGACAACCAATAGGTATCAGTGGGGTGAGGGACAACCAGAATGGGAAAATACTGGGGTATCTTATCATTTCAATCGATGCACGGTTCGATAAAGAGGAGTGCCTGACCCAAGACGACGATTTAGCGTAGAAAGTTCCGCCCCTGCTTTCCACACCGCCAGTGTGGTCCGAGAGAAATTATGAATGCTGATTTATCTAACCCACTGCCCGACAGCGCACCGATCTCCAGCAGCGGACCGCTACGGGATTACTGGGGGGCCATTCTACAACGGGGCGGAGAGGAATTGCGGGTTGCAAAGGTGCCCGATCGGCTTACCCTCCGGTTACAGTCTCCGACCGATCTGTCAGTCCTCCTGGAGCAGTTGCATCCCCTCGAGGTGCGCTCTGTAGCCTCAGGACAGCTGGTGGAATGGCATCTTCCAGCCGATCGGTTAGAACATGATCTGCGATGGCTCCGAGGGCAACCGCAGGTCCGGTTTGCGAGTCACGTTTACTCCCTGGAGGAGAGCCCTCGTACCTGGGTGTACCTGACCTCTGGCATGATGGTGCAATTTATCCAGGGCACCGCTGCCCAGACCATCGAACGCAGTCTGACAAACCTGGGCTTAGCCGTTGAAAAACCGCTGCAGGGCATCCCCACGGCATTTATCGTCAGGGTCACCGCGGCGGCGGCGGAAAATCCCGTTAAGCTGGCCAATCGTCTGATCCACAGGCCCGAGGTACTGGCCGCAGAACCCGATGTCGTGGTGGAAACCGGATCCCTCTATCGCCCCCGCGATGACTTTTACTCCCAGCAGTGGCATTTGTCCCACCGGGGTGGCCCTCAGCTGGCATCGAAGTCCCACATCCAGGCGGAACAGGCCTGGAACATTACCCGTGGGGCTCGTTCTGTGGTTATTGCAGTCAGCGATGACGGTTTTGACCTGGACCATGCCGACCTCCAGGGCATGGGTAAACTGGTTGCCCCGCTCGATTTAAAAGATCGCGATGCCGTTCCCCTGCCCCTAAAGCAAAACGAAAACCACGGTACGGCCGTGGCTGGGTTAGCCATTGGGGAGGAAAACGGCCGTGGCATTGTGGGAGTAGCGCCGGGCTGTGCCTTTCTCCCGATTCGAACCACCGGCTTTGTCGATGATGAGACCATTGAGCAACTCTTTGAGGAGGCGATGCGCCGTGGGGCCGATGTTATTTCCTGCAGTTGGTCGCCGGCGTCCAACTACTTCCCCCTGACAACAAGGCAAAAAAGTGCCATTACCCGCGCCGCGACGGAGGGTCGCAACGGGAAAGGCTGTGTGATTGTGTTTTCGGCGGGAAATGCGAACCGACCCCTGAGCGGTGCCATCCACGAAACCCGCTGGCCTGGGAATGCCCTGAGCGGTCCCACCCGGTGGCTTAACGGGTTTGCTATCCATCCGGATGTGATTGCCGTGGCCGCATCTACCAGCCTGGCCACCAAGGCGGCCTACAGCAACTGGGGGGACCATATTTCAGTGGCGGCTCCCAGTAACAATGCCCCCCCCTCCATGGCCCTGGCAGAGGTGGGGGCTATCCCCACCGGGCCTGAACTGATGGAACCAACGCCGGGATTGGGAGTGGTGACCAGCGATCGCACCCGAACGGCAGGTTACCACCCCGGCAATTACGTGGCGACCTTTGGCGGCACCTCTAGCGCCTGCCCGGTGGTTGCCGGGGTGGCTGGTTTAATGCTTTCTATTAACCCCAGGTTAACAGCCCGGGAAGTGCGCGAAATTCTCCAATCCACCGCCGATAAACTGGTCGATCGCAGGGCCGACCCTCAGCTCGGGTTACGCTATGGCACTTACGATGCTAACGGCCATTCCCGGTGGTTTGGGTTTGGTAAGGTCAATGCCTTTAAAGCGGTACAGGAGGCCCAACGGCGCGCCCTGAAAGACCACCGGGTGAGGCAGGTGATCGCAGAACAGAACGAAAATGCCCTGCTGATTCCTGACCATCAGGCTAGGGGGGTGGAAAGTGACCTGACCATTTTGGCCAGCGGTCAGGTGCAAGATCTGCAGGTCAAGGTCCATGTACGCCACGAGTTTTTAGGAGACCTTTCCATTACATTAGTTTCCCCGGGCGGATTTTCGGTACTGGTCCAGGGGCGCACCCTGGGGGTGCAAACTGAACTGCAGCACACCTACACCCTGGCCAATACCCCTGCCCTTTTAGGAATGTTGGGTCAGCCTGCATCAGGGAAGTGGCGACTGCAGGTGGTGGACCATGCTCCCGGAGCTTCGGGCAGTCTACGGGCATGGGGGCTCACCCTAGGTCTGGCTTAGGGGGTAGAAACCATGAAAGACGGAGTCGCTGTTCTGTCTGCGACCATAGCCTCCAGGGCAGTTTGCAGATCCTGGGTCAGGGCTTTGGCCCCCGCCTTAACCGCCTCCGGACTGTTATTGCCCCCCAGGTAAGCGCTGACCGGGATGGGATGGCCAATATGCACTTCCACAGGACATCTCCAGCCTGGGTAAGCCTCCCCATAGGAGAGATCCACTGGTAAAACCTGCACCTTGAGGTGGGGCTTAAACGCCTCCGCCTGCAGGGCAATACGAGCCAGCCCAGGCTTAAGGCGGTGCACCTGCTCACCACGAAAAATGTTGCCCTCAGGATAAATCACCAGCATGGCCTGCTCCAGCAACAGGTCAATACCGTGACGCAGGCTAGAAATGCTGGGCCGTTTAACATTGACGGCAAAGCCTCCCAACCGGCGAATAAACCATCCCTGCAGGCCGCGAACTTCATCGGCGGAGACCATAAACCTCAAGTCTCGTCCGGTCACGGGTCGACCAGCCACTAACGGTAAAACGATAGAGTCCCACCGGGCGCGGTGGGTAGGGGCAAGGATCACGGGTCCAGCGATAGGAATATTTTCCTGCCCGGTGACTGTTATGGGACCAAAATAAAGAGGAACAACAAGCCTTTTCCCAAGAAAGTAGGCCAACGGGGTTAAAATTGGCGAACACCGAGACTGGGTAGGTTTAAACGAAGCATGAGTGAAGATTTCAGGAGACTCAGTTTTACCCATAAATAAGTTTGGCAAGTTAGCCATATCAGCAACAGGAAGACACACCCAAACAACGACAACCAACTGTTTTCAGGACCTGGTGGGGTCTTGATTAGAGCCATGCCAATCCAGAAAAACCGCTTTTCTTCATCGACATCTTCAAAGTCATCTTCAAAATAATTGGCCGCTGAAGCCATGTCCCCCTGAGAAGGACAGTTTTAGGGTTGTCAGCATCTTTATCGATTCATTGCTTGGAAGAAAGCTCATCGTCTGGCTTGAAACCACCCTTGCAATTGCTGTTGACAGGGCTCCCTTAGAATACCCGCCAGCACCGGCAACTTATGATTTGAACCGGGACCCCCGGGAATATTCATGACCGTACGCACCGCTCCGGATTTGGGATCATCGGCTCCGTACACCAATAGCCCCAACCGACTCAGCACAATCGCCCCAGCACACATCGGGCAAGGCTCTAGGGTAACGTAAAGGGTGCAGTCGTTCAGGTGCCAGTTCCCCCGGTGGCGAGCGGCTGCCCTCAGAGCCAGAACTTCGGCATGGGCAGTGGGGTCTTGATCCTGCTCCCGTCGGTTGGCCGCTTCTGCTAGTACTTCATCTTTTGGACCAATCACCACCGCTCCTACGGGAACATCTCCGGCTTTTCCGGCGGCTTCAGCCAGCTCAAGGGCGCGTATCATCCAGCGCCGATGACGCAGGTAGGTTGGATCTGAGAGAGGTGGAGGGGGGACAATATACGGCATGGGGGCAGGCGTTGGGCGATTTGGGATATTAGGATAGGGACAAAGCGAGGGGAAACCAGGGAGACCGTTCATGATGGAGACTGCGACGTTTGGGGCAGGGTGTTTCTGGGGGGTTGAAGCGGCGTTCCGGGACTTGACGGGAGTGAAGGATACGTCGGTAGGCTATATGGGGGGGCATTTTGAGAACCCCTGCTACCTGGATGTGCTCTCTCGGATTACGGGCCATGCCGAAGTCTGTCAGATTCGGTTTGACCCCGCCACGATCTCCTATGATGCGCTGCTGGAGAGGTTTTGGCAGATTCATGACCCCACCAGCCTGAACCGTCAGGGGGCGGATCGGGGAGAACAGTATCGCTCTGTTATTTTCTATCACAGTCAGCTCCAGGCCCAAATGGCTCGTGACTCAAAAGCCCATCTGGCCGATTCTGGTGGTCATGACCAACCCCTGGTCACCCAGATTGAACCAGCCAGCGCCTTTTGGCTCGCTTCAGAAGAGCATCAGCACTATTTTGAGCAGCGACGGTCCCAGGCGAAGTCCTGAAACCTTCGTGGTTTAATGCCAGACGACGGATGAGATCGAAGAATAGGCTAAGATAGCTGTCCTACTCTGGATGACTTGGTCTTGTCGCACTCCAAAACCCCACTGCCAGAAAGTTCCACGGATCCTCAATCCGGCCCTTTGTATGCCGTTCTGGCCTATGGGGCCTGGGGATTGCTGCCAATCTACTGGAAATTTTTCAATAAAACCCCGGCGGTCGAGGTGTTGAGTCACCGCATGATCTGGTCAGCGGTGTTTCTCTGCGGAATTCTACTGGTGCAGCGGCGATTGCCCGATTTGAGGGCCCTGTTCAGGTCTCCCCAGCAAGTCAGGGTGCTGCTGCTGACGGCTACCCTGCTGAGCTGCAACTGGGGTCTTTATATTTACGGGGTGAATAGCGATCGCGTGGTCGAAACCAGCCTCGGGTACTATATCAATCCCCTGGTGACGGTGCTGTTGGGCTTCATTTTCCTCAAAGAACGGCTGGGGCGAGGGCAGCAGGCCGCGGTACTGCTGGCGACCATGGGGGTAGGCTACTTCATCTGGCAGTTGGGGTCTGTGCCCTGGATCGGGTTGGGGTTGGCCCTGACCTTTGCCTTCTATGGTCTGCTGCGCAAAGTGGTCCAGGCAGGGCCCCTGGTGGGCCTGGCCGTAGAAACCCTGCTGATTACCCCAGTGGTGTTGTTATTTGTCAGCTATTTAGCGGCCCAGGGCCAAAGCCACTTTGGCGAGACTCCCGTAAAAACGCTGTTGTTTATGGGGGCTGGAGTTGCCACCTCCATGCCGCTGCTGTGGTTTAACAATGCCGCCAAACGTCTGCGGCTTTCGACCCTGGGCTTTTTTCAATACCTGGCGCCATCTATTGCATTGGGGCTTGGGGTATTTTTGTACGATGAGCCTTTTACCCCGGCCCATGGAGTTACCTTTGGCTGTATTTGGGTGGCCTTGGCGATTTATTCAGTGTCTTCCCTGAGGGGTCGGAGAGCGACGGCAGAGTCCTAGCCGGAACATGATTTTTAGCTATTCTATGGCCGGGGAGCCGGGAAGCTATGGGTGTCGTCAGGACTGAGCCCAGCGGGATTAGTTGCCTCGCAGGAGCTTTAGAAAAGTCGTACTGGTTTCTAAGAATAGGGGGATTTCCTCTGGCTGCAGAAACCTACTTTCGGCATAATCCTGCCCATTCTGCATAGAGACTGTATGTTGCTGAGGGATGCCCTGACCAGTAGGATAAAGAACCAAATAGTTTCCATTAGCCTCGGCATAAAAGTCTTCTTCTTCTAAAAAATCAAGCTGGGTCAGCAAGGGCGGTAATCTATCGCTGCCTTCAGGATAAAACTGAAAATCAAGCTCTTTGGCCAGGACCTTTATTGCTTTTGTGCGCTGCTTATTGGTGCCAAGAAAAAACGCTACGGTGGCCGTAAATATCAGGATAAATAGACTAATGAAAATAACGGCTGGCATAGCATTTGCAGTTCCTGAAGTGCTTTACCTTAGTATTCCCAAAGGGCTTTTGGCGATACCATTTGGTGAGGTCTGACTTGACTTTTGAATTGACTACAGGAATGCTGCCAATGGCGGCCAGCCGGGGGAGTCAGTCGCTGGCGATTCTGGCCTGCATAGCGGATTAGTTATCCCACAAATTTTCCAGGCTGTAGGGCCCCCCCTCGACTACCCAAATGGTGCCGTCTACATAGCGGCGATGGCGATCGAGTTTAGCGATTTCCGCCAGGTCTTGCTCAGGAAGGGACACCTCTGCCGCCGCCAGATTCTGCTCAATGCGCTTGGGATTGACCGATTTAGGAATGACCGCTGTGCCTCGATGGATGGCCCAGGCAATCAGCACCTGAGCGGGGGAGATGTTGTGGCGGTGGGCGATTTCAGCCACCGTTGGATCTTCCATCAGGACGGGCTCATCTTCGGCCTTCAAGCTATCGGGACGGTCAGGGGACCCCAGGGGCGAGTAGGCGGTCATGTGGACACCATTCTGCCGACAGAATTCCAGCAGATCATTCTGCTGCAGGTAAGGATGCAGCTCAACCTGATTCATCTCGGGCTTGAGCTTGGCCTCCTCCATCAGGGACTTGAGTTTTGGCAGGCTGAAATTAGACACCCCGATGTGGCGGCACAGTCCTTTATCTACTAGGGATTCCATCGCTCCCCAGGTGGCTGCCAGGGGAATGTCATCCAGAGAAACCATTTTTTCTGCAGACAGGGGGAAGCTGGCTCCCTTTTTCAGCGCCACCGGCCAGTGCATGAGAAACAAATCCAGATAGTCCAGATGCAAGTCTGCAAGGGTTTCCTCCAGACCTGGTTGGACATGCTCGGGGGCGTGGGAGTCGTTCCATAGTTTTGAGGTAATCCACAGGTCCTGCCGGGAGACCAGGCCCTCCTGAAAGCATTCAGCCAGGGCCTGGCCAATTTCTGCTTCATTCCCGTAGATGCGGGCACAGTCAATATGACGGTAGCCCAGGCGAATTGCTGCCTTAACCGCTTCATAAACTTCGCCGGGCTTCGATTTCCAGGTTCCCAAGCCGAGGATAGGCATTGGGTCACCATTACTGAATTGCAATGTCTTCATAGGCTGTCTAGATAGTTTGGGTACACCATACCGTAAGGGAAAAATGGTTAAATTTTTGTTACTATTGGATTCTGTCGGTACAATCCGGTCTGCTACTGACCTTTGAACCGCGTCCCTGGACGCTTCAAACCTAAACAACTTTTGCTCTTAGACTGGGCCCAGACATTGAATTGGGGTAGGGGCATCATTCGGAGCAAACAGCTTTTATGACATTTCAATCTCTCGGTCTCAGCACCGAACTTCTTCGCGCTGTCGCTGAACAGGGCTATACCGAGCCGACCCCGATTCAGCAGCAGGCGATTCCGGCAGTTCTGGCCGGGCAAGATATTTTGGCTAGCGCCCAAACCGGCACCGGCAAAACTGCCGGGTTCACCCTGCCGCTGCTGCAGCGGTTAACCGGATCTTCTAGCAAAGAACGCCCCATTAAAGGGCGGCGGGTCGTGAGAGCCCTGGTGCTTACCCCCACCCGAGAACTGGCGGTGCAGGTGGAGACCAGCGTCAAAACCTACGGCAAACATTCCCCCCTGCGGTCTACTGCGATTTATGGAGGGGTGAAGATTGGTCCCCAAATCAGCAAGCTACGCCAGGGAGTAGACGTGGTGGTGGCCACTCCCGGTCGGTTGTTGGATCATTTAAACCAGGGCACCCTTGACCTATCTAACGTCGAAGTACTGGTGCTGGATGAATGCGATCGCATGCTCGACATGGGCTTCATCCATGACATTCGCAAAATTATGGCAACCCTGCCGAAAGAGCGCCAGACCCTGCTGTTCTCCGCCACCTTTTCCAAAGCCATTCAAGATTTGGCCAATACCTTGCTACAGTCGCCTACCCTGATTGAGGTAGCTCCCCGTAATACCGCGGCTGAACGGGTCGAGCAGGTGGCGCATCCGGTGGATCGTCATCGGAAGCGGGAACTGCTGTCCTACATGATTGGGTTTCACAACTGGCAACAGGTGCTGGTGTTTACCCGTACCAAACATGGAGCAAATCGCCTGGCTGAGCAATTAGCCAAAGACGGGCTCAAGAGTACCGCCATCCACGGCAACAAAACTCAGGCGGCGCGAGCTAAAGCCCTGAAAGATTTTAAGCAGGGGCGAGTACGGGTACTGGTGGCGACTGATGTGGCATCTCGCGGACTGGATATTGACCAGCTGCCCTACGTGGTGAACTTTGATTTGCCCAACGTGGCCGAAGACTACGTTCACCGCATCGGTCGCACCGGTCGGGCTGGCAATGAAGGACGGGCGGTTTCTTTAATCTGTGGGGACGAAGTCCACCTGCTGAAGAAAATTGAGCAGATGCTAGAGCGTCCCATTTCCCAGGACATCGTGCCCGGTTATGAACCCTCCTTTTCCCTGACCCAAAAGCGGTCAGACAATAAATCGAATCGGTCCCGACGGCGACGTCCTCGCCAGAGTAAACCCGTCTCGAGTAAAGCTAGCTAGGGGGTTAGTTTCTAAAGTCCCAGGGAGTTCAGACCTCTGCCCCCCGGGACAACCGAGACAACCCTGCCAGAACTCAACCGGCTTCTCTCTGAATCTTCAGGGGGAAGTCGGTTGCCGTTTTGTGGGCTGCGGACGCTGAATCATCCTCAATTTTTCGTTCAGGTAGGGTAAATTTTGCGGTTCACCGCCATAGCGCCAGCGAACGTAGGCATAGGCGATTTCGTTTGCGGCCTGGGCCTGGTGAGCTTTTACTTTACTGTAAAGGCGCTGGCCATATTCCAGGGGGGTTTCTGAAGCCCGTTTGGGAACCCCCTGGCGGGTGAAACTATCTACCATTTGTTGATAGAGCCGCTCGGTGGGGGGCAGTTGCCGCCGCCGCCACCGCCGCCATCCCTGACGCAGCCCCAGCCAGGCCAGCCAGGCAACAAACCCGAGGGCCGTCACCCCGGCCAGGGTAATCACGATGCCGACCCAACCGAGCCGCAGTAAACCGTTAAACAACTGCACTAACTTAACTAAACCCTGGGTGACTAACTGCATTACGCCATCCACAAAGCCCACCATAGGGGAAGGCAACCAACCGGCGATCCAGTTCCAGAACTGCCTTAGGGTGCTGAAAGTATCTGCTTCCCGGAGGCTGGGAGGTAACAGTTCATGGCCTGGAATCGGGTCAAAGGCAAACCAGCCATGCTCCGGGAAGTAGACTTCCGTCAGGGCGTAGGCATCGGTATTGCGGATGATGTAGAAACCCGTAAACGGATTGAACTCTCCAGGACCAAAGCCGGTCACCACCCGAGCCGGAATGCCAATGGAACGCAGCATTACCGTCAGCACCGTGGAAAAGTGGTCAGGATAACCCCCTTCGGTGGTGAACAGAAAGGTCTCGACCAAATCCTGATCGCTGTCGAAGAAGGGAATATCTGGCTGCAGGGTATAGTTTTGTTTCAGGGCCTGGGCTAAAAAGAGGGTCTTTTCGTAGGGGTTGTCCAGGGGCTCAGGGGAGTTGGCCAGAAATTCCTCGGTCCGAGCCCGGACCCGACCCTGAATCGCTTCAGGTACTTGTAGATAGTGTTCTTTAACGGTCTTGCCGTAGTCGGTGGAAGATTGCCCAAGGGCGGTGCGATCTCGGAAGGGCACATCCGATATGACGGTATAAGTCAACCCTTCTGACAGGCCAACGGGAGATCGCAGCCCCCCCTCGGGATCAATGGCAATTTCCCGGGTGGGAAAGTAGATTTCCTCTGCCTGGTAAAGGCTGGGAATCAGATTCGGAAAATCCTGCACCAGGGTATAGGTTTGCACCACCTCCCGGTCGCGACTGAGGCTAGGAAAACGGGGGAGCAAAATTCGGTAAGAAAAAGACGACCGCCGCAGAATGTTGACATCATCGTTGCGAGAAATCGCCCATCCCTGGCCGTTGTAGTAGTCAAAGGCCAGGACCCGGAAAAAGCCGGGGGCTTGAGATCTTACCCGCATCACCACCTGGGGTGTCATTTCTCCCCGCAGGTTCTGGTTCATAATCCGGTTGAAGCCGTAGTAGGAAGTGGTGTCTATGACTCCAGGGCCGCTCAGTTTGCCGCTCTCGTTAATCTCCGAGGAAGCGTCACCATTGCTGCCAAATCCGTCCTCCCCTTCCGTGCCGGTATCACCCCCGACATAGCCGGGGTTGATAATGGTTTGCCCGGAAAAATCCTCGCCAGTTTCGATGGTCGAACTCACCGCAAAGTTTTGAATCTGGTAGCCCGGAAGGCGGGGTAAAAACAGAAAAATCAGCATCCCCAGCCCCAGGGTCAGGGCCAGAATTCCCGCTAATCGTCGGGCTGACGACCAGGATTTAACCTGCCCCAGAGATATCCCCCGCAGATCTAGACGAGATTGATAATCCAGCATGAGCACTGGAATAGCCACCGCCAAAAATACCAGCAACAACGGTGCAAAGACTAAGGTCTGGCTAATGGTTGCCGCTACCCCCAGCAAGATCAGACCGATGATCATAGAGTAGCCGAGGTCTTTACGGCGGGGTAAGTCAAAACTGTGGAGCACCTGCAGCTGAATCAGCAGCTCAGCCAACACAATACGGGTGTCGCCCGGTTGTTCGATTAACCGCTGAAAAAATACCGCCAGGGCCATCAGCATGCCGATAGCTATGAAAAATTTAACGGCGACGTTGCGGTTCCGTCGCCGTTTCCAACTGAACCAGGCTGCAAAAGCACTCAGAGGAATCGCTAAAAGATTCCATTGGGAGGTATCGGTGACACCGGCGGCCGCGACCGCCACAGAACTGATGCCCAGGGTGACCAGCACCTGTACCAGAACCCGCAGCAGAATAGAATTCTCCACCTCCGCAGGGGGAGCTGATTGCACCAGGCGGGCGGCGATTCCCTGGCGGATAGTCACCATAGCAGTACTTCCTGAGAGGTCGCTACTATGCTAGCCCAGGGTTCAAAGCTATTCCACCAGTACCTGAAACTGAATCGGACAGGCGGTGCCTTCTCCCAGGGAAATGTCCAGGGTGGCGACCTGGTTTACCGGGGGCGCGTCAAGGTGAACCACTAATTCTCCCGGGCCATTGCGATGGGTTTCGATGACCTCGTCACCCACGGTAAAGCACAGAGCCCCGACATCGGGCAAATTCGCTTTGACCTCCAGTTGCGGAGTCCGGTTGGCCTGGTAAGAAGCATCTACCGTCAGGGTGCCGACAGCGGTCAGCCACTGCTTTTGAGTGGTGGGAGCGGTAGAGGAAAGCTTCAGGGTGAGCGCCTCGAAAATGCTCTGGGCCGCCATCATCGAGAGGGCAATCTGCTGATGGGGAGAGGCCGTTTCATAATCCAGCCGATCCAGGGTTTGGGCCTGGCTGGAACGATAGGCAGGCCGCGTCACCAGACCAGCAATGTTTTCCAGGGTCTGAGGCTGGTCGGGAAAAAGGGCTTCCACCGCCTCCACCAGGCGCAGTCCTGCCTGCTGGGTATGGTAAGCGGCCCGCTGGCACTGGTTAAACAACTCGGCCAGGACATCTTCCGGCAGGGATGAGGGAACCTCTAGGTCACGCAAATGATCGAGCCAGAGGGTGTTTAATCCGGCTTCATTGCTAAGCACATCGGGATAGTCTTGTAGAGTTTTTTCCCAGGGAAACAGCGGTGGACGGGACTCTATTTCTTGACGTAGCCGACGCTTCAGTAAAGCTTCAAAATGGGTTTGCACGACGGTTTCTTCTCCAGAGTCAATTACAGGGTTTAGGTGGTCGGATGAAATGAGATGCTCCGGATCGGTCACGGCAGATGAATCTAGGCCAGACAAATCAGGCTCCGCAGGTGACCTGTTAACAGCCCCAGAATAGTCCTTTATGCCTTCAGCAAAACCAGTGGGGCGGCGAATATCTCCTGATGGTGGGTCAACCTGTTGAACGGGTTCAAATAGAAGCCTCAGCAGGATGTCCCTTGTGATATCTGAGTCTTTATTCATAGCCTGATTCACCCAATCCGGATAATTAAAGGTTTCGAATATCCCAAGCCTGCTCCAAGAGCCGAGTCCACTGCTTTTGAAACTGGGTTTGAGTTAACCCCACGATTTTAGCGGCTTCTGTATCGGTTAACCCTTGCTGCTTTAAGGCCAGTAACTTATTTTGTTTCTCTGTAATCTGCTGGTTGAAGGTTTCCCACTGTTTCGGGGTGAGGCCCAGATTTTTCTCTAACCCGGCTTCTAACCATTCATGGACTAACTCCCAATGGTGGGATAGGGCAAACCTGAAGAGATGATACTTGAACCGCTGCTGCAGATAGTCCCGCTGGCGGGGAGTTACCCTGAGCAGATCCTCAATTTCGTGGGTGGGTAAGTCTAACAACCGCAGGGTAAAGTAGTCGGCGCATTCATCCTGGTTACGCTCCCGCAGGTAGGTCAACAGTTCTTCGATGACTCGCCCCCGCAGGGAATTTTCCGGTAAGTCTTCGTTTTGGGCAATCATTTCTTCCCGCACCCGTTGGTGAGACGCGGCAGGACGAGTATCTTCGCCATCCCCTCCAAAGTCAGTGGCTTGCTCAATGTCTATGGCAACTTCAGGGGGCTGTTGTCTGGAAAATGTCTGGGCCCGAAGGATGATTAACTGCTGGCTACGGTGCCCGGGCAGAGGAATACGTCGCTTACCGTAGCGCTCGGAAAAGGACATATACTCGGCTAATTCGAGCAAATTACGGGGTTGGTAGCGCTCTGGTAGGTCATTTTCCCGCCGAAAGGCATTGAGGGATTCCACATAAAACCCCTGGAGGAAATCCTCAATCAGCCCCAACCGGGCCTGATAACTCGTTTGGACCTGGGGCGGGGTAATGTATCGGTAAACAATGGCACTCAGGGTGCTGTGGAGTTCGACCCGGCCCTGGTGGGAGCCCAGGTTGTAGTACTTTAAACACTGATCTAAACGATGTTGCCCTAAGGACCTTGCCCAGTTGGTGACATCACCGGAGTTTCTGATGCGATCGCTTTCCCTGCAGATGCGCTGCACTTCGGCGCTTAAACGCCTCGCGACACTCCAGCAAACTCGATCAGGAGCTTTGGTGGCATCCTTTAGTTTTAAATATAAAGACTTTGGCAGTGCATCCACACTGGCTAGACAGATACCCTGAGTCAAACCAATTTCCTCAGAATGCTACACGGAAGGTGAAGCGACGTTCAGGATTCAATTGAGCTGCAATCGGACGAAGTGGCGGATGCTACCCGTGACAAGCTGGTTGCCAACGATGTATTAGTTAGGACTACTGACGATCTGGAGGTGTTAAAAGTTGCAAACCCTTAACGTTTACCTTAACACTTCTGCGTAAATTTCAGTAATCTCCCTGTGGTAAAAATCAGAATGAAGCCTGTCGCCTGCGATAGAGTTAAGACTGGACGCGACTGACGGCATAATTTAACAGTAATGATGGATCTTGACACCCAAATTTCAGAGTTAACTCAGGGGGCTAGCGGGAGTACCGTAACAGCTGATGCGGTTGAGGCCATTGCTCCTACCCTTAAGGCCATTGCAGGCCAGCTGCAACACAAGCAATACTATATCTTGCAAAATCTGGAGCAGGGGTGGGTGATGACAACCCTCAGTAGCCGCAATCAGCCTGACGTTAAGAAAAACATCGTCTATGCCTATCCTTCTCTAAATGAGGCGGCAACGGGTCCCGTTTCGGTGAAAGACCCCCAGGTGATGGCCATCCCCATACCCGTGATCCACATTCTGTTTCAAATGCTGGCCATGAAACCGGTGGATAGCGTCATCTTCTTCGAAAAGCCAGGTCAGGGAGGCCAGGGAGTTGAAGTACGCCGTCAGGATGTGGAGGCATTAATTCAAACCCAACTACGGTCAAAGCAGGGGGGTGTTGTTCCTCCCAACCTGGCTTAGGCATAGGCATAGAGATTTTTACCCAGGCCTTGATTGACCACTGGAACCACCACGACCTTACCCTGCGGGACTTCCACCCCCTTGGTCGTCATAGTCCTGGGCATGGTACCCGCAAACTAAAAAGGCTGAGACGTTAAATGTCTCAGCCCTGTTCACAAATTCCTATTTATCAGTCATGTTGGCGGCCCATGGGGGGGAATTTGCCAGGATTAGTGCGGGTCAAAACCAGAATTATCCAAGCGTGTCAGGGGTTCTTGACTTAAAAGTAAGCGTAGGAAGACGCAGTTGCGGCTGCGATCGCAACAATCCCCTGCCGCACAAACGACAGCAGCAGAAACGCCAGAATCGGTGACAGGTCAATACCACCCAGGGGAGGAATAATTGACCGGAAAATGTTTAGGTAAGGGTCAGTGAGCTGACTCAGCACCGAGAATGGAGGACTCAACCAGTCCACATTTGGGAACCAGCTCAAAAGAATACGAATGATCAGCAGAATCGTGTAAATCGATAGAAAAGTAGAAAGGGTTTGTACCAATATGTCCATCTGGAGACCTCGGCTGTAGTCGCTACCAACAATACATGGTTAGTCAAGAGTTGTCAGTTTAAGTGTAACGAATTGGTTACTTGCTATGCTCCGTATGGCCGTTGATGCCTCCCAATTGCTGCCTCACATCGTCAATGGCGTCGTTTAATTGGGCAATTTTCGCCTCCAGCCCCAGACGCGCTACTTCCATACTTTCTTCGGTCGTTTCGTCAAATTCGCCAAAGCCCAGGCTTTCGCTATTCGCCGTCAAGCGGGACTCGGATCTATTGGCTGAAGCCTGCATCCGAGAAGCCGCCAGGGCGCCCAAAACTCCCCCCAGGACACCGCCAACCACGGTCCCCACTAAAAAACCCCCAACAAAGTTGTCTTGCTGACTCATACTCATATCCTAACTAAGGTCAGATTGGCACCGGGGGATACCCCGATCATTACCCCAAATCTATTCTGAAGGATTTTGCCTCAGGCATCCTACTCTATCGAGAGATGTAACTATTTTCCAGCTCAGGATCTATACCAAGTCCCGCTTGAAACCTGTAGCTTTAAAACTACACTTCTAAGCCTGGACAAGGTTTCATTCACCTATTTCCCCCTATCCTTCATTCTGACCTAACCGGGCCGGCGACTCAGCCAGGCAGGCACGACGGGGACATAACGCTTCAACAAATGCCCGCCCCAGGCGTAGGGGTCGGGAAATACCTCTGTCTGGTTACGCTCGATGGCGCGGATGGTGCGAGCCATAATTTTTGCGGGGTCGGTGGTGAGGGCGGGGCTGAGGGTTCGATCATCCGTGGCAAAAGCCCCATAGCGAGGAGATGCCAGAATCGGGGTGCGGCTGAAGAAAGGGTAAACGGTCGTCACTCTTATGTTGTAGGGAGCGACTTCCTGGCGTAGGGCGTCGCTGAATCCCCTCAAGCCAAATTTACTGGCCGCATAGGTGGCCAACCCGGGGATGGCAATCCATCCGGCCAGGGAAGCAATATTGACGATGTGCCCCTGCCGCCGGGCAACCATTTCGCTAGCAAAGCAGGCACTCAAGCGCATGGGAGTGAGCAGGTTAACCTGCATCAGGTTTTCCCATTCTTCCTGGGGCAGATCGACCATGTTCCCTAAAAGAGCGAGCCCGGCATTGTTGATCAGCACATCCACCGCAACTCCTAGTTGCTGAGTCTCCCTGTAAAGGGCCTCACAGCCCTCCCGGGTGGACAAGTCCATTGCCATACAAGCCACCACTTTCCCCGGTCCCTGCATCGGCACTCCATCGGTCTGGGCCTTAAGTTGCGCCTCAGATCGATCGGTTAAAATCAACTGGCTTCCCTGACGCAATAACTGACGGGCTAATTCCTGACCAAACCCACCCGTGGC
>CAZPYG010000100.1:0-17724 GCA_964590465.1 uncultured bacterium | reverse complement strand
CGTTAGAGCGCAAATAACGAGGCTTAATTCAGTGACATTCATGTCTACATCGGGCGTTCACTGTCTGAGACCTCCTCCAAGCGGTCAGCAATCGCCGCATCAAACAGCCACTACCAGGGATCCATTGCTACCCGGTCAATCCCAGGAGTGCCATATTGTAACGTCAGATTCTCACGCACTGCATGGCCCTTATAACGGTGAACTCGCCCTTCCCGTTGTTCTAAATCCACCGGATTTGTCGGCAGGTTACAGCGAACAATGGCATGGCAGTTCCGCAGATATGAAGTCTTGATGAAAGACCCGTCAATTTCTGATCTGGCGACGTGAGGATGAATGAGTAAGGTAGGACTGCCTTCGGTATTGGGGCACCCTCCTAATGGAAAAGCAAGCCCCTGGGCCTGGCAAGGATCAAAACGACCATGAAAAATCTCAATCGCTCCCAGAGCACAGTATCGGCATCCCTGGCGCACCACCACAACATGGCCCAGCAGATGGAAGAGTTGGAAAGCCGCCGCAAGCAGGTGGATGTCCTGTGGAACCAGCTGGAAACCGCCGATGCCGAGCTGGCCAAACAGAAGGAAGAGGCCGAAAAGGCATCCGCTAAGGCAAAAAAGCACAAAAAGGAAAACGAGAACCTGCTGCAGCGGCTGATGAACGCCATCAAGTCGCGCAATTCCATGCGGGGGCGGCTGGGCAACATGACCATGCAGCGCAACCGGGCCATTCGCCAGGTGGAGAAGCTGACCGCCCAGAACCGAGAAGTGATGGAGCAGCTCAAGCTCACCACCGATAAGCTGGGAGAAGCCTACCAGCAGGTGGGTGCCCTGCAAACGGAATACGACCAGGATATGACGGATCTGGCCAGGGCCTATCAGGATGTCAGCCTGGAGCTGCGGGCTGACCTGCCCGAGTCGTTCCGCACTCTGCTGGATCAACTAGAGCAGGACTATACGGGGGTGGAGTCATGAGGCGACGGGCCGATCGGCAGCAAGATTTTGAGTCTATTAAGCAGAACCTTTTTGCAGCGGGGGTTTCAACGGTGAAAGCGGCCAAAGCCCAGGAAGAGATGTTTTCCACCACCCTGGAAGCGCTGGCGGAAGCCTATGAGGGCATGGGAGTAAACCAGCTGGAAGCTGGGGAGAAAGAACCGGTGGCAAACCTGACTCCCATCGTGGAAGCGCTGCTGACCCAGCGGCAGCAAGCCCTGGAAAATCAGGACTATGACACCTATGTGGAAGCAGAGGAAAAGCTGCAGCGGCTGGATGAGCTGGCCGTGACCCGGCTGGAGCGGCAGGTCAGGTTGTTGAAGGCCCAGAAGCAGCTGGTGGATTTGGCGGGTAAAACCCACCCCTCGGCTGAGGGGGAAGCGTGGACAGAATCTAAATTGAAAAAAGAGTACAGAACCGTCGCCGATGTACGCGAGGCTTTCGGCATCAGTGCCCGCACCTGGAAGGCTGCGATTAAACAGGTGAATGAGCAAACTCAGCCAGCTTAAAACAACTGTTGATGTACGTCATATCCCAGAGCAATCCCGGCGACTGCAATCACGATTATCAGCAGGCGCACGTGGTTCGGGTTGTATTGGCTGAGGAGCACCCCTTCATCAATGCAGGCAACCCAGTTGATACAGCAGGCCAATAAGGCTAACCCTATGCCAATTAACCGCCAGGGCGAGTTCTCAGTGCTAAAGCTCCAAAGGTAAGCCATCAACGATAACGTCATCAGGGAATAGATAGCCCCGATGAGCATTCGTACCCCAATGGACAGGGGCAGGTTGTTAATCGAGGTAGTTAAAGCGACTGTTCCTAAAGCGCCAATTATGGCGATTACCCCTTCGAGCAACAGCCACATTTGAAAAGGGGGCATATCCCATCCGTAGATCCGCAAGGGTAAAGCAATGCCCAAACCCAGCATCGGCACAGCTGCCAGCGACAGGGTGAAAAAGATGATCTGACCTCGCAGGGCAGGAATCAGCCCAATGCGGATTAGTACCAGGAGCACGACCAGGGGTTGAAACACCGCGGGAAAAGCTACAGCAAATAAGAAGTAGGCACTTAGATGAACCCAAGTGGACATGAGCCACCGACCCCACCGGGGAAATACACCCTCTCGATCAGTCATAACAGCAGGACAGATCCACCCCATAATGAAAGCTGTAGGTGGGCACTGCCCGCCAACTTTGATGCAGTGCCATTCGCCCCATGATTGCTACCCCTCAACTGCCAGCCATGACCATCGAAGCCTACCTGGACTGGGAACCCCGCCAGGAGCTTCGCTACGAATATGTTAACGGCCAGGTCTTTGCAATGACCGGCGGCACCCTGCCCCACAACGACATTGCCATCAACCTACTCACCGCCCTGCAGCCCCAGGTGCGTGCCCAGGGCTGCCGCATCAATATCGCTGATGCTAAAGTTAATGTCGCCCCGCCGATCTACCGCTACCCCGACCTGGTGGTAAGCTGCGACGAACGCGACAAAACCGCCCTCAACGCCATCCAGTATCCTAAACTCATTATTGAAGTGCTTTCCCCTGGCACCGAAGCCACCGACCGGGGCGATAAATTCCAGGAGTACCGCACCCTGCCCAGTCTGCAAGAGTACGTGCTGGTCAGCTCTACCCAAATCTATGTGGAAATTTACCGCCGGGGCGAAGGCCGCATGTGGCTCTACTACCCCTACCAGGCTGGAGATACCATCAAACTAGAGAGCGTCAGCTTTGAGTGCTCCATCGAGCAGATTTATGAAGACGTGCAGCTTCAACAGGATTGATTGGTTTACTGACTGCCTCCAGCTCCCTCAAAAACCGAAGCAGGTTCAATGATGAACCACTCATGGTAAACCACTGCCAGGTAAAACGGCTCACCAGCGATGCGATCGCACACCGCCATATAACCTGCCTCATACCATTCGTCCCCAAAGGTGGTGTCTTTGAGAAACAGCGTTAGCGAGTTACTGTCGGTACTCCAAATCTTCCGCAGAATCGTGATGTTGGGATGGTGTTCTCGGTTGACCGGTAGCAGTACTGGATGCTTGTCAACATCAAGAAACTCCAGTTCATAGTATTTCAGGGTGCTTTCCCAGCGTTCTGGCCCCTCATGTTTTTCTAGAATGTGGTCATAGCGCACGGCACGGATCTTCTCCAGTGCCTCTGGCGACAGGTCAGCGAATTTCATAGGCTCTCGGGAACCCTCTTGAAGGGATTAAGCTCCCCCTTAGACTGGTCACAGATTAAGTCTAATATGGGAACTCTGTTAGCGACCCCCGCTATCTGCTGGCCTTGCTAACCTATTCCACGTTTATGAACCAGATTGAGTCAGAACGGGTAACGGCAGCGGTGGTGGTTTAGCAAATGAGCCCCTCTAGTACTACAGTTGTAATTCACTGTAATTCACGGCAGAATAAGGGTTTCAAGGCTGGTTTTGATACATATCTTGGAGCGAAGACGACGAAGCCATAGGCGTTCCATCGTTTATTTATGAAATCTGCAGCTGTAGTACTAGACAAGACTGTAAGACTCTTAATAATACCTTATAGATTTTGTATGGTTCCAGGTACAGGTAAATAGCCCAGGGTAATATCTCCCAGCGCTAGGATCTCAGCGTGAAAGAAATGACCTTTCAACGGGTTTAAGGCAAACGAAAGCGATGCATGGATAACACCTCTCACCAGACAGCTCCTTCCTACTGCTCAGTAATGGCCGCCACCGTGAGATGTTAACCCAGTTCAACTCATACCCCCCGATGGTAGTAAGCCCCACATACTATCCCAAGCCTTGCCGTTTCCCCTTACTTCACAGTAAGTTCTGACAAATAGCGCCATGACTCGATCCCTAACCCAGCACCTTCAGCGGTGGGCATATATTGCAACATTCGTTGGTCTATCCGGAGTCACCGCAGGCTGCTCTTCGGCACGTCTCTGGCACTTACCAACGACACCCATTAACGATGCGGCCCAGGCTCAAATGCCGCCGGTTGATGTCGGCACCCAAACCATCTCCTTAAAGCTGCCTGAAGCCTTTGACAAAGCTGGTGGCCTGATTGCGGCTGATGTGGATAAGAACGGAGAGTTCGACCTCGTAGTGACCCAACCGGGCTACATTGCCGCCTATAACCCCAACCAGGGAACACTTTGGGATCGGCAGGCCGACATTTGGCTGACCGGTAAAAGCCAATCAGAAGGGCTACCAGGGCTTCATGGCCCCGGTGTACAAGTTGGCGATGTGGACAATGATGAAAAGCTAGAGCTGCTTTACTTGACAGCAGAAAATCAACTGCGAATTTTAGACGCCGCCTCCGGAGCGGACAACTATCAGATCGATCTGCCCCCGGTGGACTCCTACATGGGGCATTGGGAACATGCCGTCATAGCGAATTTTCGCGGTGCGGGAGATCAGGATCTGCTGCTCCAGGCCAGTCGCTCAACCATAGGGGATCGCGAATCGTACATTCGCGATCCCCTACAGGTCGCCTTTCGGATTGAAGATTTGCTGACCCAGGGCCAAGCAGCAAAACCGCTCTGGTCTAACGAAGCCTTTATTTCCCTATCCCATGGTTCTGCGAAAGTCATGGATATCAATGGCGATGGTAAAAACGAAGTGGTTGGGGCAATGATTTTAGGATCCGATGGGCAGGAGTTGCACAACCCGGGGATTGAAAATACCGCCTGGCCCCACGTCGACTCACTGGCAGTAGATGATATTGACCCGAATCGCCCGGGTTTGGAAGCGGTGGTGCCGGAAGAATCCGGCGACCTAAGGGTGATTTTATTTGACTCGAAGGGAACGTTGTGGACCTCAGATCACCGACGACGGTCAGAGGACGCTGACGGCGACAAAATTGTCGCCGGCAATTTTGAGCCAACCAGTCCTGGACTGGAAATGTGGTTTCGCGGACAGGACTCGCAGCATTTAACCGTATTAGACTCCAGCGGCGAAGTCATCGCCAGCTATCGATTGTCAGAACGCGGTCCTGAAGGGTGGACTGAAAAAGGATTTGAGGTAATTCACCGAATTCAATGGACGGGAGCCGAAAAAGAATACATCGTCGCGAAGGAACGCCATGAAGCCGGAGATGTGGGCATCTTTGATGCTATGACCGGCCAGCTCGTTGCTCAGTTTCCCCATCGAGCTGAGCGCCTTTATGTTGCAGACATCCTAGGGGACTGGCGGGAAGAAATTATTGCCGTTAGCAATGATGAGATCACGATTTATCAAAATCAAGCCCCTAATCCCAACCCTGATCGTCCAAGTTTGTGGGAAGGCCCTCTATATCGTCGGAGTAAAATGACCTGGAACTACTACAGTCCTTAGAATTCCATTAAATTTCATCTTTTTCAGGAGGATTTCCCTGCTCTGTCAGCCTTAGCAAAATTTCTTCGTGCATCTGCCGGGTAATGGGATAAAACTTGGCCAGAATGACCGCGCAAATTAACAGCACCATCGGTACTGGGCCAATGAAGGTGCGGATGGCAAGCAGGGCAGAGTCAGGTTGCTGGGGAGCTTCAGATACAAAGCCGGAATATTCCAGGGCAACACCGACTAGAAACAGACCTCCCGCCAGACCAATTTTTTGCAGCAGGGTCATAAAGGCGTAGAAAATGCCCTCCCGTCGTTGGCCGGTCTGCAGTTCGTCCAACTCAATCACATCCGGCAACATGGCCCAGGGCACCACATAGGCCGTGGCGACGCCGAAGCTAACGACGACGCAGAGTAGATAGAGGAAGGCGGTTTGTCCCGGCTGAACAAAAAATAGAGCTAGTTGGGCAATAATCCAGATGCCGATACCGATGTAGAAGGTTTCTTGTTTACCCAGGCGGCGGCTGATCTGGTTGACGAAAAACATCATGAAAATGGCGGTGCCCTGTACCAGCAGGGCGGCTAGGAAGTAAGAATCTAAGCCCATCCAAAAAGTAGCGTAAAAGGGGATGATGCTGGCGGTGACCTGTAGAGCCAACCAGGCGAAAAGGTAAATTCCCACAATAAAGAGGAAAGCCCGATTGGTGAAGACAATCTTCACCTGCTGAAAAAAGGGCAGGGACTCGGCAGCGTCCGGATTGGTAGCGGGATGCAGTGCCCCCCGCTGTTTAGCATAGGGATAGGTGCCCAGGACGCACCAAATCAGAGGAAGGATTGAGACAACGCTACAGAGGGCACCCAGCACCAGGTACTGCTGACGCACATCCTCGATCAGTTGGGAGACTACCAGACCGAGGGCCAGGGCCGCGATCGCACCAAACAACGACGACCCCAACCGAAACGCCGTCAGCTCCGTTCGTTCGTCGTAGTCCTTGGTTAGCTCCGCCGTCAGGGTGGTGTAGGGCAGGTTGACCATGGTGTAGAACACCTGAAACAGCACCGACACCACCACGTAGTACCAGAACAGACCAGCCTGGCTGCTGATGCCCGGCACAATCCACATCAAGAAGAAGGTGATGCCGAAGGGGATGGCTCCGGCCACAATCCAGGGGTAGCGGCGACCCCAACGGGTTTCGGTGCGATCGCTCAGATAGCCCACGATGGGATCGTTTACCGCATCCCAAACCTTGCCTACGGCCAGCACCAGCCCGGCCACACCGGGTCGCATGCCCGCGGCGTTGGTTAGAAAAATCAAAAACGAAAAGGCAATCAGGTTGGCGGTGAGCCCCGCCCCCATGTCGCCCATGCCAAAGGCCACCTTTCCCCCTAGCGAAAAGGGTTTGACGGTAGATTGACCGGCAGAGCCAGAACTGGAGGATGGGGCCATCAGAGATACTCGCAAACGACAGAACAGGCGTGCTTCAGTGTATTAAATCGCCCTCGGGTCCAGATCAAACGATGTTGCTTAAACTCCTTGTTATCCAGATCCCCGGACTCATTTTCCCTAAAACTAAGCGGAGTGGATTGCTCCGGTGAACTCTCGGGATAGGGGCATTGAGACAGATTATGCCCGGAAAAGCTGCGGATGGCAGGTTGAACTTGGTATATTTCCCCTATTCAAACTGTTGTGTCTGGTTGCAGTGTCCATGGCCGATTACTATGTAAGCTGGGAAGATTACCACCGGGATATCGAAAAGCTTGCCATTCAAATCTACGAATCTGGGTGGAGCTTCAACCAGATTGTGTGTCTGGCCAAAGGGGGGTTGCGTATCGGGGATATCCTGTGTCGTCTGTTCGATGTGCCGCTGGCGATTCTGTCTACCTCTTCCTACGGGGGGGGCGATGGCCGCACCCGAGGTTCCATCACCTTTTCCCGCGACCTCAGCATGACCACGCCTAATCTTGGCAGTCATGTACTCCTGGTGGATGACCTGGTGGATTCAGGTCATAGCCTGAAACGCTCCATCGCCTGGCTGCACCATAAGTACGGCTACTACATTGATGATCTGCGAACGGCGGTTCTATGGCACAAGGCCCACACCATCATCAAGCCCGATTACCATGTGGTCTATTTGGAAGACAACCCCTGGATTCACCAGCCCTTCGAGAAATACGAACTGATGGATTTACCCGAGCTAGTGGCTAGTCATCCAGCTTGAAATCTTTTTGGGTCTTCACGGAAGGATTTTGTTCCAGCTGCGATGCTTCAGCCTGGGTGGTTAACCAGTCGTAGGCCCACTGGCAACCCAAATATCCTGTGAGCAGGGTAATCAGGGTCAGGGTCATGATGCCCCCGACCCGGCACAGGGCCTGAATCGTGCGGGAAGCTCGCAGGGCTGTCAGGTAATCTCCACGGCGATAGGCCTGCTGCAGGTTAATGGCATACACCAGGGCCGGAATTCCCAGGGGCGGAAAGATCACAAACGCCGTCAGCAGCACCGAGCGCCAGCGGGCCGGGGGGCAGGGCTGACCCTGGTAAAGGGCATAGGTGCCCCGCCATTCCACCACATCCTGCTGGGTCACCCGGGCCGTGATATGAAATCGCCGTACCCCCAAAATTTGCCAATTAGAAAGCAACCCCCGCACCTGATCCGGCAGGGAGAAATAGTTCATCCCTACCCCCAGGGGGCGGTAGATATCAATCTGGATTTCGTCCCCCTGCTGCTGGGCTTCCACTTCCACCCGGTCAAACTCTAGCCCCGCTTTCAGGCGACGGGAAAGGTCATAGTCGCGGTAGGCCTTTTTGGCTTCCTGCAGCTTGTGGCGTGCCTGGGATAGGTTCAGGTCATTACACAGGGCCAGTTCCCAGTCGTGGACGGCACCGGCCCAGTCCCCCAGGGACGCTCGCAGATCTCCCCGGTGCAGGTAGGCTTCCGCCATATTGGGGTTGGCGGCAATGGCCTGGTCGAAGTCTGCCAGGGCTTCTTGGGAGCGCTCCTGGCGCAGATACAGCAGTCCCCGATTATAGTGAATCAAAGCATTGCCGGGTTGGTGCTCCAGCGCCCGGTTCCAGTCCGCCAGGGCCTGGCTTTCTTCCCCCCGCTGGTAGTGCAGCAGCCCACGATTGCCGTAGGCCTTAATATTGGTTGGGTCTTCTGTAATGGCCTGGGTAAAGTGGGTTAACGCCGCATCGGTCTGTCCGGCCTGCCAGTGGGTTTTACCCAACGTGATATGGATGTCAGCCGGGTAGGGGTGATGGTCTAAAGCATCGGGCAGGGTTTCCAGGGCAACCCCTAGATTGCCCTTGCGAACGTGGTCAAGGGCCCGACGGTAGCGGTAGCGGGCGTGTTGTTTCAAAAACCAGTCGTGCACATGATGTCCCATGGGGCAAAGGAGGTAGCGCCAGGTTCCATGATTGCCTTTCCGGAGTCAGGATGTCATCAAAACCTTAAGAGAATGTTACGGCTCTTCACGAAGTAAAGGGCAGACTTCTCTACTTTTTAATGTGCCCATTCCCTTCTGGGATGGCAATGCTCCATTGGAAAAAAAATGATGGTTAGAGCCATGGCGCGGATGGGATCATCCTGGTTGTAGGCTAATGCTCTTCCTGGGCCCGGCTGAGCGCCACTGAGGCGATGGCTAAACTCAAGCGAGCCTTTTCAATTTCCGAGAGAGCATCCCAATCAGCCTGGGGAGCAGAACGGAGGGTTAAGTCTAATATTTCACCGCGCCCATCCCGCAGGGAATAGGCCAGGGGACGGGCCAGTACCGCCAAATCACCGGTATCCCAACCGGGAAGAACAGACTTAACGGTTTCAACCAACTGCTCGGCGAGGGGGCGACCACTCTGAACCAGGGCTGCAGCCGTAGTGGCAATGGTGCTCAGAACAGTTTCAGGCATCCGCCCCTGGAACTCGGACTGCAGGGCAGCCAGTACCCTCTCGGTGGGGGAGGCGTCGACGCTGGCCCACCGGGTTTCTAATACTTGCGAAAACTGGCTCCATCCGGCGGTGATGGCTTCATCGACCCCAGGGTCGTTCTCCAGTGCTGCCTCCAGGTGGCTGAAGTAGGCTTCTCCATCAGGGCTGGTGGGTTCCCAGGGATAGGGGGACTCGGAAGCAAAAATGCTGGCAAGGAGATCCTGTTCGGCAGACATAGGCGACTCAGACGACAACGTAGACGGAGGAAACAGTTGATCCATAGTGTAAAAGCAGAATGCACCGACGGTAACTTAACGAACACCCATAGCTACAGAACTGTTCCCCAGGATTCCGTATGGGAGGATGAAATTGCTGAAAATGTTTAACCCCATCTTCAACTATGTGAATGCCCCTCAAGGGTAAATTCCATCAACTGCCCCTCTAGGCTACCAAACTTCACCCGGGTGCCCGCTACCAGCGGCACTTCTTTCCAATGGACCGACTGCCAGGATTGCCCATCAAACCAATAGGACCCAAACCGGGACATGTCCTTCAGGTAATAATGAGCGGCCCCGCTGGAAGAACCGGCTCCGCTGCGGCTAAAGATCTCGGCGTGGTATTTTGACACCCAGGGTTCTGAAATCACCAGGTCATTGTCGGGCAGGCGGCCAATGCGGATAATGCCCTCCTGCACCCGCCAACACCGGTTCGGATCATCTAAGCATCGCAAAATGCCAGTTTGCCGGGGCGGCGAGGTCTGCCCCGGAATCTGGGTAACATCCATCGTCACCGGGCACAGGAGTTCTCCTTCGAACTGGGGATGAAGGTATAGCACCGGCAGGGTCCAGGCGGGATGGTTGAACTGATAAAGTGTTACCAGCTGCTGGCGGGCCACGGCCATGGCCTGGGTGACGGTTTTTCGTTGAGCAACCCCCTGGGCAAACCCCTGGATAAAACTCAAAGCTTCCTCATCGGCGATGGATTCTCGCATGGCTAAAACCGCCGGTAGTCCGTGGTGTAGCAGTACCTCCGCCAGACTACTGCGGGGAATCACCATCGCCTGCTGCTGGTCAGGCTGGGCTCCCCAACAGGTATTGAACACCGCCAGACGAATTTGGCAGCGGGTCAGCACCTGGGCCAGTTCCGTGCCGCCCATGGTGCAATCCTGCCGCAGGAATAGCCTGCCTCCATCCGGTGCCGGAACGCCATGCCCCGCGTAAAAGAAGACGTTAAAGGAGCCGTTTTCCAGGGTTTTTGCCAGGGTTTGGGGGCTGGGTTCGATCAGCGTTTGCACCTGGCAACCTACCTGGGCGGAGTCCCAGGGCCTGATCTGGGACGCACTCTGTTCCAGTAAATTTTTCAGGACCTCCGCCTCCTGGGGAAGCTGTAGCTCTGGCTCCCTAGGGGCAACAGATGGGGCACTATTGACATCGTCCTGGCCCAGCACCAGCAAAATCCGCAGGGAAGTATCCAGGTCAAAGGGAACCAGGGGATCGACAGCACTGGTGGTGCGGCTCAAGCGCAACTGGGAATCTAAAGAAACCGCCGGTCGCCCCGGCTGGGGTTGCATAATTTCCCAGGGAATGGCGATTAATTCGGGAGCGCGAATATCCAGTTTGAGATGGAGAGCCTGGTTCTGCCCCATGGCGATACCCAAACTGCGCTCAAGACTCTGGCGAATGGGGCCGTCAAATAACCAGTCCCAGAGGGTCACCCCCAGTCCCTGCATCAATCGCCCGGTATAGCCTCCACCCGATACGGCAGGGGCAACCTGTTCGAGCCATTCATCTAACATGAACCGGGGCACGTAGGCCGATGGCACATGGGGAACCTGGGGAATTTCCCGCAACGAGAAAAACTGCTGCCAGCTACTCCAGATATTCGCCGTGGTGCTGTCCCAAATGCGATCGTGGTGGGCATACCCGCCAGGAAATGGGCTTTCCAGGACCCAAATGGCGTAATGACTGGGGTCGGATTGGTTGAGGCGGTCAATGGCAATGGTGAGGGTCAGCGAATCAGACACGGGCATGGCTTGGGCAAGGACAATTTCAGGCAACCGCAAAACCAGGATGAAATTACTTAAGGGATGCAATCTCCCCGTTGGGTTGCAGTGGGTTGAGGAAGGAGCGTAGTTGAACGGTACAAATCCTGTTCTAGAACCCAACCCGACTGCCCCGGAGCCGCGAGACGACGACTCAGGTCCGGCTCGTTGGCGGTTAAGGGTACGGCTCCATCGGTTTCTTGGGGCGTCTGGTCAAGGGATATCCCAGAAGGAATAGCGCAAACCAGTAAACGCACCCAGGTAGTTTCGTCGGTCAAAGTTTGTCGGTTCACTACTTTAAGAATACTGCCCGTGGGAACCAGAGAAGTTGCTGTCGAAGGTTGGGTTGGGGAACCTGGCTCCCCCTCCGCCCCTAAACCTGAGGTCGGACTGGACCTCAGGCTCAGCATGGGGGGACGCCTTACGGGGGTGGCGTTGCCTGCTTGCCAGAAGCTACCCACTTCAACGGCTTCTGCCACCGCCCAGGTCATCACATCCAGGCTGTTTTCCTGCACTTTGACCAGAGACAGGGGCAGGCTTAAGGACCCTAGGGCCGTTGCTGGAGGCTGTCGGAGTTGGTAGACCCAGGCTGCCACGGCGGCCCCCAGGGCGACCAGAACCGCACCACCCACCCACAGGGGCCAGAACAGAGTAGTTTGCCTGGAGGATGTGGCGCCAGGCCCAGCCTGGGCGGCTGTCTTCCCGGAGGTAACCAACCGGGTTGATGGCCCAGCCCCAGTGGACCCAGAGAACTCTGAAACTGAGGGACGTAAGGAAGCCGTGGGGAGCGGACCGGCGGGAGATAGCTTTGAAGCAAATCGTAGTAAACCAACGGTGACATTATCGTGGCCGTTGAGCTGATTCGCTTGATGGATCAGTTCTTGCCCGGTGGAGTCTAAATTGCCCTGGGGTAGGACTAAGGGAGAAATATATTGCCGCCAGAGGGTTTCAACCCGGTCGTAGTCGCTGAGCCCATCAGAACATAGGAGCAAGACTATGGGGTCATCTATCAGCAAATGGTGCACCGTGGGATAGAGTTGAGCTGAATCGCCAATCCCGAGGGCCTGGATCAGGGCTCCCCCATTGGGCATTTGCAGGGCTTCTTGATAAAGGGTGTACCCCAGACGGGTTTCGCGGGAGGCAATATCATCATCCAGGGTGATCTGGTAGCAGGTGCGATCGCTAATGCGATAGGCCCGACTATCTCCCAAATGGGCAATGGATACATAGGGAAAATGCACCAGGGCAAGGACCACCGTGGTCCCCATGCGAGCCCGGGCAGAGCGATGTTCTTCGTTATTGCGGTCTGAAATTGCGTCGTTAGCCAGGTGTAACGCCCGAAGAATCCTGTCTTCAACCACCTGGGGACTGGGGGCAGATTGATTCGCCAGGGGCTGCAATTCCCGGATCAGCACTTCAATAGCGGTTTTTGAGGCCACATTCCCCTGCTCATGGCCACCAATGCCATCACACACCAGCAGCAGGGGAATGTCCTGTCCCCCATGGCCCACTAACTGCGTTTGGTGGAGTTGACCGGCTGGATAGCAGGCATCCTCATTGCGGGGCCGCTCAGGCCCTTGATCGGTGTAGGCCACCCAGTCCACTGAAACCGAAAGCCCCTGGGCCAGGGTTCTTACACCCTGATCTAGTTCGGCCACCAGCTCCCCTGCCGACGAGATATCTTGCTGCACCAAAGCTCTGACGACCCATTCCAGGTAAGGCTGAAGGTCTGGCTGGGCCTGGGGCAGGAGGGCCTGCCATTGTTGCCCCAGTTTGGCCAGGGTTACCGGCTGCTCACTGCGGGCGTCAAAGGTAAGCTCAGATAGTCGTACCAGGGCATGGTCTACGGCTATCGCCTCCATCCGTAGCAGGGTAGCGGTCACCCCCTCCTGAGCCAGGGGCTCCCAGAGCTGAGCGATCTGTCGTAGCCAGTTGATCTGGCGTAGGGCCGAGCCCTCTGACCACACCGAATTTAAAGAGGGCAGCAGAAAAGGTTCAATTTCCCCACACTCAGTGATGCGGCTGCCAACGGGGGCATTATCCAGCAACAAAAGGGTTTCTGATAAGGCTCCAGAGTCGGGCAAAAGCACCGTAAAGGGCTGTGGCGCATGGTGCGGCAGGGCAGACAACCGCAAATAAGGCACCACAAACCTGGGCAGCATCTCCGGGGGAACTACTGGGACCTCAGGATGGGTGTCTACCCAGATATTGTCAGACCAGACTCGGTAACGACCTGCCACCAAAGAACCGGGTGAAAAATGCTTTGCCCCTTCACCCACCGCCAGTAAAAAACGATAGTGTATCGGTAATTGACAGGCTTGGCAGCGACTAGCTGGTAACGGTGATGAGGCTTGGCAATGAGGATTGGAGCACTGGATCACAGTCCTAAATGCCTGGATAAACAGTTATGAAGGATATTACCGCATCAGGACGTTACCTTCATCGCCCTTAGGGCGTCGCGGCTTCATCAGACACTACCTGAGGTAACCCCATGCTGTAGTTGAGGGCGCGGCTCTTGAGGTTGTAGCTGATCATCCCATCTTGGAGAAGCTTGCGGACAAAGTGCTCCAGATCAGAGCCGATTCGGCGTAAATTGTAGTCCGTCAGGTCTTCACCCTCGGCAGCATCCACCAGCCGGTCAAACTCTCCGTAAACGGCTTTGAGGGCTTCGTCCGACCAGTTGAACTCATTGTCAGGGTCAACATCTAACGTGAGTTTGTCGTCACAGGGAACTAATTCGTTGTGCTCCACTGTGGCGGTAAAGATATGGATATGCCGAGTCGTAGACTTGAGCATCATGACCAGTCCTGCTCCTTAACTGCGCTGTTGGTATTTTAGCGGTTAAGGTTCAGAACATATCTTTCTTGCCCCGGAGGCGAGCGAAGGTTTGCACCGGAGATTTTGCCGCAACGGCTTTTTGGAGGTCTGGAAAGTCCCATCGCAGGAACGGATTCGTCTGCTTTTCTAAAGACAGATCGGCTGGAACCGTTGCCTGATCTTGGTCGCGGGCTTGCTTAACGGCTTCCAATCGCTGCTGTAAGGCCCCATTATCGGGGTCTACGGTAATGGCAAACCTTAGATTTTTCAATGTGTATTCGTGGGCGCACCAGATCCGGGTGCGATCCGGCAGCTGTCGCAATTTGCTGAGGGAATCCACCATCTGCTCGGGAGTGCCCTCGAACAGGCGACCACAGCCCCCTGCAAACAGGGTGTCGCCACAGAAAAGTTCACCCCAGTTGTCAGCCTCCGTTGGCTCAAAGTAATAGGCGATGTGGGCCCGAGTGTGCCCCGGCACAAAGAAAACCCTGGCCTTGCGGGCGGCAAAGCAGACCTCGTCTCCTTCTTTAAGGAAGACCTGCTGCCCGGGAATCCGGCCCCGGTCTTCCGCTCCACCATACACAACGGCATCGGGAAACTGCTCCAGCAGTTGCCGATTACCGCCCATGTGATCCAGATGGTGATGGGTGTTAAAGATGGCGGTTAGTCTGGCCCCTAACTCCTGCAAACAGTGCAGGACCGGATTGGCATCACCGGGATCGACAACTGCCGCAATGTGGTTTTCGGCGTCATGAATAACAAATATATAGTTATCCTGAAAGGCCGGGACGCGATAGATTTCCATGGTTCTCTTACTCAGATCACTGTTATCTTGGGGAAACTCTAGGGATTCGACAAGGTACCCCGGGCGGAAATACCCGTGAAATTGGCTAGAAGCATTGCCATATCCTGACCCCGAGTTCCGTAAATGCTCCCTCGCGTCCATGGGAAACCTCGAATTCAATGGAACTGCAAGGCTTGTTCCTGAAATGCATCAGGTTTATTTGAAGCTTTACCTGCTTTCATGAAAGCTTTATTTACCTTCAACCCCTGTCCTGGGGGAATTGGGCATGCTTTAAGGAGAGGTTAAGGGATTTCCGTAACAAGAGTTACATCTTCCATGGCAGAACCTATTCTCTTTTTCTCCTGAAAAGCCTGTTCCTGAAAATCGTCACTGCTAGCTGAGGAATCGTCATCATGGTGTCGTCTGCCCAACAAGAACCAAAATTTAATCTGGGCTATGTCCTCGACAGCGCCATCCAGAGCGGGGTTTTGACCCGCCGCGATCATCTGGCACTCACCGCCGCGATATTTAGCGATACATCCCTGTCGTCTGCGGAACGGAATCTGATTAACCGGGTGTTTGATTTTATCCGTATGGGACGGGTACAGCTGGAGGATTAACTGGAGTGGCCTGGGATGGTCAGGTCATAGCGGCATGGGCGTAGTCTCGGTAGGGGGGAATATCCCGCACCAGGCGCCGATGGGGTTGCAAGAGTTTTCCGCCCTTGACGACCCTCGCCGGAATCAGAGGCTGATTCACGACAAGTTCTTCTCCCCGGGTATCGTAAAAGCCATGGGGAGTCTTGCTCCAGGCCAGGATAGTGATATCAGCGATGGTTCCTGCTTTGAGCGTTCCCAGGTTGTCTTCCGCGTTTAAGACCCTGGCTGGATTGCAGGTCACAGCAGAGATCGCATCTGCCAGGGGCATCCCCAGCCCTAAGAGTTTCGACATTGCTCCGCAGAGGCTGTAGTCGAGGGTGGCATCGTTATGGGGGGTGGTGAAGTCACCGTGGACATCGCTGCTGATGGTGTAGGGCCAGAGGCCGTGGGCAATCATCCGACGGGCGATGGCAAAGCTGAAATTAATGCCGTGGCCCAGGTCGAGGCGCACTCCGGCTTTAATGGCCTGGGTCAGGGCTGGGGAGGGGGCTTCCCGATCCCCCATCAAGCCATCGGG
The DNA here is from genome assembly GCA_964590465.1 of uncultured bacterium. Classification (GTDB taxonomy): domain Bacteria; phylum Cyanobacteriota; class Cyanobacteriia; order Phormidesmidales; family Phormidesmidaceae; genus CAZPYG01. Next base: position 1,691 of record CAZPYG010000100.1, on the reverse strand, counting down.
TCGGCAGCTGTAGCAGTGGGCTAGTAAATCTCCCGGACGTAAATGAGGAAGTACATAGTCAATCACCAGATCTGGGCTGGGGCGGTTTTCTTCCACCACCACAAACAACTCCCCCGTGTGGACGTAGAGAGGGAGTCCTGTGGTATCTCCGGCCTGACGGGCCAGCTCCAGGACCTGAGTTCCCCAGCGGGATAATGCCCCCGATTCCCCATGCACCTTAAAGCCTCGGACCATGTCGGGATAGTCCTGAGCCAGGGTTTGCAGTACCTCCAGGTCCACCATGTCAGGGCTGTGCAGGGCTGGGGTCCCCATGCCGCCCTTCAGGGCTCCGGCCAAGTTCACGGAAGGAAAACAGCGCACATCGGTTTGAGCCCGGTCGGCAATATTGGCTTTGAATCCGAGAAAGGTGAGAGGACCGCAACTGCCCTGATCCACAACCGTTGTTACGCCGGCGTTGATGCCCACATCATCGGCCCAGAGGCCAAAGTCTGTGACCCACTCATAAACGTGGACATGCAAATCGATCAAGCCAGGACAGACCAGTTGCCCGGATACATCTTGAATTGACCTGGCAGAATCGGATGGAAGTTCAGGGGCAACGGCGGCTATTTGACCATCGTTGATCGCGACATCGTACAGGCCATCTAGAGATTGGCTGGGGTCGATGACTCTGCCGCCTTTGAGGACTAGATCGTATTGTTCGCTCATGGTCTTGAAAATAATTCAAAATGAACAATTCAAAATGCAAAAAGCAGAATTAAACCTTCTCCCTGCCCCACTGCTCCCTATTCCCTACCCCCTCCTCCTCAGAAAAATGACATGCAGCCCAATGAGCAGGGGCAACTTCCGTAAAGACGGGCATCTGCTGCTGGCATAGATCTTCGCCCTTGGGACAGCGTCCGTAGAGGCGGCAGACGTTGGGGTTGGGATTGATGGGACTGCGGGGTTCACCAGTCAGGGGGAGCGGATGGGGCTTGGCCTCAAAGCTGGGAATAGCGGAAATTAGCGCCTCGGTGTAGGGATGGCGGGGATGGTTGAAGACTTTCTCCACCGGACCCGCTTCGATAATTTTGCCCAGGTACATGACCAGAATGCGATCGCACAACAGCCGCACCACATTCAAATCGTGGGACACGAAGAGGTAGCTCATGCCCAGTCGCTCTTTCAGGTCTGCCAGTAAATGCAGAATCACTGCCTGCACCGACACATCCAAAGCGGAAGTGGGCTCATCCAGCACCAGCAGCTTGGGGTTCAATGCGATCGCTCGGGCAATACCCACCCGTGCCTTTTGTCCGCCAGAAAGTTGGTGGGGAAATCGGCTCAGTAATTCTTGCGGCAATCCTACCAGTTCCGCCAGTTCCGCCGCCCGCTCCTGAAGTTTTGCTTTGTCCTGCAGATGCCCCAATCGCCGGATGGGTTCTGTAATGGTGTCGTAGGCTGTGAAGCGGGGATTCAGGCTATCGGTAGGGTCTTGAAATACCAGCTGAATCCTCGCCCGGTAAGGACTCTGGGGAAACTGCCGCACCGCCACCGTACTCAGGATGGTGTTCTCAAAGCGAATTTCCCCGGAGGTGACATCCAGCAGGCGCGTAATCAGCCGTATCAGGGTGGATTTACCGCAGCCCGATTCTCCCACCAGGCCCAGACTCTCCCCCGGCTGAATATCAAACGACACCTGATCCACCGCATGG
>CAZPYG010000099.1:0-17805 GCA_964590465.1 uncultured bacterium | reverse complement strand
CCTACCAGGCTGACCGATTCAGGTTGATTTTTGGAGGCCGTCACCAACCTCACAGGAGCAGGGCTGGACTCTTCTTGACACACCCGACAAATTCCCATTTGCCAGTTCTGATATAGAAGAGTGCTCGCAACCGAAAACACAACACGAAAGCCGATATTGTTGTTGCGGTTGTCCGGAGTATTGTTGTTGCGATATGCCGATCGGCAGTTATCGGGAGGGTTGTTCCACGAGCCACCGCGCAACAGCCGGAAGTGCCTACCCCTTCTTCACCTCCTCGAAAAAACGAGAGAGTCGAAGATTTGACGACGCAACCGCCAGGTATCGCCATGGTTTAGGTGGGCTTCCCAGCTTTGAAGAGACTGCACAACTTCCTTCAAATCGATCTGGCGATGCGCGTACTGGTGTTGTAACTCTCGAAATTTAATGCGAGCCCGCTTCAGATTGCCCGTTCTCACCCGAATGCGATCTGGCAGCACCCGAAACCCCATGAAGTTTGCTCCATGGCGAGTTTCAAAAATCTGGCTCTTGATGGGATGAATGTTGAGCCGCAGGGTTGCCAGATACGCTTCAATGGCCTGGCGGGCTTCAACTAAAAACAGCCGATCATCAGAAAACAGGGCGAAATCATCAACATAGCGAACGTATTGCTTGGCTTTGATGGTTTCTTTGACAAAGTGGTCAAACCCATTGAGGTAGAGATTGGCAAAAAACTGGCTGGTGAGGTTGCCAATGGGTAAACCGCGACGCCGATCTAGAGGTGAAAGCATGTCATCCCCTGCAAAGTGGGCCACAGCGGGAATTTGCTCGTTGCTGCCGTCGATGATGGTGTCAATTAACCAGAGGGTGTCTGGACATTTGATTTTTCGCTGAATCAGGGCTTTAAGAATTGGATGATCAATGGAAGGAAAATATTTCTGGATATCGCATAACAATACATACTGACTAGATCGGGCAAACCCTGTAAATCGCTTCAGGGCCCGGTGGCTGCCTTTGCCTTCCCGATTGGCATAACAATCATCAATAAAAGTACGTTCTATCAGCGGTACGATGACGTTACAAAGCCCATGATGCACAACCCGGTCTCGATAGGGTGCAGCAGAAATCATCCGGCGCTTGGGTTGAACGATCTCGAAGGTGCGGTAAGCGCCAGGAACATAAGTCTTGCTCGTTAGTTCTTCCTGTAGCTGCAGTAATTCTCCCTCCAAATTGTCATTAAAGGCCAATACATTAGGACGAAACCGTTTGCCCTTTTGGGCCTTACGGGCCGCATCCAGCAGATTGGCAAATGCTTTAATTTCGGGCCAGAGATTACCGTGGCGTTTCATAAAATCGTAGGATACCGTTAGGCTCTCCAAAGCTTAGGAATGATTATTAACTCCTGGGAGGCGCAGGGGTGGATTAGCCTGATAACCTGGTTTATTAAGAAACCGTAGATGCATAGGTCAATGACTTACTACCATTTCTTTCCTGATTTTCTCGATACTTTTGCTGCTTAATCCAACCGCCTAAGTCGCTACCAATATCGTTAATCATGCCGCTGACGTATTCGTAGCGCTGTACTGAAACCAGCTCAAAATCTTTCAACAGACGAGTCTGGTAACGCAGCACATCTAATTCGCTGTTGAGGCCTTCTAACCGGGGTAGCTTATGGCGTTCATATCGAGCTCTCAGCAAGTTTTCGAGAAAGCTATAGAGACCTACCACCATGCGGTCTCCCAGCGCAAATTTGTGATTGCGGGGCAAGCGATTGAGAATTGGCACGTACCACCTGATCAGGTCGTAGGTCTTTTGAATGATGGGTAGGTCACTCATGGCTAGTTTTTAGAAAACATGAGTTTGAGTATGCGGCCAGATCACCGATTAGCTGCTGGAATTTTATAAAGAATACTAAATCTAGCGTGTAAGGCGAGAACTGCCCACCACAGGTAGGGTTGTGAACGGAAAATATGGGTCAACAGATGTCTTCAGCGATGCATTACGGCCTATGGATTGAAGCTGGGTGATTGAGCGGTCGATAATGCCCAGACGAGTATCTGCTGCGCTGTTGATTGTTTGGTGGGCACTGCCCACCCTACTTTTCTTTCCACGTGTACCGAGACCATGGGAAGCACTCATTCCATGAGCACTTCCCATGGTCAGGTCAGCCGCATTGGGCGATCTAAAAATCGTAAAAATTTTTTAGGCGCTTCGCGCCAAAGAAGAGAAAAGAAGAAAGTGTAGAGTGCAAAAGTACTAAAGAACAAAGGGCTCCTGAAGAGCCCACCCTTCGGGAAGCCAAGGGCTACGCAACCGAACACACAACACGAAACCCGATAAGGTCGTTGCGGACGCCCGGAGTATTGTCGAGGCGATATGCCGATCGGCAGAAAACGGGAGGGTTGAGCCACGAGCCACCGCGCAACACGCGATTTGCACCTTCATTGCCAGATAGCCATGGAGTGCTATTGGTGGGAGCCCCCTCGTAGCTGTCATGGTAATGATCGGCACACCATTCCCACACATTGCCGTGCATGTCGTACAACCCAAAAGCATTGGGCGGAAACAGGCCTACGGGCGTTGTCTGTTCCCGGAAGATACCCCCAGGACCGGGACCGTAGGCCCCACTGTAAATCTGACCACCATAATCCCAATCGGTGCCCCGGTAGTTAGCCAGGTCGGTCGTAATGGTCGGTCCAAAGTGGAAGGGCATGTAAGGGCTCTCCTCTCCCTCTGGGAGAGGGGTTGGGGGTGAGGGCATGGCCCGGCAGGCATATTCCCATTCCGCCTCGCTGGGCAGGCGAAACTCCTGTTGGGTGAGTTCCGACAGACGTTCGCAGAACTCCACCGCGTTATACCAGGATACGGTTTCCACCGGGTGGTTACCCCCCAGCCGAAAGGTGGCCGGGTTGCGCTCCATCACCGCTTCGTACTGGGCCTGGGTAATGGGGAACTGGCCCATCCAGAATTCCCCTACTGCTACTTCATGCTGAGGCTTTTCATCGTTATAGCCCTCTCCTTCCGGAGCACCCATCAAAAAGTGACCCCCTGGTACCCGCACCATGACCAGCTCTACTTCCTCGGAAAGCTGGAAGCCCCTGGTTTTGGGAGGCTCTACCAGTTGAATATCATGGCGGTACTGATCGAATACCTGCACCACCAAAAGTTGCTGCAATACCCCGAGCTGGCGCAGCCCTTCCCCAGCACTGACTCGCACGACACCGACTTCGTTGGCATCGTCAAAATAGCGGCGCAACAGCCCATTGAGGTCTTCGGTCTCTTCTCGCAGGGCCAGCAATCCCTTAAGCGTCGCCACCCTGACTTCCGGAGCATCGTCCTGATTGGCCAGCAGGTCTTGCATGAGCTGGCATAGGGCCGTCTTGTCCTGCTCAATCTCCATCAGGGCTACTAGCGCTTCAGTGCGCAGGGTGGGTTCCCGCTGGGGCGACTTTATCAATTTCAGCAAGTCGGGAATGGCTTTGTAGGCGTAGTGTCCCTGTTCTCGCAGGTTCTGGATGGTCTGGCGCAGGTACTGGCCTTCGTTGTCGTCTTCAATGTCGTGGAGATTGTCGATCCATCGGTTAATGCGCTGTCGGCGCAGGGCATCTTTCTGGGCTTTGGGATCAAAGTCTGCTCGGTCATTGAGCCAGTCGAGCAATCCTTCCGGCAGCTGACGCTCTCGCTCGCAGCAGTTGCGCACCGCCAGCAAGAAACCGCGAATGGTGGGGATGTTACCCGGTTCAGCATCCACGGTTTGCTGAAATTGCGGCCAGCGCTGGTCGGCATCCTCCTGCTGGCAGTATTCCGTCAGGTGCAGAGCGGCCAGGTATTCGGCCACCGGGTCTAAAACGATTTTAACCATTGTTGCCGATGGAGAAGTCTGAATCAGCCCTAGGGGTTTTTGCAGATAACCCAGCCGCGCCTTGGCGTCTGCATCAGGATCTTCAGCGGAGTCATCTCGCAGGGCAGCCAGGACAGCTTGATATTGGGCATCGCTGGGGCGATAATTGTGCTTGAGGCATTCCCAGGCGACCAATTTGGCGTCGTGCTGAACTTCATCGTCCTCTCTGCGGAGAGATGCATCCACAAGTTCTTCGCGGTTCAGTCGGCAGAGATACTCAAGCATTAAATCCGGGATATTGTCTGGCAACAGGAAATTTTTCTGTTCCCCCACAAAAATCACCTGATCCACATACATCCTGACCAGCAACGCTGTGGCATTCTGCAGGGTAGCCGCCATCATGTTGGATAGGCGTCTGCAGGTGCGCAAAAATTCATCGTCATCTTCAAACAAATCTTTTTTGCCCTTGGCTTCCAGGTAGGGCTCGATAAATCTGGAAAGCTTGGCGCCTTCAATTTTTTGCGGTTCCAGCAGCCGATAGTTGCTGCGGCCCAGGGTTTTCTCCTTGAGGCGGGAGGTAATAACCAGGGCATTAATAGGAGTTTCATCCAGAGCCTGCTGCATCTGGTCGTAACTCTGGTCGCTCATTTCCGAAACGTGGTCCAGAATCACCAGCACCCGTTTTTGCCGCAATAGGGCGTTCAGCAGTTCATCGGATACAAAGCTGCCATCCAGGTTGCGGGGGAGCTGGTCGCGGATGGCGATGAGTAAGGATTTGTCCCCCAGTTCCTGCTCAATCAGTACGGGCAGCATGGGGTGTTTGCAGAGGGCATGAGCATTGGTGCTCACCTCGTCTACCAACCCCAACCCCCAGCGGGCAATCTGGCAGGCAAAGCTGGTTTTGCCGACCCCCCCTTCCCCCACCAGCAGCAGGGTAGCTGGTGTTTGGTCAAATATCGGCTGCAGGATATCTGGGGTGAGTTGCTCGATTAGTTTGCCATCCAACTTAATTTGAATGGGAATATGAATATCCCGGTCTTGGACGGTTTCTAGGGTCAAAAATTGGTAATCTTCTGGTTTTTCAGGCAGACGATCCGCCACCCAGCGATTGAGCACTCTGGGTCGGTATTTCAGCCATTGCAAAAACCCCAGGGGCAGGTCAATAGAAGTATTCGGGATTTTGAGCTGCCCCGGCAGCCAGAGCAACCAGCGGGGCTGTATCACTAGTACACCCAAATAGGCCAGAGCCAGAGCCATGGCGGACAACCCTCCGGCTAAAAGGGCCGGATTTTCCACAACCTGGCTCTTTAGCGTTTCTACCAGTGGGGGAGTCGGTGATGTACTGAGTTCTGCCAGGGCTAGAGTGGCCTCTCGTTTTACCAGCAGGGCTTCTTGGGGATCGTCCTGGCGGCGGGTGAGGGCTTGAATCACCTCTACAGTTTGGTCATTGTGGGTTTGGCCGATGGTCGTCAGGGCATCAATCGCTAAAACTCGGCTAGCCGGGTCAGTATTGGCGTCTTGCAGCAGTTGGGTCAGGTCAGGTAACGCGGCCGGACCAATCTGGGTCAGGGCTTCTACGGCACCGAGTTGGGCGGTAATGTCCTGGCTGGTTTCCAGAACATCAATTAAATCGGGGACTGCGTTATCGCACTGGGCCAGGGCCGCAATCGCCTGCTGCTGGGGTGTGCCTTCGTGGTCTAGCAGTTGCACATAGTCGGCGACAGTGATGGCATCGCAGGTCTGGGCAAAGACTGGGGCTGATGGGCTGAGTAACAGTAGCCACAACCCTAAACTTTGCCCGAATACGCCAGGCCGACAATGATGGTTCCCCATGAGCTAACCAGTAGACTTGCAACAGGCCGATTGAATCGAGGATATCACTGTAATTACTACAGCCTGTGGCCTTGTGTTTGCAGAAAACTCAGTTTGAATCGTGCTGTGTTTCCCCGGGGGCATGGGTTTTTGAATCATTTGCCCATCCAGAGTACATTGAAGCCCTTCGACGCTTTTAAGTAACAGTTCTACCGGGGTTCTATGGGCAAAATTTTTCACCACGAGTTTGTTGTCCCCCCAGAGGTGGTAGACCTCAACAACCACGTCAACAACGTCGCCTATGTGCAGTGGATGCAGGATATCGCCATAGCCCATTCCCGTTCTGTCGGAGGTACAGCCGAAACTCAGAAGGTCGAAGCCACCTGGGTGGCCAGGTCCCACCAGATCACCTACCTGCGCCCTGCCTTTGAGGGCGATCGCATCCGTCTTTTGACTTGGGTTACAAATCTCCGCAAAGCCCGCAGCACCCGCAAATATAAGTTTCTGCGGATGGATGATGATATCGTCCTCGCCACGGGCGAAACCGATTGGGTGTTTATAGCTATTGCCACCGGGCGTCCTCGATCGGTGCCTGAATCAGTGGCCCAGTGCTACACCATAGTTCTACCGGAGGAAGAACCTTAAACAGACGAAATTTCCTTAGGGGGCGCTGCTGCCAGGGCGAAGAGCGGCTTCCCCCTGGCAATGGTCGCCTGACTGCAGCCCTGTGACAGTCAGGTCGTAAACGTAGGCTGACCCCACATCGGGACCTCGTCCCGGTTCATCATTTTTGTCGGCGGCGACCACCAGGTCACAGCCGTCGTAAAACACATGACGGCCAAAGTTATCACCAGCAGCGGTTTCGGTAGCCTGAAACTTGGCCACCTGCTGCCATCTGCCGCTGCGTCGCAAAAAGGCGTAAACCGATCCGGCATTTACACCACGGGTCGGTTCCAGGGGTGCACCCACAAAGGCTACATCTCCGTCAAAGGTAATGGAGCGACCAAACTGTTTACCCCGCTCCCCATCCCTGGCCATCAGCTTAGCGGTAAGCTGCCACTGGCCACTGCTGTCGGGTTCAAAAAAGTAAACGGCTCCCTGCCGCTGATGGTTCATGGCCCCCACCATCACGGTCTGGCCCTGAATACGCACCTGGCGACCAAAATAGTCCTGAATGCCGCCATCGGGAGCAGTCAGCTTGGCCACCTCCCGCCAACCTTCATCCTGCCGCCGGAAGACGTAGGCAGCTCCAGCATCCAGCCCTTGTTCGTCATCTTCTACCGCGCCGATAACAGCCCAATCCCCATCAATATCGATAAAGCGACCCAAGCCATCCCCCGTATTGCTATCGCTGGCGATTAGCTTTTCCACCTGCTGCCAGCCGTCTTCGTGCTTTGCAAATACGTAGACGGCCCCGGCCCCCTCTTGCCCGGCAATGTCGGCACGAAAGCTGCCCACCATGACCGTTTCACCATCTACCGCCGGGCTAATGCCGAAAAAGTCCCCCGCCGCGCCATCCTGGGGCAGCAGCTTGGCGGTTTCTAACCACTCTCCCTGGATGCGCTCGAAAATATAGGCTGATCCTGAAGACCGCCCCAAATCATCATCCTTCCAGGCGGAAATGACTGCCACAGTGCCGGATAGGGCCAGGGCATCACCAAAAATGTCGCCCCGTTGCCCATCCCGAGGGGTGAGTCGGGTGATTTGCTGCCACTCGCCGTTAACTCGCTCAAAAATATAGGCCGACCCCGCATTCCAGCCAGTCGGGGCAATGTCATCTTCCCGAGAACCAGAGAGAATAATGCCGTTATCTACATTAATGATGACGCTGAAACGGTCCCCAGGTCTGCCGTCGCTGGGCACCAAACGGGTAGCGGCAATGCCGTTACTTGAAGGGTTGGAGGAGACTGACTTATCGGCCAGAAGCAGACTGGCTATGGCCAAGGTGAAGGCCAGCAGCAAAGAAAAACTGGTCGCGAATCGACAGGAGAAAGACGTCACGATAACCCCCATAAAGCTGATGCAGAACATTCAGCTTTTCTAGAAATACCAGACAGGAAACTGTTTCTTCAACTAGGACTGAGCCAATCGGCTAAATTCTCCTTAACTCCGGATTAAGTTCTTAAACTCCGGTGGTTTAGCCCCGTTAGATACGACACACTATCTCTCATCCACACAGTGCCCCCAGGAGCCCCATGCTACCATCCAGGTTGCTTAAACATAACGACTGCTATCAATCTTCAATCAGCATTCCTAAAATTCACCCAACCCAAAAGAACAGTGCCATTACAGAGCAATTTTGTTGGACAGAGGGGTTTTAATGGCGACTTCTACCATGCCCCGAGACCCCAAACAGCGGTTAAGATTTTTTAGCCTTAAAACTCTCATTCAGTACCTGAGATGCGCCAGCTGCTTTTTCGCCATTCTAGGAGGCGTTCTGCTGGCTTCAAACACGGGTTTGAGCGGTTATGGCTTTTTATTCTTAGCCCTTAGCTCTAGCCATATGCTGGCCGCCAGCTTTCTGACCGCCGATCAAACCATGATTTGCTACTCAGCGTCGGTCTTTATTTTTGTGGATTGTCTGGGAGTCTATCGATGGCTGCTGGCATAACTTAAGCCGCAATCCCAAAGATGAGGCCTTTGTCATCGGTTTCACCATGGGCAATGATGAGGCCACGAATAGGCTGCATCTGGAAATCTTTAAGCTATGCTCTTGGCTACTTTATCCAACCCCGTATCGGTTTAGTCGGGCCCATTTCAGGCTATTCCACCGGGGGGTGATCCGCGGTCGAGAAAGCAGGCTGAAGAACCTGAACCGTTTCAATTTCGAGGCTTATGAGCATAGGTCATTAGGGGAATTGCGTCGTTTTTTAGGCATCAGCCCTTAAGCCCCACCCGCCCAGGAATACAAGTCCAGGGCTGATAGTAGAAGCCCTCTGAAGAGGACTGGCTAACTGAGACGATAATCGCATCTATAACCGTTCCCTTCAGGGGACATGGGCTTTTAGCCCGGCTATTTTAATGCCGGGAATCGGCTCCACCCAACCTACAGAAACTGCCTGTAAACACCGGAGAATGGGCATAAAGCTATAATCAGATACAACGGCATTGGATCAACCCCATGGCTACCGTCGCAATTTTGCCCATTTCTGATCCCAGTGGTGCAAGAGCCGCGACAGCCCGTACTACTGACAACTGCCTACTGTTCCGCCAGTATCTCAGCTTTCAAAAGGGTTAGAAACTCTGGAATACCTCTTGCTTCTGATGGTTGAACATTGTCTTCAGAGCTGATGTGGACATGGTGGGGGAAGTTAGGTAATTCGGGGAAGTGGCGCACATTGTCCCAGCGTTTCCGCAGAACTTGCTGAGTGCTATCCATCCACTGATATCGGTAACGGTCTGGCTTGGGTTGACCATCAACAAGGACCAAGTATTCTGCGATTTCCAGAAAGTCGTTATTGGTCAGGGTTACCCTTGCACGGAAATAGCCTCTATCATCCAGGTCTTGTTCTTCAATGATTATGAAGGTGTCTACGATAGGACTGGCTATTAACCTGGATTTGATGTCGGTGAGCTACTGCTGGGCATCCATTAGCTGTCGATGGATTGCAAAACACCGAGGCGCATCTGAACCGCTTGCCACATGTCGTAGAAGGCACTCCACTCAACGAAGTCTATGCTGTCGCCTAGTTCGCCAAGGTTGAATTGTTGATAGAAAATGTCTGAGGGCATGTCGTACTGGACTTCATACACTTGAAGCTTGCCCTGAAGTTCAGAAGCTTGTTGGATGGCATGGGTGCGCTCTAGCTCAATGATTTTTGCTAGGGAGCGTTCCATAAGGTCGCTGTGGTAGCCACTCTCATAGAGCGTATTGAGAACCTGCAACTGATCTAAAAACCGGCCTTGGGTTGTCATGACGAATTGTCTGGTCTCCTTTCCATGCCTCAGTCTAGCCTAGATGCAGCGAAAAGATTTCGGCGAAGCCGAGCTGGTGCAGGGCAACGATTATGAGTTAGCGGGCAGGCGGGTTGTACTTTTGCTGGTTGGGGGAAGCAAGAAACGGCAGAATAGAGACATCAAGACTGCACAAGAACTTTGGGCAGCTTATCAAGAGGATCAAGGAGGCAACTGAGCTATGCCAGTTAGGGACTATAGAATTGACTTGCTTGTCAGGCTTGCAGATCCAGATTATGCGGCTCTATATCTAAAGACTGCCCTTGATGAAACCCTCAAGGATGGGGATAAAGAGGCGTTTTTTGCTGGCTGTTAGAGATGTTGTTGAAGCAAGGCAACCAACTCAGGAAAGTGGCAGCACCTCTGACAATTTGGGACAAGTTACGGCTCAAGAAGATTTGCTAACCCTGGATACTCTAGTTTCTGTTCTGAGCGGGGTAGGTATCACAATCGAATTTAAGGCCGCTTAGCTCATTTGGGGTTGCCGGTTGTGGGTGACGACGGTGAAGAAGTAGGTTGCCCCTGGGGTTTTGGCGCGGCGGTAATGCACGGAGGGGTAGAGGAGTTCATGGGTTTAGTGCAGTTTTTTTGGCACATAAACTATCAGCGGTGTTGGGTTCCGCTGCGTTCCACCCAACCTACAGAGTCTAGTTGAGATTAGCCCGTCGAGCAACGCGAGCGGCAGTTTCAGCTTCTTGTCGCAGTTCCTCAGCTTCAGTTTGGGCTTCTTCGGCAAGTTGTTCCAGACTTTCGGCCATAGCTAAAGCATCTTCTCCCAGGTGTTTTGCTTTTTTGACCTTATCGCCGAATTCAGCAGAGACTGATTCAATATCTTTGAACAGGTCTCTGTACTCCTCGGGTGGATTTTTAAGCCAGTTCTGAAAATCAGGCCGATCAGCCTGAAGCAGGTTAAAAGCCGTTTCCCAGGAAGACTTAAAGCTGAAATTTAAGGAACTAAGGCTAGGATATTTTGTCTTCAATTCCCTAGTTTTAGCCACCTGCGCTAGGGCGTGAACTTCAGCTTTCAAATCGGAAATAGATTTTGTAGGAGTGGGGCGAAGATCGGCTTCCAGTAAGGCAATCACCTGCTGCCAAGATGATTTAAGCCGCAGATTCAAATCTCCGATTGGTTGATACTTAGCCTTAAGCTGCTGGGTGTTGCTAACACCGGCTAACTCGTAGGCTTTCGCTTTCAGATCGTTAATGCCCATCACGACGAATTTCCACAATACCCAGCTTGGTCTGTTGGCGGAGTTGAGTTAGTTCTAAGCGTAGCGTTTCGTTTTCTTGCTTTAGGCGTTGATTTTCTGCTTTAGCCAAGGCCAGTTGCTGTTGCAGATCTTGAACAGCAGATCGAGCTTCGTCACGTTCTCGCTTATACCTTTCGGCGTGGGCTACCCGACCACCCAAACTTTGATTGTTTTTGGCTAGTTCTTGTCGCCGTTGGGCAACTTTGTCAAACTCTTTCTGCAATTTCTCAAAGTCTTCTAACAGTTCTGCGTAAGCTTTGTCGCTTGCGGCTTGAACTTTGAGTTCTTCGTTTTCGGCTTCCAGAATAGAAATGCGAGTTTTAAGCTGCTGATTTTCCTGGTCTTGGCCAAAGAGCTTCTCTTGTAGTGCCCGGATAAGCGCCATCAAGCGAGATCTTTGATGTTCTACTTCGTTGGTGGCGTTTTGCAGTTCTACAACCCGATCTTTAAGAATGCCGGCTCGCCTTTGCAAGACTTGAGCAGTGCATTCGTACTTGATAACGGCAATGACGCGACTGCGTTCTGGTTCTTCTAGCCACCGTACTTCGCTGCCGGTTCTGAGATCGTCGTAGTTGGTACAATCGTGGCGCAGGCGTTGAGTTTCGACGTGGCCTGGGGCTGAGACTAAGCCCAGGTTTTTGAGGCGGACTTGCTGGTGCCAGTAGTCGAAGAGTTCTTTAGAGTCGTTCATCGCGCTTAGGGATTTAGATTAGTCAAGCCGGTGCCTGTAGCATACCCGCTATTCAAGATGGCTTTTCTCTGGGACAGGACAGTTTACTAAAGCAAGACATTCTATTTTGTGATGGAGAGGTTGGTGGTGGTTGAATGAGTTGGGTGGTGGGCAGTGCCCACCCTACTTTTACTTTCGGCGGTCGGTGTTCATGGGCGTTGTTAGACGATAACCGCTTGCTTCGAGGAATCTATGAGCATATTGTGCTCCCAAAAATCTGTTGAGGAGTTGCAGTGGGGAACGCATTCTACAGCTAGTTGAGATGCCTGATTTTTACATCGGTTCAGATCAGACGACTAGCGGCGGGCATGGAAAGCCCGGCTGTCTGGAACAAAACCGGGCGGATGATCTTATAAATGTGGATGGAGTGCGATGATTCATCGCACTTACGGGATCATATTCTTCTCTCTACTGAAATGCGAGTACCTGCATTGTTACTCCCTGAAAACGAGTCGGGGGCAGAGAAACGAAGTGTATCCGTAAAACCAGTTTCCCAAATGACTCTGAAATCACCACGACGGCTGTTAAGACACGTCCACCGACCATTGATTAATTGTCCACCATCGTTACCGACCACAGAGCCATCTGAAAATAGAGTTACTGGAAAACGCCTAGTGTCCCAAGCCCAGTTTCCTACAAGATTGTGGTTACAGTAAGCCGGGTCATCGAAATCACCACGTCTTATTACGACTACTCTACTCCCATTACTATTGCTACCAACAAGAGAATTACGGTTTACAGCGAGAGTGTCAGTAATATTTGTACTCCAGTTTATCGTCACTGTACCAATACCAGGATCACATTGCCATGTTGCAGTTATAGTATTACCACGATCATTTGCAGTGATAGTACCAGTTATACCTCTTGAATCTGCTGGGAATATGCTTGCAATAAAAGCTCTAGTATCCCAAGCCCAGTTTCCATTTAAGTTAGCACATGCAGAATGTTGTGCTTGTACATTGGAACTGTTACTCAAAATTCCGGCAAAACCAATGGCAGTAGCTGTCATAAATGTGCAAATTACCGAAGATATAGCTACCCTTTTTTTGACAAACATAGGCTTCATTACCTTAAATTTCTCCAAAGATCTAAAACTCGGAAAAGGTAGAGGCACACTGTTCATGAGAGACAGCTCATGAGAGACAGCATCTGATTTAATGCCGAATCTTAATTTGTGAAATAAGTACTGGCAACTCTCATATCTGTATCTTAATAACTATCTCTCATACTGGGAGGTACCCCAGAGGGTAGTGTTTTGGATAAAAGTCGGCTAACGTTGAAGTTGTGCGACGGCAGGCACCTTTGAACTCCCAACATAACAGACCTGGGACTATGCAGGATGACGACGCTGAGGGCAATACTGTTGGCATTGAGATTTTATATGCCTCGAAACGAATGCCGAACCCTCGCTCGATTGAGCATAGGGTGATGAGTTGAGGTGAGTAGGGTAGGTTGGGGGGAGGGCCAGCGGAACCAAAAAATTAGGATATCGTTGGGTTCCACTCCGTTCCACCCAACCTACAGTTACTTTAGAATGCAACCATTCTTCAGCCACTATCGGGCCAAATTCGATGGGGGTTATTGCGCCAGGATCACGAGGAGGGCAAACAACCGTTTGCCCCTACGGGGGGCTATCGATGCAACCAACTCAATCCCATGTAGGTGGCTAGCGATCGCACCAACTTCCTGCCTAGGGCGATTTAGTCTGATGCTGGCCCAGCGCAAGGCGGCGAGTTTGCCAGAGCTAGAGGCCAATCTACTGCAAGAGATCAATCAAGGCTTACCTGAGGAAATACAACACCGTTACAACGAGCTGCAAGCGAAGCTTCAGGATGAGGCAATCGCCCCAGAGGAGCACCAAGAACTGCTGCAACTGATTGACGTTGTTGAACAGGCTGACGCAGCTCGGCTCGAAGCTTTGCTGGAACTGGCCCAGTTGCGGGGAGTAACCTTGCCTGACTTGATGACTCAGTTGGGTCTGCGATCGCCAGCCGTTTATGCCTAGGCGATATATTACCGTTGATGAGCAGCGCCAGGTGAGCGATCGCGCTAACCGTCGATGCGAATACTGCAAAAGCGAAAGGGATTATAAAGATATAGAAGTTTTGCTGCATCAACAGGCTGCAAATGCTGGCTATAAAACCGTCTCTGAATACTTGGCTGATCTAATCATGCGGGAGCAAGAGCGTTTATCTCAGCAGGCCAGGATAGAGGCACTTTTGATCGAAGGCTTGGATAGCGGTGAACCGATTGAATTAACTATCGATGCCAAATGATTCGCCCAAAATTAAGACTACCCGCTATTTTGAGAGTTTCGCGGCTTAAAAACATCCTGAAGTTGAGCGAGGATGGATCAAGCAGGTGTTAGAAAGACCTGTGAAGACCGAGACACAAGCCAACAGCCGCATTTCTTACTGGGGCAATATTGAAGCAGCCGGAGGTCGCCCTTTACGAGTGATCACACTAGAAGATGGTGAAACCGTTCATAACGCTTACTTTGATCGTAATTTCTTCAGGCGACAGCAACGAGGAGAGGAACCAAAATGAAAATTCAGTATTTTGAAGACACAGATACCCTGGCCATTGAGCTGACTAATAAGCCTGTCGCGGCAACAGATGCCGTTTCTGATGACCTGATTTTGGATTATGACAGTGAGGGTAAAGTCGTTACAATCACCCTCGACAATTACTCCAAAAATGTAGATACGGTCGATCTTCAGGCTTTTGGTATTGCGCTGCTGGCAGCATGAGGATGAGACCCGGTAGAGCAAGCACTGGAGGGCAGAGTCGTGAAGGTCGTTTATGACGCGGAGGTCGATGTTTTAAGAATTCTCTTCAGTGATGCCGCCACTGAAGAGAGTGACGAAGACAAACCCGGAACCATCCTGGATTACGACGCTGAAGTCAATATCGTTGGCCTTGAGATTTGGATGCCTCGAAGCAAATGCTGAACCCTCGCTCGATTGAGCATGGGGTGATAGGTTGAGTAGGATAGGTGGGGGAAGCGCTAGCGGAACTCAACAAATCAGGCCAGTGTTGGGTTACAACTCCGTTCCACCCAACCTAAGTAGACCGGGCTTGAAATAATCACGTATGTTTCAATTCGTAAACAGCGCCAAAGCTGTTGCACAGCAAGGGACTTGGTTGCATTTACATTCTGTTACATAGTTTGGTTTACCTACGTCTGTCTACTTACGATTACTAACTGGTTCAGAACTTGGTCTAGTGGTCAGTCAAATATTTATTGACGGGTGAGGCTAGCCTGAAACCTATGACTGATGGTTTCTCTGCAAAGAATTTACCCGTCATTATTTTCTTGACATAGCACTAGTTGTCTTGGAGATCAATTAACTCTTGAAATTTTCCAGCTCTTTTAATTTCTCCTCAAGGTATTCACTTATACCCGATGCCAACCTTGAAATTTCCAAGATAAACTGCTCTAACTCTAGATCTGTAACCTTAATATCACCATCTCCATGAGCAATAAAATTTCTTCTTTTAAGAAGTTCTTGAATGGTTGCTACATAGCCTACTTGTCTTCGAATTCTTTTTGGGGGCCATTTTTCCTCTATTAGTTCAGTAATGCTTATTTCAATAGTTGAAGCTTTATTCAAGTCATAGCTTATTGATTGACAAACATCCTTTATTTTTTTCTTTACAGAGCTATCTAGTTGAGATTTTGTTGCTTGTGTAGTTATCCCAAAATCTCTCAAAGTTAGAGTCTCAATAATTCCTACAATACCAACCCTTTCAAGAATTTTTTCTACGATCTCTACTTTGGGATTGCCTTCTGTTTTCGCAAAAAGGCTAGCATCCATTTCAATTGGAGTTTTCCCAGTGATTAAATCTCTTAGTTTCTTTCTATGGCTTTTGCTTCCAGAAATACATTTTCTTAAAATATGGTCTAATGTTGTTTCAAGAATTTCATATGGCATCGCTTCCACTTTCAAACCAGAGGTATTAAACCTGGTTGAGAATTCGTTTATAGATCTTCTCAAAAAGCCTTCGAAATGCCCACACAACAATACAATGCCGCTTCTAGAAAAGGTATTGGCTCTAAATAAATGTTGTGCTCTCTCAACTGATGTCTTTGATGATTCAGCATCTTCCAATGCTCTCCTCGTTTCATTCAATAGAAGATTAATCTCTACTAAATCTTGTGAAAAATCTTCAAATGCCTTCAACTTTCATGCTCCCTTCTTTATCTAAACTAATTGAAGGGGTTGAAGCTCAATTACTTCTTTTAATTTATCGTGAAGTTTTAACGAACGCTTTAAAACTCTTGCTTTAGTCGCAGTGCCTTGAGAAACTGCATCCCAGTATCCATCATCGGCAAAAATTTCAAAAGTTTTGTTCCTAATCTCTTCCATTTTATCACTAGTGATAGCTTGTCGATTGGGAAGGCAGGAATAGACAATCATCTGCGACTCATAGATAGCACCATTAATTGATGTATGAGTCCATCTCCCCTCCATGGGGTTCTGTCGATTCCAAGGCTTTCGAAAAGCAATTCCTGGGCCTAAAATATCATATAGACAATTGATTGAATTTTCGAATAAATTATTTAGAGAATCCCTCTTGGAAGCTCCGATAACTCTATTTTCATCCATATACTCGTTGAGAAACTCGGTATAGTTTTCATTATAATCAGGCGGAAGTTCTCTGTAAGCAAAAAATCTTAAAACAAGTTCTGCACTTTTCATGTCTTTCTGGTGTTTTTTGGGCAAGGAGATCAACTCCTGAAACTTATGGTTCTTCGAAAGATCATTAATAAGTGAGTTGAAATTTCCTCGATGAATACAGTTTCGAATCTCTTGGTCTGTAAGTTTGACACTGCCAGTATTAAGGCGTTCAAAAACTTCAAATTTTAATGCCAAATCAGATTCATTAAGTATTACTATGCACCGCATATGCCGTTTTTGGAGTGCGCTTTTATCTTCTCTTGATAATTCCTTAAAGCTTTTGTCGTTCAAATCAGAACGAACACGTAAATTCTTTAAGATAAGTGGCTCAATCTCAATGTCGTCTTTAAAGACGGTCTCCACTTCCTCAGGTCGAATAAATCTCAGCAAGGAAGATAAACGCTGCTGCCCATCAATAACAGTAAACGTGGTATCAGGTTCTTCACTTAAATAAATTACTGGCACAGGAATATTTAACAACAATGATTCAACAAATCTTGAAGCTTTTTCGTCATCCCACCGGTAGTTTCTTTGATAGTCAGGGTTTAGAAGCAAATCTCCATCAACTACCATGTCCATCATGCTTCGAACAGCATAATCATATGGTTGTGTCTGAACTTTTCTAGCTTCCTTCTTTCGGTAAGGTCTATCCTCCATTAAGTCTTCAACCCCTTCTGAACTGTCATGATCAAAATTAATATCTTGCTGCATCACTTCCATATCTTGCATTGAATTAAAACAACTGTGTATCTTATATAGGTTATTCTAGCTACTAACCTCGGAGTCAAACAGTTCCTGTAGGGTGCGTCATCGCAGCGCCTGACGCACCGCCTCAATATTGGGCACCCTAAGCCTAACTCAAATTTTCCCAAGGCAATGCCCAACTACCGCCGCCCCCATACAGCCGGCGGCACCTACTTCATCACCCAGGTCACCTACCACCGCCAACCCTGGCTTTGCACAGAACTGGGCCGAACGGCTCTCCGCCATGCTCTGCAACACGTTCAGCAGCAGCATCCTTTTGATATTCAAGCCTTTGTGTTGTTGCCCGACCATTTCCATACCTTGTGGACCCTTCCCGAGGGCGACCAAAACCTGTCCCTGCGTATGCGGTTGATCAAACGCGTGGTGTCAAAATACTACGGAGATGAGTTAGAAAGCGTCATCGAGCGCTCCTTTTCCCGAACCAGGCGCAAAGAGCGAAACATTTGGCAGCGCAGGTTTTGGGATCACCTTATTCGTGACGAGGCCGATTTCGTCACCCATTGTGATTACATTCACTACAACCCGGTGAAGCATAGGCTTTGCGAAACGCCTCAGCAATGGCCATTTTCGAGTTTGCATCGATTGGTAAGCGAAGGGGTATACCCTCCAGATTGGGGCCGCAACGAAATCACCAGCCCAGAAGGGGCAGAAAATTGGGACGGGTAAGTTTCGTGTCATCAACGCAAGCATCCCATCCATGAGTAGGGTGTGTTGTCGGCTCAGGTTGACCTGGCGATTCATCGGTGTTCTTATGGCCGCAACGCACCGCTTACCCATGTGAAATTGCTTATATTC
>CAZPYG010000098.1:0-18376 GCA_964590465.1 uncultured bacterium | reverse complement strand
GCGCTGACGGCATTCGTCGAAAACTTTATGCAAACTACTCGGCCAGAAGACGATAACTATCACCTGGTGGTATTCGACGGAGATTTTTTCAGGGCTAATCCTAGTGCGCTGCCCGCTGTGATTAGCCCCGATTCTGACTTGGTAGCCCAATGGCGCACCCTGACAGCAGCGACCGAAGGCAGAGTGAATGTGGCTGACCCGACGGTGGGCAGCATTTTGTACAGTACCTACGTGCTAGAGACAAACAACGCGCCGCGCGGACTGTTCATTGTGGCCCACCTGACGGCGGGGGAACGCGCCGAAGCCCTGGCTGGGGTTTACGTGTTTACCAGGGTGGCGATCGGGGTGGTGGTGGTGGCGTTTTTGCTGGCCTGGTTAGCCAGTCAGCAGTTGCTAAAACCTGTTCAAGGTCTAGCCCTCACCGCCCGTAGCATCAGCGAGGCTGATCTGTCGGGTCGATTGGAGATCAAAGGCACCGGCGAACTGGCGGAGCTCAGCCGCACCTTCAACGCCATGCTGAATCGCGTACAGAGCGCCTTCGAGAGTCAGCGAAATTTTATCAACGATGCCGGTCACGAACTCTTTACCCCCCTCACGATTATTCAGGGGCACCTGGAAGTGATGGGCGACGACCCTCAAGAGCAAGCGGCCACGCTGGCGCTGGTGATGGACGAAATCGATCGCATGGGCCGCTTTGCCCATGACTTGCTGCTGCTGGCCCAGGCCGAGCAGCAGAATTTTCTGCAATTCGAAACGATTAACGTGGCCGATTTTACCCAGGCGATCTTCGATAAAGCAGGGGTGATGGCTGAGCGCCAGTGGCGTTTAGGCAGTCAGGGCCGGGGGGTGCTGGTGGGCGATCGCCAGCGCCTCACCAGCGCCCTGCTCAACCTGGCGAGAAATGCTGCCCAGCACACCCAACCCACTGACACCATTGAAATCGGGTCTACCACCCTGGGGCCGCAGGTCAGATTCTGGGTCCGCGATACTGGCGAAGGCATCGCCGTCGCGGATCAAGCCCGTATTTTTGATCGATTTTCCAGGGCGGCCAATACCTACCGCAAATCAGCAGGGGCCGGACTGGGACTGGCGATTGTGAAAACCATTGCCGAGAGTCACCACGGCACCGTAGAACTCATCAGTCGACCAGGAGCCGGGTCAACCTTTACCCTGGTGCTTCCCCTTGACCTGCCCCAACCGGAGACAGCGGCATGACCCACATTCTGATCGTGGAAGACGAACCGCGCATTACTGACTTCCTCACAAAGGGGCTGGAAGCCAGCGGGTTTATCACCACCCCCGCCAGTAACAGTAATGACGCCGCCGCGATTGCCCTTGACGGTAACATCGACCTGCTGCTGCTGGATTTGGGGTTGCCTGGACAAGACGGGCTGGATTTGCTCAAGGATCTACGGGGTCAGGGCTTCCAGGCTCCGGTGATCATCCTCACCGCCCGCAGCGGCATCGATGACAAGGTGAGGGGGTTTGAGCTGGGTGCTGATGACTACCTGACTAAACCCTTTCGCTTTGAAGAATTACTGGTGCGGATTCGCGCCCGCCTGCGTACCAGAGCGGTTGCTAGCGACGCCAATGGCTTTGTGCTCACCGCTGGCAATATTGTTTTAGACTTGCGCACCCGACGAGTCGCTGCTGGTGGCCAGCCCATCGACCTCTCGGCCCGTGAGTTTACCCTGCTCGAAACCTTTATGCGCCATCCCGAACAGGTCCTCAGCCGCCAGCAGCTCTTAGATGTGGTCTGGGGCTATGACTACGAACCGGGCTCAAATGTCGTCGATGTGTATGTAGGCTATCTGCGTAGAAAGCTGGGGAGTGATCTAATCAAAACCGTTCGCGGTATGGGTTATCGACTGTTAATGGTCTCTGGTTGAGAGATCCAGGTCTCTTGCCGCTCAAGGGCTCTGCCGAGCTTTTGGTGATGCCTCATGTCGCCACATCTGCACCTCACCTAAACCGCCATAATGAACCGCTTGGCGAGGAGGTCCAAATCAGCCCAACCATACATTTGGCGTTTCAGCATCTTGAGCCGATTATTCAGCCAATCATCTAGGCCCTCAGGGTGGTGCTTGCGGAGTAAGTCTAAAAACTCGTCCGCGAGGGTGACCACCCTGGCCAAGCCTGGATGCTGGGCCAGACGCGGCAAGAGTTCCGTGTCTTCGAGGTCTCGCTTCTCGGGCCTCAGCACCAGGGAGCTACCTTTTTATTTTCTCGAATTTTTCAGCCGTCGCCAAAAGCTGGGAACTGCGGGGCCGATATGGGTTTGCCCAGCGTCGTCACCACCCTGGCCTATACCAACTGCGGTGATCGGATTCACCAGGGGGAAGCTACCAAACGCTATCGGGATGTAGTGGCCGCTCGATTTGCCACCCTGTCTGAAATTGGCGAACTTAAGCTGGAGGCCTTTTTCCCCGCCGGTGGCGGCACCGACAACGGTGCCACCCTGGCCCATGTGACGGTGGCCCATGAACTAGACGAAAATTTAAAGCGGCGACTTTACGAAGGTAACGCCCAATCCATTTCTCTGGTTGCCATTGACCTGAAAACCCATGTCGGTCGTCTGCAGGAAAACGGCCAACAGGTTTACGGCAAAACCCGAGAGTCTCCCTGGCGCCAACCCCGCGCGGCCTGTGGGGCAATTGTGGGCGCCCTGACCCATTACCACCCTGAAAACCTTATCCACCGACGCATTCGCCACGATCTGGGGGAGTCCAACTTTCAGTATTTATCGAGTCACCAAATTCTGACTGACGATGGGGTGGACATTACCATGGCTGTGGCTGCCATGATTGTGGCTATTCGGGGTATTCGCGATACGGCCATCGCCGTTGCCCAGGAAATGGACGAACGGGGTCTGGCTTACCTGACCGCCAGCACTACCGTAAACCGCCCTTCTCGGGATGATCTGGTGATTTACCTGGCCCGCGCCACGGTATTCAATGGCACCATTCGGATCCAAAGTCTGGGCACCGAAGCCAAACACTATGGGGGGCAACTGGTGGATTACGCTGGCGAAAAGCGCCTGCAGCTGCGCTACGCCGACTGGGATACAGATAACCTACCCATTGAAGAAATTTCTTACCAGGTGAAATCCTCTGGTTTATAGGGATGAGCATAAATTTGTATTCAACAATGGTGAATCAAGCTCGGTTGCTCGCCAGGGAAAACCACCGTTTGCTCCTACAAATCGAGAAATTTTTAACCGGATTCGGAATCAAATACCTGGCATCAGATTTGGGTAGGGCATTCTGTCCCCTTAATTCCTGGCTCCGGGCCTCAGGAAACGTTCTACTTCACTGGCCGGTAGAGGGCGGGAGAAAAGATAACCCTGCCCGTATTCACAACCCAGGGCCTTGATTAACTGCAGCTGCTGGAGATTCTCTATGCCCTCGGCAATAATCGATAGATTGAGCTGTTGCCCCAAACCCACGATAGTTTTCACCATTTGATAATCGCGATCGCTAGTATCAATTTGGTGCACAAAACTACGGTCAATTTTGAGATCCTTCAGGGGCAGTCGGTGCAGATACTGCAGGGAAGAATAACCAATGCCGAAATCGTCAATGCTGGTTTGAATTTGGCGATTGGCCAACTGCTGCAGCAAGTTGGTTGCATTGTCGATATCTTCTATCACAATATTTTCGGTGATTTCAATCGTTAACCAGGGGTGGGGCAGATTTACCGTTTCCAGGACCTGGTCAATACTCTGCAAAAGATGACCCGTGGTGAAATTTTGGGCTGACAGATTGACATGCATTCTCAGGGGTTCCCCCCCAGGGGCATAGGTCTGCCAGGGCTTAAGCTGCTGCCCGGCCTGGGTCAGCACCCAGCGATCGATGGCTACGATTAAACCGCTTTCTTCGGCGCAACCCAGGAAGACATCGGGAGGGAGGAAGCCTCGGGTGGGATGGTTCCAGCGCACTAGAGCTTCAAACCCCACCACACGAGATGTGAACAGATTAAATATGGGCTGGTAGTGCAACACCAGTTCTTGTAGTTCCAGGGCACGGTGCAGTTCCATTTCCAGGGTATGGCGTTCCAGCACGTCGGTATGCATAGAACCGCCAAAGCAATAGTAGGAGGCTTGCCGGTTTTGCTTAGCCCGATACATGGCAATGTCGGCATCGCGAATCAAGTCAGCGGCAAGATTGTATTCATCATTGCCCATGGCAATGCCGATGCTCATACCGGTGAAAACCTGATGACCATCAATCATCAGGGGAGTTTGGCAGTCGGTTAGAATGCGTTCGGCAATGTGGATGGCTGTATCTGGCCCTTCCAGGTCTTCAAGCAGCAGCACAAATTCATCCCCGCCGAGCCGAACCGCCAAGTCGGTGCTGCGAATATGGTGGTTTAACCGTTGGGCAATGGCCACCAACAGTTTGTCCCCCACCAGGTGGCCCAGACTATCGTTAATGACCTTGAACCGGTCCAGATCGATGAACAGAATGGCATAGCGGTAGTTAGAACAACATTTCGCCCGTTGAATCGCCTGATCCAGGCGTTCTTCCAGCAGGGTGCGATTGGGCAGATTGGTCAGCGGATCGTGCAGGGCATTGTGCACAATCTGGGCCTGGGCCTGTTTCAGCTCGCTAATATCGCGACAAACACAAATCAGGATGTTGTCGTCCGTGAGGGTGAGAGATAGCCCTTCGGCAAAGGTGGAACCATCTCGCCGTTGGGCAGTGGCTTCTCCCTGCCAGGAGCGATCTTGCTGCAGTACCGGAAAGACCTCCTGCTCAAACCGCTGAATTTCTTCGGGAGAGTACAATTCTCGCCAGGTTTTACCGATGAGTTCCCCAGGATGGTTGTACCCAAACATGGCAGTGTGGGATTGATTGAGGTAAGTGTAGGTTCCGTCCCGGAGAATGCCAATGCCATCGACGGCGGCTTCAATGGCGGCGAGTTGCTGCTTCAGGGTTTTTTCGGCCAGTTTGCGATCGCTAATGTCGCGGATGATAAACAGCACTTCGTCGTCACCGCTTTTGATCACCCTCACTTCCTCAAATCGGGGACCGTCAGCAGTTTCGAACTGTTGCTCGTATACCTGAAGCTCTCCCGTGGCCAGGGCCAGATCTTTGATGTGAAGTTTGTGGTTAGCAATCTCCGATGGCACCAGATCGGCCAACCTTCTACCGATGGGGTTACACCCCTGAAAAAACATTTCCAGATCGGGGCGAGGATTGATCACCTCCCGGTACCGACCATCCGCCCCAAGGCGGAACATTAAGTCGGGCATGGCCGCTAAGACGGCCCGTCGCTTGGCTTCGCTGCGTCGCAGGGAGGCTTCATTTTGCTGCCGTTCTCCATCCAGCCGCATCCTTTCGCTAATATCCCGGGCTACCCAAATCACCTGGTCTTGAGCAATGGGAGAGCACTTGGCGCTGAACCAGCGTTCTTGGTTCCCGATGGTCAAAGCATATTCAAATTCGTGGGTCGCTCGAGTAGACAGGACCTGGCGAATAATGGCGTGGAACCGATTAGCGTCAGGGGGGGGAAAGACTTCATCCAGGGTATGCCCCACCAGTTCCGGTGCGGGTCGGTAGAGGCTTCCGGTGTCGGTAGTAATCGCTTTTAAATAGCGTCCGTCTTGATCAAACACCAGCACCAGGTCATCCATCGCCTCAAACAGTCCCCGCAGCTCGGCCTCAGACTGGCGGAGCTGGGCTTCCATTTGTTTGCGCCCGGTAATGTCAAGGGCCACATTGGTTACGAGCCAACACTGTTGTTGCTCATCCCAGCGGGCATTACAACTTTCGCCAATCCAGCGGATGGAGCCATCAGGATGCCAGAAGCGAAATTCTGAGTCCCAGTGGGTTTTTCCCTGCAACACCCCATGAACAGAGGGAAAAATGACGTTTCGCAAGTCTTCTGGGAGCACTCGGGAAAGCCACAGGTCAGGGTGTTCCAGCAAAACCTGGGCCCCATAGCCAAAGATGAGTTCGCTGCCTTGGGAGTAGAAAACGTATTCCCTGGTGCCATGTAGAAATAGTTTGAACTGCACAATACAGGCCTTGGTGCTGCTGATGATATCGTGCAGCATTGCCTCAGAAGTTTGCAGGGCGCTCTTGTACGGATTGGCCTGGGATGCACCTGCAGAGGTTTCTTCCGGAAGAGGGTCAGACTGGGACTGGTGGAGGGCTAACCCCTGCCCCTGGATGCTGACAACGTCATCGTCGGGTTCAGACCCGTCAGGGTTGAAAGCCCTGAAATCTGGGCAGCTCAACACACTTTCCAGGGTCACTAGTCCGACTAACCTGCCCCGCTCCGTGACCACCGGGAACGGGGTGTAAGGGGTTTGCTGGAAAAGGCGCAGTACCCTGGCCGGTTCCGCCAGATCGGACTCCTGGATTAAATGGGGTGGGCTCACGACCGTACCCACCAGCAGGTCGCCGAGGGCCCGGTCCCCGGTGCTGAGGCGGATAATGTCCTCCTGGGTTAACACCCCTACGACTTCGTCGACGGCTACAGCGACAACACAACTGGTGCGAACTTTTTGGTGAACCCACTGCTCCAGAGCATAGGGGTTTGGGTTGCACTCGCAAGCTTCCAGGGGCAAGTCCAGGGTGAATGTTTGGGCATGGTGCATTAAGTCGATGGCTTCGGCAACTGACTGATCAGCGGGCAAAACCAAAGGATTAACGACGACAGCTGAGTAAAGGCCCATCCCATGGGAAGTAGGAGTGCTGGATAGCATCTATTTTTCAGGAAACTTATCTTGAATCGTACTGGTTCTATTTCATCATTCCCGTGGCTGGCTGTAGGCCGTCTAAAGGACTGATAATTGGAGGATTTTACGGAGGAGACCAAGGCCCTAGCATTCCTTACATTGGGCAGGTTCAGAGGGTCTCTTGGTGAGGTCAAAATCGTTAAACAAAGCCCCAAAAATACCAGAATCGCCCCCATTAGCTCTAAGTGGCTGAGGGGGTCATCCAGCAGCACGACAGAGAACCCCAGACCAAAAATGGGTACCAGCAACGAAAAGGGGGCCACCCGGTTAGGGGAATAACGCTGCACCAAATAGGCCCAGAACCCAAAGCACAGCAGCGAGGCAATCAGGCCGGTATAGAGGATAGTGGCCAATATCGCCAGCAGGGTGTGGATTGGGCTCATCAGCTAGGCCCTAAAGGTTGGGTACAGCGGGCAAATCAGGAACTTCGTCATAGCGGGTTAGACTGCTACTCTGAAATTCGGTTTTGGCCAAAAAGCGGAACGTCTCCTGGTACATGGGTTTCCAGTAGGCGTTCTTCATGCCCTGGCTTTCTTCCTCCGGGTCCACCATGGGATGGGGCACCCGGGCACTGGCCGGGAACGTGTAGGAGAAATGGTTTTCGTAGCGGCGGAACAGAAATCCGCTCTCCAGGGAGCTATGGAAGGACTGATTGGTTTTGAGTTCAGCGGCGTCTTCATTTTCCGTCAGCACCATCAGGGTGGGACTGGGGCGCAGGGCAGAAATATTTTCCTGTTGCCGTACAAAAGCACCAAACCGGTTCGCCGCCGTCAAACATCCCAGGGGAAAGCGCAGATGGTCCCACCCGAACTCGCGCACATCCAGAGGTCCTGCCAGGTTGACATACCGTTCCCGATCTTTGTCGTGGACTTCCAGCAGGGGGGCATAGGCTACCACCTTCTTCACCCGCTGGGGCTGCCGGGCCCCCAGGGCCAGGGCCACCGCCCCACCGACGGAAAGCCCCACCGTGTAAATCGGCCCCGGCATGGCTTCCAGTTCAGCTAACCGGGCTTCAGCATCCTTGAGATAGTCCATATGGGAGCCAAGAAAGTAGCGGTCAAAGTCGGGGTCCTGGTCCCGCTCAATGGCCGCCACAATGTCTAAAAGTCGAGGTTCAAGCTGCCCCAGGCGAGCGACGATGCGCACCATCTTCAGGGGAGGAGGCCCAGCCTGGTCCACCACGGCAATGGCGGCCAGGTCCTGCTGTAATTCAGGGTCAGCGGCGACCTTTTCCCGCAGGGGGATTAAAATTTCGGGCTTCAGGTCTACCTGGGGCCAGTACTGGTCGGGAATGCGGTAGGCATGGCCGGCCAAAGTGGCCTGATAGACATTGAACCCATTGCGATGCAGGTAGTCAGCCAGCCACGACATCTGGTGGGGTCTGGCGCTAAATCCATGGAACATCAGCACTGTGCCACGAATGGGGGTCTCCGCGGCGTGGAACAGGTAGTAAGGGTAAGCTCCCTCCCGACGGTCGGGATGGGTGGCAATGGTTTGAACGTAAGCGTCGATGCGCTGTCGGGTTTGGTCTAGCTGGGTTGAAGTCAGGGTAACGGTAGGGGTTTGCACAGTAACCATAAATTCACCGGAGGCAACTTGCTAAAAAGGACTGGGCAGCTAACATTTGTTACGACTGACTACATTATTCAAAAGCTTTTTCCTGAAAGCTATTAGGAAAAGCTGAAAATAATTAAGATTCAGACCAGTCAAAGAATGCCATCCTAAACAGCAGGGGAGCAATCCAGCCCAGCCACCACCGACGATGCTGGCAAAACCAATCCCGAATATTCATAGCGTCTGTCAGCGTTACGTCACCAACAGGGTAAAACAAAGTTTCTGAATGGACATTTCAGGAACCCATCGGCAGGTTCAACAACCTGAGCAGTGGATTTTCTTCTACCCATACGGAAACCGAGCCACCGGGACAGCGAAATTCGGCCCATCCGCAGTCATTAGTGCAAATGGGATCTGTCACATGGCTGGTAATGTCGTAGAAAACCGTGTGGGGCTTGCCCACTTCCATCCACTTGGTGCCGTCGCCGCCGTTGCTCAGCAAAACCGCTAAAGCATAGGGGTGCTGGTCGCTGCCCAGCCGGGTCCAGCCAATGGTGTTGGGGTGGTCAAGGTAGTTGTACTGGGGGCCATAGGCAAAGTGCTGCCGGGCAAACAATAGCCGGTCAATCATCCACTGGTGAGAGGCCAGCCAAATTTCGTGGTGATTGCCGTCTCGCCCCTGATCAACGTAGTGGGCTCCGTAGTAATCGGCGTAAAAAATACAGGGGTAGCCCTCGGCCCTGAGCAGGATAAAGGCATAGGCCAGGGGTTTAAACCAGGCCTCAACCACGCACTCTAAGGATTGCAACGGTTGGGTGTCGTGGTTTTCCACTAAAGTTACCGCCAGTAGGGGCATTTCCTTCATCAGGGTGCCGTCTAAAATCTGCCGCAAATCGTAGCTGGATCCGTTCCTGCTGGCCTTGTGGAAATTGAGATGCAGCGGGGCATCGAATAGATTGAGGCGACCTCCCGAATTGCCGGCATACCAGGCCAGGGTACCGAGGTCGTAGGTCCAGTATTCCCCAACGCAGAAAAGGTCCCGTTCGGCATAGGCTTCCAGGTGATCCAGCCAGTCGTTAAAAAAGTTGCCGTCAATATGCTTGATGGCATCCAGCCTGAAACCGTCTACCCGCAGGGTATCGAGGATCCACTGCCCCCAGCGTTTAAGGTCAGCCCGCACCTCGTCATGGTCGATGTCCAGATCACAGCCCATGAGATAGTCGTAGTTGCCCCACTCAAGGTCAACGTTGGTGTCAAACTGCTTGTTTTGTATCAGCCAGACGGCCTTAAAGTCTGGATCATTACAGTTGTGATCTACCCCGTCAAAATGGTGCCAGTGCCACTCCATGGGGGAATATTGTTTGCCCCGACCGGGAAACGTAAACTTCGTCCAGGCCTTGATTTTGCGGGGTTCCCCCAGGGCAGAGAAGCGATGGTTGGGATCAACTGGGGTGGCGTCAAATTCTTCTTGCTCGTCGGCCCCCATTTTGTGGTTAAACACCACATCGGCGTAGATGTTGAGGCCCAACTCCTGGCAGGTTTTGATCGCCGCAACGTACTCATCTTTGGTGCCGTACTTCGTCCGGACGGTGCCCTGTTGCTCAAATTCCCCCAAGTCGTACAGATCATAACTGGCATAGCCGACGTTATCGATACCGCCAAAAGCCTTACAGGCGGGGGGCAACCACAGGGCAGAAATACCCACCTGGGCCAGGGCCTGGGCGTTCTCTCGCAGCTGCTGCCAGTGGGTGCCGTCGCCGGGAAGGTACCAGTGAAAATATTGCATCAGGGTGCCGTTAAATTCGGCCTCAGGCTTTTTGGCCGCCAGGGTAGAACTGTGGACCTGCAACCAGTCCTGTAACCATTGTTTTGACTGACTGCAAACATCAGGGGAAGGTTGGCTACCCAGGGACTGGAAACGGGCTTTAAGCTGCTGAAACGCTGGCTCCATAGGTGCAGGGTCCGGGGAATAGGGATTTAGGCGAAATTATGGCACAGGATGGGGGATATAGCCGTTAAGAAAGCCCTTAAGAATTAGTATTCAGCAGGGCAAACCGTTGACCCAGGGGTTGTATCCAGAGCAAGCTTGCCGATTAAGCTGTGCGGTGGGCGGGAAAGGTGGCTTTAAGGGCCGTTACAACCTGGTCAGCGGTGGCGGTCCAACCCACAATGCCGCCCTGGGCCCTTACCATTTCCAGGGTGGCCAGCTTAAATTCAGGGAAATAGCTTTCTGTGGCATCTTCTACCAGCAGGCACTCGTAACCCCGGTCGTTGGCTTCCCGCATGGTGGTTTGTACACAGACCTCAGTGGTCACCCCGGCGATCATCAGGTGGCTGACGGCGTTGGTCTTCAGCAAAAATTCCAGATTGGTATTGTAAAAGGCCCCTTTGCCGGGTTTTTCAATGATGGTTTCCCCGGACAGGGGTGCCAGTTCCGGAATGATGCCGTTGCCCGGCTCCCCCAGTACCAGGATTCGACCCATGGGTCCGGGGTCGCCAATTTTCAGATCCCCATTGCCCCGGGCTCTTTTCGAGGGAGGACAATCCTGCAGGTCAGGGCGGTGCCCCTCAACGGTCTGAAAAATGGGCAATCCTAGGGTTCGGAAGGTATCCTGCAAGGTTTTAACCGTGGGCACGATCGTTTGCAACCGGGCCACGTCGTTTCCCAGGGCGGCTCCAAACCCTCCCGGCTCTAGAAAATCTCGCTGCATATCGATGATCAGCAGGGCAATGCCGGGGTTCTCAGGCAGAGGAAAGGGGTAGGGGCGGGCAGGGATGGTAGGCATGGATGGGGCCACAATGAGGGAAAAAACCAGATGGCGGGGAAAGGACTCTCAAGGCTCGGATCCGCTATTGGTTTTCAACTATATCAGGCCAGCCACCATAAACCACCCAGCACCAGCACCACTCCCACCAGAGCCACCCATAGAAAACCATTATCGCCAGTGTTAATTTGGCTGGGGTCGATGGGTTCTGGCTCAGGCATGGGCCGTTTGCGCGGGGCTGCTTTGGGGGGAACTTTGTAGGTGTAGCCGGCCACCTGGGGATCATCTACGATCGCGCCCAGGTCAGGGATTTGAGTCATCCAATTACCGGGTCGCTTGAGCTGGGGGGCTTTAAGAATGTACAGCAGATTCTTAGCCTGTCGCCGGGTTTCCCCATCGGGGTGGTGCATCAGCTTTTCGCAAAGGGCAATGGCATCTGCCGGTCGCCCCACGGCGCTGTAGGCATTGACTAACCACATCTGAATTTCGCCCCCTAGCGGGGTCGCCCCCTTAGCCAGGGAGGCGGCTTTTTCAAAATGGCCAACGGCAATACGGTAGTTACCCCGCTCAAAGGCATCCTGACCGTAGGCATATTCGGTTTTGGCGAGGGCTCTGGAATCTGCAGTCATATCCTCATGGGTGGACGGTTGAGGGCACAGGGGGCGCAGCACTTCCTGCAAAATTTAACAGGGATGACCGGACCCGCACCCTTATATGTAGTGTAAAAGATATATGTAGTGTAAAAGACTCGCCGAAATTTCTCACGGATGCCCCTGCTTAAACCAGCTATCCTATCCCGATTTATTCGCGAAACCTTCTCCCAGCATGGGTTTATCACCCTTCCTCATTGCGATCATTTCCGCGACCAGGATCAAGGCATCGGCGGGACCGATCAGCCATCATTCCCGTAGTTCCAGGAGCTCTTCTATGCTTGCTCCAGGGATAACTGGTCTACGAACTCCTGATGTTCAGAGGATTGCAAACCGGCTTGCAAACCGGTTAATACCTGGGCCATGTCCCCTGAGAGCATGGCATCCGCTGCCAACCACAGCCCTGGGAACCGGTGGCTACGGATGATGCCATCACTCTCTACGGGCCGGTTTTGGTAATCCCCGTCGGTAAGGGCATACCAATCAATTTTGTTTTCAAAAACCTGCCAGACCAAATATTCAGCTACCCCATTACGTCGGTAGGCTTGCTGTTTATCCCCCAGGTCAATGGCAGCACTGCTGGCGGCAATCTCGATCACCAGTTCCGGGGCACCTTCTAAATAGCCATCGTCACTCAAATGGGTTTGCCCCCCCGCCTCTGGATTCACCAGCAGCACGATGTCTGGCTGGGGCTCGTTATCCAGGTCGAGGCGAACCGTAGGTTCAATGCCGAGGCTTAACCCAGGAGTCATGACCTGGTAAGTCCATACCCAACCATGAATACGGCTATGGGGTTCGGCGTGTTGTTGAAACCGCAGGGGCGAGGCCACGTAGACAACTCCTTCGATTAGTTCGGCTTTGGTGACAGCGGCAGCGGCATAGCGGCGCTCAAACTCAGGACGAGTCAGGCGGTCGCCACTTTCTAAAGGAGGCGTCTGGCCGGAGACTGATGGGGCGGAACCGAGCTGAGAGATCGTCATGGGACTGGTATGGATCGGGTAGTTCTATGGTATGTCGAATACCCGGTTTGGCAGATGGATTTAGGGTGTAGACGCGGAGCGACTTCTCTTGAGGGGGCCGAGCTAAGACAACAAAATATTTCGCCACCAGCATCAGCGAAGTGGAACCCAACAGCAACAAAGCTCTAAACGAAGTTTGACTATTTGACTAATGGAAAGATGGATTAGCTGCTGCTGCTCGTCGTTCTGGGTAGTTTGGGGATCAGCCAGGAAAGGAATTGATCCTGCGATCGCGTTTGCATCAAAAAGCTTCCCGGCCCGGTGAGGTCGGCAACAAAGCCTTCACCGCTGAACATAAAGGTCTTCATGCCGCCGATGGAGCGGGTTTTGAACTGCATCGATTCGCTCAGGGCCACCAGGTGCCCGGTGTCGATGGTGTAGGACTCGCCCGCCCCCAGGGTGATTTCGTGGATGGCCCCGTAGGAGGACACCACGATCTGTCCCCGGCCCTCGGCCCGCAGCATGAACAGGCCGCCGCCCGTGCCAAAAAACGACTTCGACCCGCCCCACTTCGAATCCAGTTCGATGTTGGTGTCTGAGGCAACGTAGGCCCCCGACTGCACCAGCAGCGGTTCGGTCAGGGTTAGTACCCGCAAATCCCCCGCCAGGGAAGGGGCCACCATCACCTCGCCGCCCTGGGCCGGAGCGGTGTACACATTTTGGAAGAGGCTTTCACCCCCCAGCAGGGAGCGTTTCAGGGATTTCATAAAGCCACCCGTAGCGGTGGTTTCCAGGGACATCCCGGCAGACATGCCGACCATTGAGGCCGCTTCGACCCGCACCTGTTCGCCCCCGGTCAGTTGCACCCGACCGAGGGTGAATGCGGGTTGATACATCAGTTCAATTTGCATGGTGAATGACTCCCAAAGGGGTGGTGAAGATATCGTGGTTTTCAATCAATCTGGTCAGTCCGGATTGGGGTTCCAGGTCTCAGGGGTTGGGTTTCAGGGGTGCTTGAGTGCAATGCTTACCGCTATAGGAACGGATGTTACTGAAACAACCGGAAATCAACCCTTGCAGATCTCCAAAAGCCTTGATTTGCCGTAGGGTGGGCACTGCCCACCAGCCTTAATTCACTGCCCTTCACCACAGACCGGCGGCAGCGTGAGGCAGATGGCAGGGATTAAAATACTGGTAATAACGCTTGTGAGCGGAGAACTTTGATCATGAGTCAAGCCGTCTCGTCTCCATCTAGCTATATGACCTTCGAGGATTACCTGGCCTACGACGACGGCACCGACACTCGCTATGAACTCGTGGACGGGGTCTTAGTCGAAATGCCGCCAGAATCCGTCGAAAACAACACCTTGGCTAAAAAGTTGCTGTTTGAATTGGCCAAATACTTTCCGGTAGCTTTACTGTGCCACAAAGATACTGAAATTGAGGTGACGGGTCGCCGGGCTCGTTGCCGTATCCCGGATGTGCTGGTACATACCGAAGAATCGGCGGCAGCCCTGGAAGGAGCCCCCCGTGCCACCATCACCCGCGATCTGCCACCCCCAGCCCTGGTGTTGGAAGTGGTCAGCCCCGGCCAGGCCAATCGGGAACGGGACTATCGTTATAAGTACACAGAGTACGCGGCGCGGGGCATTGCCGAATACTGGATTGTTGACCCGGAGATGCGGCAGGTGACTCTCTGTTTGTGGGTAAACGGCCTGTACGAAGACACGGTTTATACCGGAACTGAGCAGATTCAATCAACATTGGTGCCTGAGTGGGGGTTAACCCCAGCCGACATTTTTGCCTGATGGAGAACCTCTCACCCCCGTTAACCTTGCCCAAAGGCGCGTTTTACCGGCGTGGTGGAAAAGTAGTAAAACACCAGCGCAAAGAAAATAAAGGAGATCACCGCATCAAGACCAGGGCGTTGGTTTTGAGTAATCCATTTCATAAGGGGTCCGAGCAGGTTCGCAAAAGCGACAGCTATGGTAAGAGTCCGAGCCCAGCCCTTCAGGGTAAACAGGCCGTAGCTCATCAGCAGGCCGAGCAGACCAATA
This sequence comes from uncultured bacterium, assembly GCA_964590465.1. Lineage (GTDB taxonomy): Bacteria > Cyanobacteriota > Cyanobacteriia > Phormidesmidales > Phormidesmidaceae > CAZPYG01. Next base: position 3,646 of record CAZPYG010000098.1, on the reverse strand, counting down.
ACCAGCAAGACAATACCCACAAATAAGCTTGAATTTGGCAGGGCGCTAACCTCGGGGGGAATTGCGCTTTCAAGACCACCTTCAGCATAGGGATTTCTAAATAACAAAAAGATGCCACCGATTGTTCTGAAAATCCCCATGAGCAGCATGAGAACTGCGATCAGGGTTACACCAAACGGTCTTTGAGTAATCGTCATTTGTTTACCTTCCTTAAGTGAGTAGATACAGACAGTCAATAGATACAGCGCACGAGTCGGGCTAAAAAGCGAGGGCTGGCCCCAGGGCACGGTTGCGCAAATACGCTACCGCCATGAGGCCGACGATGGTGGCCAGGCTGGCGTAAAGCAGGACAGGCATCGACATATTCAGCCCCACCCCCAGGGCAAACCAGGCGAGATAGTTGAGCAACTCCAGGGCCCGCAAAACCGGGTCACGGCTGGAGTGCTGACGGCGTTTTTTGAGGCCAGTAGCGGGGCCAAACTCGGCATTCCAGCGGCGCAGGAGGACGGTACAACTGGAGGCACCCAGCACCAGCAGCAGCGCCCAGCCCCAGGGATAATGGCGGAATAACAGCAGGGCAATCAGCGGCACGGCCAGCACCCAGACTGGAATCAGCACCGCCAGCATTTTCAGGAACTGGATGCGCTCTGGCGGGGCGGGCGACACCAGCAGCAGAATCACTAACAGGCCCAGGCTGGTGCCCAACAGGCTCAGGGCCAGGGTGGCCGGCAGCACGCTCCACAGCCGCATCAATCCCAGGCCCATCAGTAACCCCACCGGCACCAGCAAAAACGCCCCGATGCCCAAAAAGGTATTCAGGGCAATGCCCAGCAGTCGACTGGCAAACACCACCTGGCTGGACAGGGGCGAGGTCAGCAGCAGGTCTAAATCCCCCCGCTCAAACAGGGCCTGGGTGCCTGCCCGGAGGGACATCACAACCGTCACCGCCAGCAGCAGGAACAGGATCTCCGCCGTCACCCACATGGCCTCGTCAGACAGCGCCCCCGCCGTCTTAAACTGGTTCAAATCCTGGCGAAACCCGTCGTCCGGCAACGCCATCAGGGCGGCAAAGGCTAACACCAGGGCAGCAATCCCCAGGATGATCACTCGCTTGCCGCGAAATTCTCGCCAGCCCAATCGCATTTCATGGGCCAGCAGCCAGGGTAAACTTCCCGGTTGTAACGCCATGGCTACACTTCCAGGCGCTGGGGCTGGGCATCGACCGGGTTCTGGCTTTCCACCAGCTCCAGGAACACGGTTTCCAGGGTGCCCCCCATTTCTCCCGTCTGGGTTTGCAACTCCTGCAGGGTGCCTTCGGCGATGATGCGGCCCTGGCTGATGATGCCGATGCGCTGGGCCAGGCGTTCGGCAATTTCCATGATGTGGGTGGTGAGGATGATGGTGTGGCCATCGGCCACGTAGTTCTGCAACATGGTTTTGATCAATCGGGCCGCTCCGGCATCTAGCCCCGATAGCGGCTCATCCAGAATCAGCAACTGCGGCTCATGGATCAGGACCCCGGCCAGGCCCAGCTTTTGGCGCATCCCCAGGGAAAAGGTTTCGCACAGGTCGTCGCGCACATCCCAGAGGCTGAGTCGCTTCAGCAGGTCCCGACCCAGGGTTTGGGCCTTTACGGGGGGCACCCCCCACAGGCCGCCCACAAACTCCAGATACTCCAGGGGAGACAGCTTGCCGTAGAGCAGCGGGGCATCGGGAGAGTAGGCCAGCACTTGCTTGGCAGATTTTGGATCGGTTTGAATACTGTGACCCAGAATCAGGGCGTCTCCGGCATCGGGCTTGAGTAACCCGGCCACCATCTTGAGGGTGGTCGATTTCCCCGCCCCGTTAGGCCCCAAAAAGGCATAGAGCATCCCCTGGGGAATCTCTAAGTTAATGGCATTGACTGCCGTGTGGGAACCGAAACGTTTGGTGAGATTAATCAGTTGTAGGGCTGCTGCCATCGGGTAGATCCTGGTTGTATTGAGCGTTTCTTCTGAGTTTTGCTAGAACTTCGGTTGTTGGCTCAACCCGCCCACCATCATGGCGAGCTTTTCTGGGGATAGTGAATGAGGTAAGTTGCCGATGGCTGGAGCAGGGCGATACCTAACCCCAGCCATGCACTTCTCTACCGGTTTATCGCGCAGTAAGGTACTCCTAGTACATCACACAGTTAGTTTCGCAACATCGAAGATGCTCGGAGTGTTGGGTTCCGCCAGTGCTCCACCCAACCTACGTTGCAATACTTTCTGCTCAAAGTACTAGGGTCGCCCGACCCTGTAGCCATCGGCGTACCCTCGGGTGTACTCCCGCGAGGCCGGGGCTGGCAGGTTATGGCTACCTGCCACGGGATCGTAGGTATGCCCCTCCCGACCATCTTCCAGCCCGTGCTGGTAGCCATCGTCGTAGTAACGCTGGAGCCCAGAGGGATTTCCTGGTCGGCCTGCCCTGTAGCCATCGGCATAACCCCGGCTGTAGGACCGTGCATCCGGAGTGGAGAGGTCGTGGCTGCCGCCCACGGGGTCATAGGTGCGTCCGGCCTGGGCATCAGCCAACCCCGCCTGGTAGCCCGTGTCGTAGTAGGAAATGGAGGGTTGGGTATCTCGGATTTTCAAATAATCGCCAGAAACCCAGCCCTCGGTTTGAGGATAGCCACTGGTGAGAGGGACAACTCTATACCAGCTATCGGTCCCAGAGCCGTACTGGCCCGTAATACGAACGACCGCATCACGATGCAACACGTAAAGGACGTCACGATCGGTCCCGGCGCCACTGCGGACATTCAAATCACTGGGCATCACGGTGCCGTAGAGCTGAACTTGTTGTGCGATCATTTGAGGAGAAGCTAAAGGACTCGCCTGGGCCATCGTCGTCCCTGACAAAAGACCTACTATTACCCACAACGGCAAAGACTTAACCATCATTTCTAAGCATCCTTGACCTGAAAAAACAAAACAACTTGCCCTTGGTTCAATCAGCAAGTGAAACAAACTGAATATCAAACCGGGTCGGATAGATCAGCGCAACGCAACCTCTGCTGAACAAGATTTCGACTCGCTAATACCATTTCAATTGGAGCCTGCAACTCATGAACCCTTCAGGGGCAAGGGGTTTAAGCCCCTTGTTAAGTGCAGCCCTACAAAGGATTGGGATAAGCATTGCCGTAACAAATCCCAGCAGAGTTCTACTAATCTATTCAGAACTGATAACCAGCCCGATAGTACTGCGGAGTGCTGCGACTACGAGTAATAATATACTCTTTCTTAATTCTTTTAATTATGATTTTTGGCTGCATAAACCCATAAATCAATCAAGTTATAAAAGCTATCTGTTTAAATCTTTTTCGATGCGATGAATGACCTATCTGCTGATGATTTAAGTGATAAAAGTAAGAAAGGCGATAAAAGTTAGTGCATCACACGGTTAGTTTCGCAACATCGAAGATGTTCGGAGTGTTGGGTTCCACTAGCGCTGATGCTGTTGGCGAATTCCTCAAATACTCTGTTTTCCCCTCTGCTTCGCGCGGGCTCTGCCCTACCCCCCGCCCCTTCGACAAGCTCAGGACAGGCCTACTCCCAAAATGGAAGCAGGGGAGCCCTCACCCTAAATCCCTCTCCCAAGCTTGGCTACTAAGTACACACAAGTCATG
>CAZPYG010000097.1:0-18775 GCA_964590465.1 uncultured bacterium | reverse complement strand
TCGCTCAGAATGACATTCCCTTTAGAGTGGTATTTGCAAAAGTGGGATGCACTCAGAGCCATCCCTATAAGACTGTATTAGATGCGGTGTATTAAGCATCCTCTGGTTTTAGGGTTTTGTCACAGAGGTGACACATCAAGATCATGGGAACGCCATATGGGACCGTTACAGTAGTGATTAATTGTTCACTCCTCAACACCCCAAAGTGCCGGAGATTTCTTCCGGCACTTTTTTTGAATTTTATGACAGTTAGGGATGCTAGGAACCTCGCAGAACGCTGGCACCTGAGCCGGGAGGAGGGGTTCAGAGGTGACGCCACCAACCCCCAATGGGCTAAACAATTGCCCCCACAGTTCCCTGGCCTTATCCATCCACCCGAATTTCAGTCTGGCCCCGGGGTAAGCCTGATACCGTAGCTGTGGTAAAGTTCTCTGCAAACGATTCTGCCCCGGTTATGCGTACCTGCCCGATGTTTGCCTATGGCTGCCGTTGATGTCTTGATTTTGTCCAATGGCCCTGGCGAGATTTCTACCTGGGTGCGCCCAGTGGTTCGAGCTTTACGGCAACGATTGCCTGCAGCCGCATTGGTGAGAATTTCGGTGGTCCTGTCTCCCTGCGCCAATGCCTCGGGCCGAGAAGCCGCCATCGCCCGGAGTTTTCCCGAAGTCGACCGGGTACAGGGAGCAAACCACTTTTTTCCCTTTCTGCTATTCGGCAAAACGGCAGACGGATGGGATTGGCATGGCGATGGAGTGGTGCTGTTTCTGGGGGGCGACCAGTTTTATCCCCTCCTGATCGGCAAGCGTCTGGGGTATAAAACGGTGATTTATGCGGAGTGGGATGCCCGCTGGCACCGCTGGATCGATCGTTTTGGCTGTATGCAGGCCAGTATTGTTGAGGATGCTCCTGCCCGGTTTCGCTCCAAATGTACTGTCATTGGCGACCTCATGGCTGATGCCAAGGCAGAACCTGACCTGGCCCAAGACATTCGTAGCCAGTTGGAACTGGATTCTGAGGCAGAACTCATTGGCCTGATGCCAGGGTCCAAAAAAAGCAAACTCAGCGTTGGTTTACCCTTCTGCCTGGGAATTGCGGAGAAACTTCAGGCCCTGCGACCCCAGACCAGGTTTGTGATTCCCGTAGCGCCGCTGCTCTCCCTTGAGCCCCTGGCTCAATTTGCTGACCCCGCCCAAAATTCCGACATTGAACTGTTTCCGGAGGCCGCCACCGCCGAGCTTATTTATCCTGATGCAGGCTTGCCCCGGCTGAGGACTCCAGCGGGGGTAGAGGTGCTATTGTGGCAGACGCATCCCGCCTATGAGGTGATGCGTCAATTTTGCCTGTGCCTCACCACCATCGGAGCCAATACGGCAGAGTTGGGTGCCCTGGGGGTACCGATGATTGTGCTCTTGCCAACCCAAAAGCTCGAAGTGATGAAAGCCTGGGACGGTATCCCGGGTCTGCTTGCCAATTTACCCCTGGTAGGGGATGCATTCGCCCGGTTCATTAACTCCCTGGCCCTACGACAGATCTATAAGGAAGGGCGATTATTTGCCTGGCCCAATATCTGGGCAAGACAGGAGATTGTTCCAGAACTGATCGGGCCTCTCCTTCCCGGAAAAGTGGCCGATCAGGTAGCCGACTACCTCGAACATCCTGATCAACTAGACGCCATTAAGCAGGATCTACAAGCCGCCAGGGGCAAACCCGGAGCCGCCGCAAAACTGGCTGATATCCTGCTGGAAGAACTGGGTATGGCTGAGGCCGATTAGGGCTTCCAGCTCAAAACATTCGATTATTGCGCCCTTACGATTCCCCATCGGGCACGAGTTCGGTGTTGACTTCATTAACCGGACGGCGTTGCAGCTCGACTGATTCAGCCCGGGGCAGGAGATCAAACACTTCCCGCATCACATCATCAATCGCTTCATAGGTGGTGATGCCGATATGATTGAACACCAGCTTTCCTTCGGTATTAAACACCAGAGTTTGGGGCACGGCATTGTCGAAGTAATAGCCCACTTCCGTAGGTTCGTAACTGTCCTGCACGGGAATCGAGTCTGCCATGACCGGGATAAAGTTGGCAGCTCTGCCGTAGGGAGCTTGAAGCTGCGAAATCACCGACGAAAACTTTTTACAGTCGGAGCTATCGTCGACATAGATCACGACTATTGAAGGCTTGGCGTACTTGAGGGATTGCTCCAGAGAAACCCGAGGCGGTACCAGGGAGCCATTGCCCGCATAGAGGGCAAAAATATTGCCGTCGTAGTTATCGTCGGTTAACCCCGCCAGGGCTACAGGCTGCCCTCCAAGCCCCAGCCAGGCCACTACCATAAACCCTAGGAACGCTATCCCTAACACTAACCGGCGGGATTGTGCCAGCCCCCATTGAACCGCATAGGAGGCAATTGTTTTCAGCCACTGTCCCATTAACCTAAGACCCTCGTTTGCGCCATACTCTATCTATTAGGCCACAGAATGGGCCGATTCAGGGAGGAGCCTCGAAGAGTATTCGCCGACTAATTGGGGCCGAATGCTTGAGTTATGTTTTGCATCTCATCGAAATTGGTGTTTAAGCGACCCGCAGGGGTCCACGCGACGACTTGATAGAACCGGTCGTTCGTCTCCACAGTGGTATGCAGATAGGCTGCTTCAGCGCCAAAAATTTCCCCCTGCAATTCATACTGCACGGCATTGAGACCACTGACGGTTTCCACCCCGGTGGAGGTTTCTGAGGTAATCACCCGATTTAGACTGCGCTTAAGCAGGTCTAAGTAGATTTGGGCCTGACGGCTTAAATCCCCAGGGGCTGAAACATTTTGCTGGTCTTCTCCTAGCACAATCAGATAAATTTCCTGCTCAGAGTTATAAGCCTGAATATCGGCTGTGGGATGTAGATTATTGCCAGGCACTGCCTGCCAATTGCGCGGTAGCCTGAGTCGCACGGGGGCCTGGCTGCTGACGATAGTTTCCCCCCGCAGGGTGCGTTCTACCCGCTGATTAGAGTTCGTTTCAACGGATTCCACCACCCGGGATGAATTATCAAAAGCACCACATCCAGTACCCGCCAGCAGCCCCATTCCTAAAACCAGGTTCAGAAGATAATGCAGGGTTCGGGCTTTTCCCCGGGGAAACTGTTGGGGGCATCTTGCTGCCCCTGCTGTTACGAAATGATTTGCAGATGCCATGCGCTAACCCCTGGGTCTTGATGTTGCCCCATGCTCCTAGGGTATAGCAACATCCCTGCCAATTCGCCCCGTCCTCTCATATGCTGAATACTGGTCCCGTTGTATCACCCCAAGACGTCCCATGTTACGAGCAGGAATTGTTGGCCTCCCCAACGTCGGAAAATCTACTTTATTCAATGCCGTTGTCGCTAACGCCAAAGCCAATGCGGCAAACTTCCCCTTTTGTACCATTGAGCCCAATGTGGGAATCGTGGCGGTGCCCGACGAGCGGCTGCAGGTGCTGACGGATTTGTCAGAATCCGCTGAAACGGTGCCTGCTCGCATTGAATTTGTGGATATCGCCGGTCTGGTTAAAGGAGCCAGTCAAGGGGAAGGGCTGGGCAACCAGTTTTTAGCCAACATCCGGGAAGTAGATGCCATTGTCCATGTGGTGCGCTGCTTCGACAGCGAGGACATCATTCACGTCGCCGGTTCTGTGGATCCGATGCGGGACATTGAAGTGATTAACCTGGAGCTGGCCCTGGCTGACCTGGCCCAGCTCGAAAAGCGGGTCGACCGGGTGCGCAAACAGGCCAAAGCCGACAAAGAGGCCCGGGCCGAGCTGGAAGTGCTGGAAAAATTTCTGCCGGTGCTCAACGAGGGCAAAACCGCCCGCACAGTGGACCTGGATGAGGAAGAGGAAGCCATCATCAAACCCCTGGGGCTGCTGACCCGAAAGCCGGTGATCTACGCCACCAACGTTTCAGAGGATGACCTGGCCACCGGCAACGAGTGGGTAGAAAAGGTGAGCACCATTGCCGCCGGGGAAAATGCCCAGGTAGTAGTCATTTCCGCCCAGGTGGAATCAGAGCTGGTTGACCTCAGCGAAGAGGAACGCAAAGACTTTCTGGATGCCCTGGGGGTCGAAGAGGGGGGCCTCATGACCCTGATTCGCGCCACCTACGAACTTCTGGGCCTGCGCACCTACTTCACCACCGGCCCCAAAGAAACCCGTGCCTGGACCATTAAGGCCGGTATGCTGGCTCCCCAGGCGGCAGGGGTGATCCACACGGACTTTGAACGGGGCTTCATTCGGGCTGAGACGGTGTCTTACAAAGATTTGGTGGAAACCGGGTCGATGAATGCCGCGAAGGATAAGGGACTTCTGCGCAGTGAAGGTAAGGACTATGTAGTGGAAGAAGGAGACGTCATGTTATTCAGATTCAATGTGTAGGGTAAAACTGAATATTCCCTGGCTTTTCCTTCTCTGGTTCATGGTAATTAGAGGCATGTCTTTTAGGACGTTGGACTAAGGTTCCTCCGTTCTCAGAGCTATGGTGCCAAAAAATACATCAGGCAAGCAGCTCCATTCATCAATGCGGTCAGTACAGCTCCAAACACGACACCTTTCATCCAGCTCTTTTTGCCCCGCTGTTTTAACCAGCGGATGAGGGGAATGACATAGACCAGTTGCCAGAACCAAAAGCCAAGAATGGCTACCAACAAATAGATGAGGATGCTCTGGCCACCCATTAAAAAGCTGACCAGATATCCGATGAACAGCACAAGGGGACCCAAAAGTACATGGGCCCCGATAAGCAGCAAAATACCCTTCAAAACCTCTACCGATTCAACTCTTGGGCGTTTATGCATTGTTCTTTTCATGGACAAGACTTTCTCGGGCAACTGAGACCTAGGGAATCGGCAAACACCCCGGAATTATACGAACCACTGCAGAGAGCTGGCGTGCCAGTCCATGCCGCCCCAGATCTGGTTAGCCTCCGTCGGCCTCAACGGTGGCACAGCGAAGGCCACAGGTGGGGCTTACATCCGCATGATAAACCCAATGACTTCATGGCCGTTATCTCGATGGGTTTGGGCCTGGTCGCAGCCCTGTTGGGTGATGGGCCGACAATGACGGCGAAACATAGGGGTGCCCTACTCTGTAGGGAGGACCCATGCCAACCAGCTTGAGTGGAATGGTGTTTGCCCTGCTGTCAATGGTGACACCGGGGGTGAGCACCGGTCTGTATAGACGCAGTGCGGCGGCCATTGATCCGACCAATACGTCGTTTTTTACTACCTGCACAGTGTGCTGATCGCCAGACCAGGTTTGTGACGATTATGCTGGCGGTTGTGATTTCCCAGACCCCGGTTTCCCCCGGGGTCTGGGTGGTAGTGGCCTTAGCCCCCGCGGCCATTGTACGGTTTGGGACTAACTCTCAGCGAGAAGGGATGGAGCATTAAAGCGACAGAACCGTCTGGAGTCTCATCACCATCAGGGGAATAAACACTAACACCGAAAGCCCCACTAATAAATAATTGCCCTGTCTGGGGTCAAAGTCCTTAAGCACCACCCGCCACTTCATTTTGATTAAATATCGCCCCAGAACCATATCAAACACAGCCATGAAGCTGGCCAGCAGCAGGCCCACCAACAGTAAAGGGACGGTTCTCTCAAGACCGAGGCCGGGAATCCAGACATAGCAAATAATAACCATCAGCAGCGTGCCGCTGACGAGGGTCAGTTGTTTAGCTTGTTTAGTGCCGATTCTGGGGGCAATTATCGCATTACGAAAGATGCCCTGCAGGGTTTCAACTCCGGCCAGGGTGAAACACAGAAGCATGAGACTCAAAGCCAGTTCCATAGGCATTTCGGGCGAACAGCGCCTGACTGTACTTTAACCAGCAGAGTCTACAGGAGCATAAGGTAAGGTACAAGGTACTTACCCTATGCTCCTGTAGACAAATCCTGTGCCCTAGACGCCCGCAACTGACCACAGGCAGCATTTTCCTCCAGCCCGCGAGAATAGCGCACACTGACGGCAATGTGTCGGTCCTCCAGCTGGGCTACAAACTCACGGATGCTGGCTTCGCTGGGGCGCTGGTAGTCGGCCTCATCAATGGGATTGTAGGGAATTAGATTCACATGGCTCTGGAACCCTCGCAGGTGCTGGGCCAGTTCTTTCGCGTTTTGGGGACGATCATTCAGGTCGGCCAGCAGAATATATTCAAAGCTCACCCGCCGCCCGGTGAGCTTGACGTACTCGCGGCACTCCTCCAGCAGATCCCTGAGGGGATAGGCCTTGGCGCTGGGAATCAGGCGCATGCGCTGGGGCTGATTTGAGCCATGGAGGCTGACGGCCAGGGTCACCTGCAACCGCTCGTCGGCCAGCTGGCGAATGCGTCCGGCAATGCCTACCGTCGAGAGGGTCATAGCTCGCTGGCTGATACCCACATCCTGGTTCAAGCAGCGGATCGCGGCCACCACGTTGTCACTATTCAGCAGGGGTTCACCCATGCCCATAAACACAATGTTGCTGACCCGACGGTTAAAGTCTTCCTGCACCGTCAGCACCTGGTCCACGATTTCGTGGATGTGCAGATTCCGCAGAAAGCCGCCTTTGCCAGTGGCGCAGAAGTCACAGGCCATGGGGCAGCCTACCTGGGAAGACACACACACCGTCAGACGTTTGGCGGTAGGCATCCCCACCGTTTCAATGATGTGACCGTCCGCCAGCTTCAGCAGATATTTGACGGTGCCATCGGAGGCCACGGAGCGGTAGTGGAGTTTGGAGCGACCAATGGCAACGGGCGCTAAGGACTGGCGCCAGGTTTTTGGAAAAACCGTGATGTCCTGGAGCGATCGCACTCCCTTTTGATAAAGCCAGTTATGCAACTGCTTACCCCGGTAGGCGGGCTGTCCCTGCTGTTGCACCCAGGCGGTGAGGTCGTCCTGGGATTTTCCTAAAAGGTGGATTGTCGAGGCCTTCGTTTCCTCTGGCTGGACCTCAGCTTCAGAAGAGTTTACAGAGACAGGGGTAACAGCCATAGGTCAGAAGTGGAGTGCACAGTCTTCTATGGTAGCGAGCTTCTGGGGTAGCGTGCTTCTAGGACAGCGAGTTAATCCTCTAACTGGAGCGCCGCCGCCGCCGACTGGGGAAGTCATCGTCACCCTTGTCGGCTTTGGGGGTCATAGTATTGGTGTTCATCAAGTCTATCAACCCCTCAGACAGAAATTTAGGATCCATAAATACCACTTTGGAGTTTTCGCTTTCGCCCAGTTTTTGATTGGCTTCTACATAGCTTTGGGCAATCAAAAAGTTGAGAATTTCTGGGGACCCCACATGGGCTTTGAGGGCCTCCGACAGCAGCTGAATCGACTGCACCGTAGCCTCGGCCCGTTTAATGGCGGCCTCCTGTTCTCCCTGGGCTTCCGTGACCATGGCTCGGGCCTTAATATCGGCCGCCTGCTGCTGCTGCATGGACCGCTTGACTTCGTCGGGGGGGTTGATTTCCTGTACTTCTACCCGGGTTACTTTAACGCCCCAGGGTTCCGTAGCTTCGTCAAGTTGAGATAATAGGGCCTTATTCAGTTCATCCCGGGAAGAGAACGTCGTTTCAAATTTCATCTTCCCAATTTCAGAACGCAGGGTGGTAATCACCAGTTCAGCGATGGCCTGCTCAACATTCTCGATGGCGTAATAGGTTAACTCCAGTTCAAGAATGCGCCAATATACAACGGCATCTACATCAAGCGGGACATTGTCCTTGGTGATAGCGGCCTGCTTTTCAACATCGAGAATTTGCTCCCGCACGCTGTCTTTCAGCACGATGTAGTCGAGGAACGGCACAATGAAGTTTAGCCCGGGTTTCAGCTTGCGGTGATAGCGTCCCAGTCGCTCGACTAGTGCCTCGTTTCCCTGGTTAATAATACGTACCGAGCCGACGCTGTAACCGATAATCAACAGCGCCAAAATACCAAATAGGGAGGTGGGCACGGTGTGACCCTCGCGGTGAAGTAAGGATGTTCTACTTCTAAGTTTACTGAGGAGTTGGGGAAATGGATATGGAAGTGGGGAGTTTCCTCAGTTTGCAGCCTGGTGTCGAATTTGTGAGTACCACGGTTCTATAAGCTCTCGTAGGTCACACTGGGTTTAATCCACGCTGGGGCATACGCGAATGTTTAGCGTTGACAGGGCATTAAGGCATCAGGGAAAGCCCCATCACCACGAAGGCCATCGCCCCGGCCACAATCATCAATACCGCCGGCATGGCTTTGCGGGTTTGCATCCAGCGGCGAATGAATACCACGATCAGCCCGACAGTTACGCCCATGGCCAGGCCGATCCCAGCCCGGGAACCATTCGCCCAGAGCCAGGCCCCGATCAACAACAGGGCACCACTAAACAACCCGCTGATTAGAGAAGGTTTGCTCCGGGCCTGGGCGTACCCAATGACACCGCCAACCGCAACCAGAACACCATAGGCGACCGCAGCGATGATTCCTGTAGACATGGGGAGAACCTTTCCTGGCAAAGGGCGATGGGGCGGCATTGAGCCACCCTGTTCTTAGCATGCAATCCTTTACCGATTCAGGCAATAGGACAGGGTGTCTAAGGCGTAGGGGGCAAACTCCCCAAGCCGCTCCTGCCAGACGGCTTCCCCGCTATCGCTATCCAGGAAGGCATTGACCACGCTGACCCACTCGGGATCGTTACCGGGCAGGGCCAGGCCATAGTACTCACAGGTGAGGGGCAGCTCGGGCACCAGGGTCAGGTTATCCACAGGGCGATCTGCGTAAAGCACCTCGGCGATGGTCAGCACATCATCCCCAAGAAAAGCGTCAAGGTCGCCCTGAGAGACCGCTGTAATCGCATCCACCCGCCCCCTGGGGCCTTCGTAGGGCACAATGTTGGCTTCCGGATGGCGCTCCGCCAGGTACATTTCGTTAGTTGAGTTGGCCAAAACGCCAATATCTAATCCATTCAGCCCCCGATTAGGGTTGACGTTGGGAGCATTAGAGGCGGTGGTCAGCAGGTGGCTACCCGTTGCGAAGATCACATCGGAGAAGACAATCCCCTCTTCCCCAAGCCGAATCGTATTCGGTCCACATTCCAGATAGACATTGCTATTGCGTACCAGGTCAAACCGATTTCCCAGGGTGGAAGGGATTTCTACCAGATCAATCACCACATCCTGCTGCAGTTCCGCCTGCAGATAGTCCCGCAACGATACCACCAGGCCAGGGCAATAACCGGTCCACCCCTCGTCTTCGTCCAGGTACCCGAAGGGCACCGCATCGCGCCGCATGGCAACTTTCAGTTCCCCAGACCGTTGAATGGCCTCGAGGATAGACTCATCCCGGGGGGCGGCCACCGTTTCTAGGGGGGGAGGAAACACACCGAAAGGGGGGCTACCGTCGTAGGCTGACTCTACCTGGCTAGCCGTGAGGGAGGTAATCATGTCTATACTCATGGGGTTTTCGCCGCTCATGGCTTTGGCGTGGCTGGCGGTGAGGTAGGGCAAAAAGCGGTCATCTTCCCGTAAGTGGGCCCCCAGAAAGGCAGTCGCCAGGGTTTTGTAGTAGCGAGCGCCAATGTCCCGGTGTGCTCCCGACAAAAGGTTAGGCACATCCTCCGGCTCTTCTCCGGGAGGTTTTGAGGAAAAGTGGGTCCCCACCTGCAGCATGGCCATGTAGCGGGGGTTTTGCTCCATCCAAATGAACGGGAAAATCTGCTCGGTTACCACCGGAGATACGACATCCCAATCTCCTGACACCATCAGGATGGGTCGATTTATCTGCCGAATGCCTTCATAACCGTACAGGCCAGTACCCAGATTATGGGCCGCAATGATGGCCTTGATGCGAGGATCGGCCAGGTTATAGTTATTGGGAGGCAATAGACGAGCACGACACTGAAGATACAGGGCAAAGTTGAGGATGATGGTATCACGATCACAAGCCTGCTGCAGCCGCGAAAACGTAATTTCCGCCCCGGCCAGGGCCATCACCGTTGAACTTCCCAGGGAATCGCCAATGGCGGCAATTTTGTCCAGGTTCAGACGTTCGGCCCAGACTGGCGAGGTCGCCACTAGCCGCTCCAGCTCATCAATTAGAAACGAAATTTCCTGGGGCCGATTAACAAACTCGATGGGGCTCAGCAGGGTATTGAGTCGTCCTCCCAGATAGGCTGCTCGGTAGCTCAAGTCGCTACCCACATGGTCTGGGGCCATGACCACGTAACCGTGGGACGCCAAGTGCTGATTTAAGAACACAAAATCTTCTTTCACGGCCCCAAATCCATGGGACACAATCACCACCGGGGCCGGACCTGGCGCTTCCAGGGGCAGGTAAACATCGACATCAAAGTCGTAGTTTACGGTTAAGCCTTCGCTGGTCTGCCGCAGGGCCGGATTGGTAACCGTAATCGTTTTCTCCATAACGGCATAGGGACCCAGTTGGGATAGGTTCGGCAAAGCCGTTGCATCGGTGGGTTGGGCTGCCGCCTCTGCCGCCGCCTGATCCCGAATCGCCTGTACAGCCGCTCGGTTATAGGCCAGGTAAACGGTTAACTCCCGCCGCAGATCCAGCAGCCCCTGAACGCTGATATCGATGGTATTGGTCGGGAACTCCCGGATCATGTCAATTATGGTCCAGCCTTCAGGGCCAGCCTTCGCAGCGGCGCTAATGACTGCGGCCCTGAGGCCATGGAATCCGTTCACCCCAGGGGTGGACTCAATTACCTTCCCGACATTGGATAGGGCATCGCGCCCCAGGGGAGAATAGCTCAGATTGCTAACGGTCACCACATCCAGGGGAAACTCGAATTGCAGCAGCTGCCTCAGTTTCTGACGCATGTCCTCATCTAAAAACCTGGCATAGAGCTTGAAGTCCCCAGTAATTTCTCCGGTTTCGGCAAAGGTTTCTAAGTCATCAATTGAAAGCGTAAAAATGAATGGCCCCGTTGCCCGTATCTTAATGGTCTCAGCGGCTGCTACTGGGGGGGGCAGGGCGATCTGGGTGCCGACTGCGCATGTGGCCAGGCCAAGGGCAGAGGCTAGGGTACCAACAACCAGGTGGGCACGATGGTTCATAAACTGGGACATCTCAGAGGGGTACAGGATGATTTCAACGGAGCAAACTCAAAAACATTCCAGATTCTATAGCCTGGTTCTAAGAAATCCATAAAGAATTCCCCCCGTGAACCGTTGCGGCTTGGCCTACCCCCTGGGGAACGGCATGGGCACCCCTCGCCAACTGCTACTCCTAAACCCAGGAAAAAAATGTTTAGCCCAATACATTTTTAGACTTAAGATTTAGGGTATCTTTGCAAAGCATTTTGGATTAAAAAAGCTGGATCTGCGCCTGAAGTCCACCAGCAACCATAGGGTTGAGAACGGAATATCGACCAGGTTTTCCACAGGCCGCTTTGATGTAGTTTTTCTTAACCTTTTTTGAAAGCCTATCGTTACCTATGGTTTGAAAGTTTGAGCTACTGCAATATGTCAAACGCCAACCCATTATCCACAGGTTTTTAGGAGCCCTGTGGATAACTTCTGCTATGGGGCATTCGCCGAGATACTTTGCCGGTATACAATGAGCTTTGGTTTTTTGAATCTGTGACACTATGACCCTGAACGTTGGTGACCCCGCTCCTGACTTTACCCTCCCCGACGCCGAGGGAACTCCCTACAGTCTGGCTAACCTCAAGGGCAAGCGAGTTGTCCTTTACTTTTATCCCCGGGACAACACCCCAGGCTGTACCAAGGAAGCCTGCGGGTTTCGGGACAATTACGAAACCTATCAAGGGAAGGACGTGGTTGTCCTTGGCGTTAGCACCGATGATGCCAAGGCTCACACCAAGTTTATTCAGAAATATAACCTGCCGTTTCCATTGCTTATTGATGGGGGGGGTGAAGTGGCAGCCAAATACGGCAGCTATGGCCTGAAAAAGTTCATGGGTAAAGAATTTATGGGCATATTCCGCAGTACCTTTGTCATTGGGCCCGACGGCAAGCTAGAAAAGATATACCGCAAGGTTAAAGCCGAAACCCATGCCGAAACGGTATTGGCGGATTTAGAAACCCTCTAATCGCTAGTTGCGATCGCAATATGCCCTACTTTGCCTATGCTTTGCGTACCCTGGTCGGTCTACTATTGCGACGACCGATTCTGGGTACCTGCGTCATCCCCGTTATGGCCGATGGTTCTATCGTGCTGGTCCTACGTCGCGATAACCATCGCTGGAGTTTGCCCGGTGGCATTGTGGACTGGGGAGAAGACGTGCTGACGGCAGCCATCCGAGAATTAAAAGAAGAGGCGGGCTTGCAGGAAGCCAGTCTGGATCGGCTGGTAGGGCTGTATTCTGACCCCAATCGAGATCCCCGCTTCCACTCTGTTTGCGTTGGGTTAGCCCTGCGGGTATCGGGTACACCCTATGCTGCAGACCCGAGGGAAATTCTTGAAGCCAGAGCTTTCCCGGTGGAGCAACTCCCCTGGGACAACCTTTCCCACGACCACGCTCAGCACCTGAAGGACTTTTTGCAGGGCGATACCGTTTTAGCTTAGAAACAGATGCAACCTTGCCGGTAACCGGCAAGGCATTTCTCTTTTGGGTCTGAACTTGGTATAACCCAGTCAGGGGGGTGTGTATTGTTATGACTGGTAGCCATGAAAGGATCTGCGCCTGTTCCCATCCGTCATCACCGTCTCAGGCTGCCCCAGGGCAACCTTTTCTGGCATGAAGCCGGCCAAGGGGACACCATTGTTTTCCTCCACGGCACCTGGCACGACAGCAGTCAATGGCACCCGGTTCTGCAAGAACTGGCACCTCAGTATCACTGCATTGCCCCCGATTTGCTTGGGTTTGGAGAATCTTCAGGGGCCCATGGGCCTGACTCGATTGCATTGCAGGTCGAAAGTCTGGAAACTTTACTCACCCAACTCCGGGTGCAGCGAGTTTATCTGGTGGCCCACTCGCTGGGAGCCTGGGTTGCCTTGAACCTGGCCCAACAGCACCCTGATCGGGTTCGGGGCATCTTCGTTATGGCTCCGGAAGGGTTTGCGCCTAAAGCTTTACAGGGGCGCTGGAGACTAGACCGCTGGCTGGTTGCCCCCTGGTCTCCCTTGGCCTGGTTCCTTCAGGGGATGACTCCCCTGTTAAAACGCCCAAGGCAAAATTCCTGGTTAAACCAGTGGTGGCAACGACGGCAGCGACTGCGCCATGCCCCGGCAGCCTGTCGCCTGTTATTTCGACGACGGCGGCTAGCGGTAATGGCCGAGCTAGTCTCTGCCGCTGGAGCACAACCGACGCCACCCCTTATCGTCGCCGAGTCGGATCAGGCTTCCCTGATCCCCCATCACCTGGCTCTGGCCTGCCTCCAGATGTTCTCCGAGGCAAATCATCAAATTTTGCCCCATGCCGCCAACTCCCTCGGCATAGAACCCAGTGCCTTGAGCAATGCTTTACTTGATTTTGTTAACCAGACTGAGTTAGCCCTTCAGCCCCCCTCGTCTCTCGAGACGACAGCACTCAAACCCTGATCTCAAACCACAATTGAAATCAACGGCTATTGATTAAAGTTAACGGCTCACCACCCGGGCAACAAAGGATCTTCGCCGTTGTTTCACCTCATGGGGCGAAATCAGGGTTAGCGCCTCTTCGAAGGGCCGCACCCGGGACACCTGATCAAACACGTTGACTTGATACACCAGGCGATTGTCCCAGTCGAGCGCCGTTAGCCAGCCGCTGCGGGGATGATAAACCCCGGTATCAATATCTAACCAGCCGCGCCCGCCCACAATTTGGCCGGGTGCCACCCCAGGAAAAGTGAAGGTAATGGTATGGCCGGTGACGATCATCTTATCGGCGAAGAAAGGCGTCGGACTACTGTGAAACGCCTCTCGAATCCAGCAGAGTTCGTGGCTACTTTGCTCGGCCACGGGCAGGTTTGGGTTGACCCCGGCATGGACCAAAAACACATCCCCCAAATCAATGTATAAGGGGAGTTGTTTCAGCCAGTGGACATGTTCTCCTAAAGCGGCAATGGATCCGTTGTAGCTGGTGAGGGTCGCTTGTCCGCCGCTAAAGATCCATCCCTGCAGGGTCGGCAAGTTAAGGTCGCCATCGGCAAAGGCATCTAGCAAGAGCTGCTCGTGGTTACCTCTTACGCAGCCGGTGGCATGCTGACTTACAAAATCAACGACTTCAGAACTCTTCGGCCCCCGGTCGATTAAATCACCGATGCAATAGATTTGATCATCGTCAGTGGGGGCTAGGTTTTCCCATAGACGCTTCAGGCCATCGTAGTGGCCATGAATATCACCAATAAAGACGCGTCGGGGCATACACAATCCACCTGAAAAGGGTAAGGAGAACCCGTTTAAGGACCAGCCGCATAAGCCAGACCGGGCCAACTGATTTCTGGGCTTTAGGTTTATTATGCCTGGGTACCCTTGGGGACTATCACTTCTCTGAAATACTTACATTCCGTAATAGGAAAATAACTGGAAGATCAGGACTAATTAAAGTAACATTCTGCCAGAATGCTGATCATCAGGTTGTTTCATCCGTCCTATGGCCTGGTAAGTTAACTCTACCTCTACCCATTTGGCGCTATTCACCCTATCACTAACTCTTTATGTCAGCCCTTGCTAAGCCAAACCTCCAGCCCGCCAAACGGCGCAGCCGCCGCCGGACTCGTCCTTCTTTAGTTAGACGACTATCCCGCCATACTAAAGTTTTTGAGCTGAGTGCTCGACTGTCCATCAACCTGATCCTGTCGGGAATTGCCGTAACTGCCCTGGGGCGGTTAGTGCCTCATCTGCAAACCCAGACGGCCCAGTTAGACGTGGTCAATGGGGCCCTGGCCCAGGTAGAAACCTCAACCGCAAAACTCCAGTCTGATTTTGGGCGTTACTTCGACCCCTGGCAGGCGCAAAAAATTATGCAGGAGCAAAGTGGATATCGCCCCTCCACCGAGCGTCAGGTGGTATGGACTGAAGAGGATGCTGCCGCACAGGAAGCCACTGTAGAGCCGGATGATCAATCTTCCGGAGCTGCAACATCCCCCGATCACATGATCGACTCCGAGGGAACGCCAGAGTAGGGAGATCCCGCAACCTGCAAAGCAAGGGCCGACTTGCAGCCCCTACAGGGCCTGGATGTGGGCAATCGTACGTTGATTTTCTTCTGGAGAACCCACGGTAATTCGCAAACCACCGCCCGTGTGGCGAATCAGAGTGCCCTGTTCCTTCAACCGCAGGAACCAGGCCTCTAACTCTTCAGCCACAGGGCGAATTGGGTTCTGAGGACGCCCGTAGAGAAAGTTAGCCGCACTGGGCCACAGCCGCAAGCTCCCTTTTTCCGTCAAAATTGTGGATAAATGTCGGCGTTGGGCTTGAATTTCGGGAATAATGGCCAGCAGCTCTTGCCGATGGGCCAGGGCCAGTTTTGCCGCCCCCTGGGTGGGGCCGGGCAGGTTGTAGGGCAGGCGTACTTTCTCCAGGGCTGAAATGATCTCGGGATTACCAATGGCATACCCCACCCGAAATGCCGCCAATCGAAAGGCCTTCGAAAATGTTCGCAGCACCACCCAATTCGGGCGCTGCAGCACTTCAGGAGCGGTGGTCTGCTGGCTGAACTCAAAATAGGCCTCATCCACCACCACCAGAATGTCCTCCGGCAGGGACTTCAGCCAGTTTACTTCTGCCTCAGTCATGGCATTGGCGGTGGGGGAATTGGGATGCACCATGAACACCACCCTCACAGGAGGACCTGCGGGATTGTTAATGGTCTGCTGAGCAGCAGCCAGATCCACTTCAAACGTATCCTCATTGCGGCCAACGGAGACGACAGGAATGCCCAACGTCCTGGCCAGAATGGCGTACATGGAGAAGGTGGGATTGGCCACCAGTATGGCCCCGGCTCCACCCAGGCAGGTGGCAATCAGCAGGGAGCGGATCAGTTCGTCAGAGCCGTTACCGACAGAAATATGCTCTGGGGAAAGGGCAGCGCTGCCCTGGGTGGTTTCGGTGGCGTAGGTTGCGATCGCATCCCTCAACTCCAGGTGTCCCCCATCGGGATACCGATTCCCCTGAATCTCGTGCTGAATCGCCCAGGCTAACTTCTCCTTCAAATCCTTTGGCAAATCGTAGGGGCATTCGTTCGTATCCAGATGGTCGATGTGCTCCGGGGTAACGGCACTGGCACCACCGGGATGGGGCACATAAGCCGCCAACTGAGCCACATCGGAACGAATGAAGGGAAGGGCCATGTAATTAGCTACAGCACTCAACCGGTTTATTATCGCAGCATTCCCTCAGTCATACAGCCAAGATTAGGACGATTAGCAGGCCGCGCAGCCAGAGAGCCAGCAGGATAGCGGTTTTGAGTCGACCGCTGAAAACCCCTATGACCATTGTCAAAAAAATGGCCAGCAAAAAGACCCCGATATAAATCCCGTCATCGGTGCCCTGGGCCATGGGAGGATCTTGCCTCGCCTGATCAGCACCCTGAGCAAAACCAGGGATTGGCTAACGGCCCGGGCCTGGTTCATCCTCCCCTCCAGCAGAGGGACCCTGCAAAAACTCCAGCACTTCGTCACACCAGCTGATCCAATCCTGCTCATAGCGGATGCCCCGGCGCAGGGTCAGGTAGCGAAATTGATCAACCCTGGGCGGATTGGGGTGCGACTTGTATTCGGCCTCCTTCTCCCGGTAGTGCATGAGCTTATCGCCATGCATTTGCCGCCGCCGCTGCAATTCCTTCACGAGTTGCTTTTCAGAGGCAAACGGGGTAGCCAGCACCTTCACCAGCAGATCTTCACGGATGGGGGTGGGCTCAGTGGGCTCCTGATACCAGTGCTGCAATTCCGCCATACCGGCAGCGGTGATGCGGTAA
Source organism: uncultured bacterium (assembly GCA_964590465.1). Lineage (GTDB taxonomy): Bacteria > Cyanobacteriota > Cyanobacteriia > Phormidesmidales > Phormidesmidaceae > CAZPYG01. The sequence continues at coordinate 1,923 of CAZPYG010000097.1, read as the reverse complement.
ATCTTCTTGTCGGGCTTGCCCTCCTGGGGCACTTTTTCGAAGCTAACCCAGCCCTGCTGCTCCATCTTTCCCAACTCACGATAAATCTGCTGCTGGCTCGCCTGCCAGTAGCAACTGATTTCCTCAAACCGTTTACTGATGTCGTAACCACTTTGGGGAGCGTTAGACAGAATCGTCAGAATCGTGTGGGCAAGGGCCATGTTGAGCCTGTAACAGGGGCCATGTTGACATCTCCAACGAGTTGAGTATAAATTATCAAGTCATAGGCAACAAGTTGAATACAAACTTGTTGCAAATATATTTGATGGCTATAGAACTTTTTGAGTAGGTGTCACGATGACGGCCAATGCTCCCGGTTCCCCTGACCTGACCGATCCGAAGGGTGGCGATGACGCCGATAGTCACGGTACTCCGTTAATGGATCCCAAACAGAGCCATAGACGCTGGCGTCCTCGCCCGTGGTGGATCATCCCCCTCGCCCTGGTACCCCTTACCATTGGATCCGGCCTGCGATTCAATCAAGCTGGTGAAGCGGTGGTGGAAGCAGCGCCTATACCCGTGGTGGCAGTGACCGCCCAGCCGGTAGACTCTTACACCATTGAGCGGGAATATGTCGGCGAAATCGTGGCCGGCCGCAGCAGCAATCTTGGGTTTGAGGCCGGTGGTACTGTCGTCGCCATTCTGGTGGATGAGGGAGATGGGGTTACCGCTGGTCAACCCCTGGCCCGTCTGGATACCCGCCGTCTGCAAACCCAGCGCCAGCAGCTTGTCGCCCAAAAAGACCAGGCCCTGGCGGTGCTCAACGAATTACGCAACGGTCCTCGTCAGCAGGACATTGCCGCCGCCCGCGCCGCCGTCGCCGACCTGGAGCAGCAGGTATCCCTTTCTCAGCTGCAGCGGAATCGTCGGGAAGATTTGTATCAACGGGGTGCCATCTCCCGGGAAGAGTTGGACCAGCAAACCTTCGGCACCGGTTCCCTGGAAAATCGCCTGGCCCAGGCCCAGAGTGAGCTAGATGAGCTGTTGGCAGGAACTCGTCCCGAACAAATCGAAGCCCAGGCAGCCCGGGTACGCCAGCTGGAGGCCACCATTCAGGGCATTGATGTGGATATTGCCAAAAGCGTCATTGCCGCGCCCTTCACCGGGCGCATCAGCCAGCGCCTGGTGGATGAAGGAGTGGTCGTCGGTGGCGGTCAGACCATCCTGGAACTGATTGAAGGCAGCACTGTTGAGGCTCGAATTGGGATTCCGGCAGACCGGGTAGACGGGTTATCCATCGGCAGCCGCCACCCCCTGACCGTGGGTCAACAGTCCTTCCCTGCCACGGTAGCTGCTTTGTTGCCAGAACTGGATACCGCCAGCCGAACCGTCACCGCTGTTTTTCAGGTGGCAACTGCCGCCCCCCTTACCGTTGGCCAAACGGCCCGTCTGACTCTGGCCGATACCCAGCAGGCAGAAGGATTCTGGATTCCCTCTACCGCTCTTGCGCAGGGAGAACAGGGGCTCTGGTCGGTGTACGTGGCCACTCCTGCCCCAGGGGATGCCTCGGCATGGGAAGTGGCCCGTCGCCATGTGGAAATCGTCCACACCGCAGGAGACCGGGTGCTGGTGCAGGGCATGGTGCAGCCGGGGGATCAGGTGATTCCGGCGGGGACGCATCGGGTGGTACCGGGGCAGACGGTGGAAGTGGAGGGTAGAGGGGTGGTGGAGTGATGGTTTTGGCAATTCAAAATTTGGCAATTCAAAATTCAAAAATGGTTAGAGGCGAAATGCTCTCTTGTGGGTTACGGCCAACCCCTGAATAGCTTGTCTATAGCCCCATTGAGTGATGGCCTAACCCACGCTACAGATTCTTCCTAAGCGTTTTTGAATTTTTCCTTTTGAATGTTTAATTCCTCCCCTTTCCCCACCACCCCACCACCC
>CAZPYG010000096.1:0-19151 GCA_964590465.1 uncultured bacterium | reverse complement strand
GCAGCGCGAACTTCCGGCTCCAGTTCGTGGAAAACGTTACGGTTCATTCGGAAAGCCAGGTTCGCTTCATCCACAATGGCCTGAGCGATAGCATCGTCCACAGGCAGAGAATCCAGCGCATCCCGATAACGCAGCTTGAACGCCCGACGCGATTCTACCGTGGGGAAGGCGTCAAACTCATGCAGACCAGTACCGCGATCTTCCGGTAAATCCAGCGCTGACCGCACAATGTTGCGCAGGCTCTGCCCACCGGAAAGATCCCCCATGTACCGTACGTAGGAATGGGCCACCAACAGGGCCGGATTTTCGTTAGAAATTTGCCGAATCCGGGCGACGTAGTTTTCTCCTTCAGGAGAAGGTGCAATCAACGCCTGCCAGTTGTCGCCGTAGTAGTAGTCCAGGTCATCCTCTAGCTTGGCCTTGCGCTCTAGTTCGGGGAAGTAGATCATCCCCACAACGGGATGACTACGGTGGCGCACAATTTCTTCTTCCAGGGCACTGTAGAGGTAATAAAGGTCAGCAGTCAGCTTGCGGAAGGGTTCGCGTTCCACAATTCCCTTCAGGAAACACTTCATGAAAGCGGTGTTTTCAGAAAGTGTGTGGGACTGTTTGGTCCCTTCGCGCAAACGTTGAGAAAGCGGCTGATTCATTGGAATCTCCTTGTTATCTAAAAGATGTAATGGCGAAAGCTGACAACAAAAATCACTAGAACTTTCGGACGGTTGAAAATCTGCTGTACTGCCCCCCGCTAGGGAGGCATGTGCTGAGCCTGCCGAAGTAGGCAGGGGTGGGTAAAGCTCTTAAAGAAAAGGCTTTCCTGATATTGATGAGTTGATGGTCGTCGACAATCCGACCCACCCCGCCCTGCGGGCACTTCTCCCAGGAGGGGATGGGCAGATCTTCGTACAAGAAAAAGATGGAAAAGGCGAGGCGTGAGACAGACTCTCAGTGGTTTATGCAACTCGGTGCCTCGCCCTTCTTCGGTTACCCCCCGCAACCGAAGCCTGTGACCGAACCTAACCGGGGGATGAGATGGATAAGCACAGGAAGAGAGTGAATTAAGTTCCAAATTTTGAGTTTTGAGTTTTGAGTGGATCAACCCATTCAAAACTCAAAATTAAGAACTCAAAACTTTTTCATTCCTAGCGCTCCATTAGATTCGGCTTGCCTTCTTACTGGGACCAGTTCACCCAATCCTGGGGCTTGAGGAATGTTGCCGTGAGTTCAGCTTCCGGAGAGTTGGGCTCGGGCTCGTAGCCGTATTCCCACCGGGCCAGGGGCGGCATCGACATCAGGATGGACTCAGTGCGGCCATTAGTCTGCAGGCCGAATACCGTGCCCCGGTCATAGACCAGATTGAACTCCACATAGCGACCGCGACGGTAGAGTTGGAAGTCTCGCTGCCGAACACCGTACTCCATCGGTTGCCGTCGTTCCACAATGGGAACATAAGCCGGGAGGAAGGCGTTTCCGCAGCTCTGCACCAGGGCAAACAGGTCTTCCCAACCGTGGTTGATGGGACCGATTTGGCGACTCAGCTCTGCTGCCGGACCTTCCTGGTTAGGACCGTTGTAGAGCCTACCGCGATTGTCCTGGTAGTCGAAAAAGATGCCGCCAATGCCGCGATTTTCTTGACGGTGGCGGATGTGGAAGTACTCATCGCACCAGAGTTTGTAGGCCGGGTAGTAGTTGGGGTTGTGAGCATCGCAGGCGGCCTTGTGGGTCTGGTGAAAATGCATCGCATCTTCCGTAAACCCATAGTAAGGAGTCAGGTCAGCCCCGCCGCCGAACCACCAGATCGGCCCCGCCTCAAAGTACCGATAGTTGAGATGCACCGTCGGCACATAGGGATTGCGGGGATGCAGCACCATTGACGTGCCGGTGGCGAAGAAGTCGTGACCGGCCGCTTCCGGGCGCTGGGACAGAATGGAAGGCGGCAGCGTATCGCCCCACACTTCCGAAAAGTTGACGCCGCCCTGCTCGAAGATGCGACCCTCGCGAATCACCCGTGAGCGACCGGTGCCGCCGCCGGGGCGTTCCCAGCTGTCTTCCTGGAAGGTGGCTTCGCCATCGAGGGTTTCCAGGGTGCGGCAAATTTGGTCCTGCAGATCCTGCACAAATGCTCTTACTCGCTGACGAGAGTCTGCAGAGGGCACAGCTTCTTTAGGAGAGGAGAGTAACGCAGTGACTTGAGAACGGGGCAGGGATGCCTGCTCGGTTTTCGTGCCGTTGTGGTGGGAAGAACGCCCCATGCAAAACACCTCGGGATGAACTCGACTTACAATTAATCACCCTATAGCTATGAAGCGACTAAGTGAATGTCGAGTTTCAAAACTTAACAACTCGGTTCTGGGTAAGAAATCTCGCCGGAACTTATTCATCCTTGCCGCTAGTGAATGTTTGTAATTTCCGGTCAGTTCTCTCTGCCTCTACTCGCTAGTGGGCCATGGAAGGAAAATCCCTATGGCTAAACACAAACCCATGTCGCACCTTCCCACACAAAAACCCTCCGATATTGCCATATCATTGATAGTGGGCAGTTTCACGGCAAATTTATGGTTTCGGATAGCGGCACATTGGAGGATCTGCGCAATCAACTGTGGGGAGATTCACTCAAGAAACAGCTTTCTGCGGTCCATGAACTCATCGCCATCGGTCCAGAAGGGCTGGGCGTGTTGACGGATACTTTGATGAAGCGCGAGCTGCAGGCCCCCAACATTTTGGACGGCAAGATCTTTCAGGTGCTCTACGCCACCCAGCAGGACGATATTCGTACCCTGCTGGCCAACCACTGGCCGCATGGGCGGGTGCCCATGGCCTCGGCCCGGGGCATCGACTATGGCCAGCTACAAGACTTTTTAATCAAGCAAGACTTTCAAGCTGCCGATCGGCAGAACATTCTTAAACTTTGTGAGTTGGCTGGTCCTGATGCAGCCCGCCGTAAGTGGCTTTACTTTACCGAGGTAGAGCAGTTTCCTAAGGAAGATTTGCAGACCATTGATTTACTCTGGCGGGTCTACTCTGAAGGTAAATTTGGCTTTTCGGTACAGCGGAAAATTTGGCTTGGGGTCGGTCAAGACTGGGAGAGGCTGTGGCCCCGCTTAGGCTGGAAAAGCGACAACATTTGGACCCGTTACCCGGGCGAGTTCATCTGGGATTTGAGTGCTCCTGATGGCCATCTGCCTCTGTCGAACCAGCTCCGAGGGGTCCGGGTCATGTCCTCTCTACTCTCCCATCCAGCTTGGACCGCGGAGGGGTAGGTTGTGGGGCGGCAAAAGTCGAAATCCGATCTGCCCACCAAGGTTTGTCCGATTTGTCAGCGCCCCTTTACCTGGCGCAAAAAATGGGCCGACTGCTGGGACGAGGTAAAGTACTGCTCCGAACGCTGCCGCCGTCGCCGCTGAAACTTTGGCATGTACCCCAGCGCTGGGGTACATGCCAATCATGCCGATGCCCTAGCGATCATATTCTTCCAGAAAAACCAGGAAGTCGTTTAATGCTGCTCGGGTTTGTTCGCTGGGGTTGAGCTGATGTCGTATTTGGAGAACAATCCATCGATTTTGGATTCGAGTTCGGCGAGCTGCGAGTTCTCTTTCTTCAGCTCTTCGTTGCCCTTCTTCAATTCTTTGTTGCTCTGCTTGAGCCAGGCGGTCTGTTTCTCGGTTTCGACGGTTCCACTCAACGCCGAAATTAACCATTGCCACCAGGAGGGCTGCCACAGTGAGTCGGTTGCTCCAGACTCGGGGTTGGGCAATGAGTTCGAGGATGCTGAAGTCTTGTTCGTCATAGAACCGCAACAATGCAACAGCGATGGTGAGAACCGTTAAGCCAGTCCCAGGCAATAACGCTAGAAAATTGAGCCAGACCTGACGATTTCGTCATTCCATCCTAATTCAGGAGAGTCGACAGATGCTCTTGCCCCCGTTTTCGATACTGCCGTAAATCATCCCGGAAGTGGAGTGTCCAACGGCGCACTGGCCATGGGAATCGATGACGATGACGCCCCCCAGGCCGTTGACTTTATCTATCAAGTATTGAATTCCGGCGGCGGCGGCTTCTGAAGCGGTCATGCCCTTGAAGTAGACAAAGTCTGAGATCATCTTGCACAACACCGTGCGCTGGAACTGTTCGCCATAGCCGGTGGCGGAAACGGCGCAGGTGGTGTTGTCGGCAAAGACCCCGGCCCCCACAATAGGGCTATCCCCGATGCGGCCCCAACGTTTGTTGACCAGCCCTCCAGTAGAGGTGGCGGCAGCCAAATTTCCGTGACCATCACGGGCCACCGCGCCAATGGTACCCAGCTTATGCTGGGGTTCGGCGTCTTCGTGGTCCAGCATAATGCCCCCAGCTTTTTGGGCCTCCTGCCACTGCCGAATGCGCGAGTTAATTACAAAGTAGTCATCGGTCATAATTTCTACGTTGCAGAGCTTGGCGAATTCCATCGCCCCTTTGCCGATGAGCATGACATGCTCGCTTTTTTCCATCACCCGCCGGGCCAGGGCGATGGGATTTTTAACGTTGGTGATTCCGGCCACGGCACCCGCATCCAGATCTCGACCATCCATAATGGAGGCATCCATTTCGACTTCGCCATATTCGTTCAGCACCGAACCATGACCGGCATTGTAGAGGGGGTCATTTTCTAGGGCTTGGGCACAAATTTCTACCGCATCTAAAGCCGAGCCGCCATCAGCCAGCACCTGCCGCCCTGCCGCTAAGATACGGTGCATACTATCCATAAAAGCTGCTTCGCTGCCTTCTCTTCGGATGTGCTCTAATGCACCCGCACCACCATGAATCATCAATGAAAAGTTATCAGGCATATCGTTAAGGAAAACTACAGGCAGGAGGTATTTGAAATTACCACATTTACAATATAGGTGCGCTAGCAAGCGCCTATCCCCTACATAACAACGGTATGGCTACCCTTAATTTTGAGTCAACCTTGGAAAATTATGCGATTGCAGAAGCCGAAACCCTGCAGATTCGTACTGATTTAATGTTGGCGTTACAACGCGCAATTCAACGGCAAGGCTGGTCTTCCGAAGAAGCCGCCATAGCCCTCAAGCAAACTCGACCCAGAATCTATAACTTGATGAATGGGGAAATTAGTCGCTTCAGCGTTGAGCAGTTGATCCAGCTGTTAACCCTGGTGGGGCAAGAGGTCCATGTCTCTGTCGAGGGTTAATTGGCCAATCTAGTGGAATGCTAAAACGCTCCTGCGGGGGCGTTTTTTGTTAGGAAATCCTGACTTATCCAGGCGAAAAGCTAAATTTCTCCGACCTTTTGGGGATGCCGCTTGATTATTCCCATACCCTTAGACATAGATTCGTTGGTGTTAGCCCCCATGAAGATTTTCAACCACGACATCACTCTTTATACCCACGACCAGCACATCAGTACGCGTCTCTATTCTGGTCGTGCCCTCTGCTTGACTAACCCCGGAGATAAGATTCAAATTCATCCCGAATTAAAACCAGAATGGGACGCCATCTTAGCCCACTATCAGCAGATTGGGGTGGCCCATACTAATGATGTGATTTGGGATGTATCTATCCATCTTTTGTCAGAACAACTGAGCGAAAACTCTGACCAGGAACTCAGTGTTTACTTTTTTGGGGATGTGGTGAATAAACACGACACCTTCCGCAAAGTGTTTCAAGACTGGGATGCTCAGTGTTGCCAGGTCATTGAGTTTGTGAACTCTAAAAACAACTTTATTAGCCTTGCTGAGGAGTTAGGAATTGCAGTGCCTAAAACCCTGCGTTTTGATCAGTTGGCGGCGGCTAAAGCCTGGGATGATATCCCCTTCCCCTGTTATGTAAAACCGGCGGTTTCTGACCATGGGGCAGGCATTATGCGTTGCCCCGATGCTGAGGCTCTGGCAGCAGCCTTTGCCCAGTTAGATCCCGACATTCCCCTACAAATTCAGGCGGAGGTCCATGCCTCGGCTTTTCTCAATTTGCAGTATCAGGCTTCCTCCGCCGGGGTAGAGCAGTTGTTGGTCTCGGAACAAATTCTGGATGGCTGTGTCCACGGAGGAAATCGCTATCCCGCCAGCCACGAGCCATGGGACCAGGTGGCTCCCTTTGCCCAGTGGATGGAAGACAGCGGCATGAAGGGCATCTTTGCGGTAGATGTAGCCGTTGTGCCAGACGGCGAAAAAACGCACTATGTTGCCATTGAGTGCAATCCCCGCTTCAATGGGTCTTCCTACCCGACCCTGGTGGCGAAACGGTTAGGAATTCCGGCCTGGAGTAGTGCGACCTACACAACGGGGTTGAGATCGCTCAAAGACCTCCATATGCAAGACCTGGCCTTTAATCCCGCCACCGGCAAAGGTGTTATTTTGATTAACTGGGGAACCATTCAGGCGGGTAAAATCAGTGTTCTGTTAGCAGGATCTGAGCGAGAGCAAGGGCTACTGGGCCAGGAACTGCAAGCTCGTCTGTAAAACATCCCCAGGGGTAAAACATCCCCAGGAAAGCCACCGGCAGGAGCGGTCCCGAAACGGTCTACACTGGGTTCACCCTCCCAGAGAGAGCCAGACCCACCTTCGTGATTGGAGTTTTCGCTTACAGGAGGACAAGAGTAGAACTATGGGGAACCCAAATTATGAGTAATTCCCAAAACGATAAGCCCAATCCAGAAAAATCCCCAACGGAAAAAAACATCATCTCCATTGACCCGGGCACTCTGGTGCTGATTATCAGCCTGTTAATTCTAATTCCGTTGATTGTGACTGGCTTTACGTCCCAGTAAGGCGATGGCTTGACCTGTAGGGGATCCTGGATAAACGCGGAAGCACTACCGTTTCGGTTAATAACCTGCCTGGGCATTCAAGCCTTGAGGGATTTGTTGTCCCGCTTGTCTTTGACGTAAATCATGTTTTTGCGGCGCTGGATATCAAACAAATCCGTCGCCTCGAATAAAGTGCTGAGCTTTGCATAGCCGTAGTTACGGGGATCAAAGGAAGCCTGGTTGGTGATGTGGGTGCCCACCGCCGCCAGGCTGGACCAACCGTCATCTTCCTGAGCTGTGACAACAGCCCGACGCAACAGATTCACCAATTTAGTGTCTTGCTTCAAAAATTTTGTGGTTTTTTTTACCCCCTCGCCGCTCTTAGTTTGGTTCATTTCATCTTCCTCCCCCAGGTTTTCCAGGTAAAGGAAGGTGGAGCAGGCGTAGACGAACGGTTTAGGGGTTTTCTTTTCGCCAAATCCGTAGACCTTGAGCCCGCTGGTCAAAATCCGCATCACCAGGGGGGTGAAATCGCAGTCGCTGGTGACGATAGCAAAGGCATCGAGCTTTTGGGTGTAGAGCAGATCCATCGCGTCGATAATTAGAGCCGCATCGGTGGCGTTTTTGCCTTTGGTCAGGTCGAACTGCTGCACCGGACGAATGGCAAACTCGTGCAGGTTGCGTTCCCAGGGTTCCAGGTAAGGGCTTTTCCAGTTGCCGTAGGCGCGACGGATATTGGCAACGCCGTACTTGGCAATTTCTGCCAGAATAGCTTCGATTTTGGAGGCAGGGGCGTTGTCGGCGTCAATTAACAGCGCAATATTTGACTCTGACTGCTGCATCTCACCAAGCCTCGTCTTTTCTGAAAAGAACTCTATAATGTTTCAAATTTAACCCAGCCCCTCCAGGTTAAGGACAGACTCAGACCCACAGGCAGTCTTTGTTGAATCGTGGGTAGAGTACTAGTGCAGCGGTTCAAAAGTATTGCAATGTAGATTGGGTGGAGCGCAAGCGGAACCCAACATTCCAAGCATCTTGGATGTTGCGAAACTAACTGTGCGATGTACTAGAACTCCCTTTTAGAGCTTTCCCCCATGGAAATTCTGCACCAATCCCCCCAACAGCTGACGGTGGGCACACCCGCCAGGGCAATTTGGCTGGTGCGGTTGGTGGGTCTGGCAATTTCGTTCCCAGGGTTGCTGGTATTAGCCATCTTTCTTTTGAGTGGTTCTGCAGATTATTCTTCGCTGAACTGTCAGCGCAGTTGACCGACCGAGCAACAATGCCGTTTCCTGCGATTGAGCCTGGTGCGCCCGTTTTACTATCGTTTCCCCATTGCCGAACTGAAGGACACTGAAGTTCAAACCCACCACCAACCCCAGCGGGGACCGACAGGATGGCGGCTGGTCTTACAGGTCTCAGACCGTCGCTTTCCATTGGCGGTCGATTATTCAGGCAGCAGACAACGACAGACCGAACTACAGGCATTTGCAGATGATTCGGCATCTTCGTCCCTCGCTATCCGCGATTGGCCAAACCTGTGGGGGCTGGTGTTAGCGGTGGTATTTCTTATTCCAACCCTGCCCCTGAGCTGGCTGGTCATCTGCCTGGCGGCGGCTCCGGTAACCGTCAGGCTTGACAAAAACAAGGCCCAAATTACCGCCTCCATTGGAGGTCGGCTTTGGCCCACAACCAGGCAGTGTACCTTTCAGGAGGTTGACCAAATTTACGTGAAAAGAACCTTTGTAGGTGGCCATAGCGGGGCCAAGCCAGCAACGGAACGGTATGCCCTTTTGATTGTGCTAAAGTCCGGCGAGCAACTTTTGCGATATGACTCTACTTTCAGAGCCAACCTGCGGAAGCCATGGCGCAGGTTATGGGGCAATTCCTTCCTGAGGAACGCTGACTTACTGCTCTGACGGGTCAGACTCTCGCAGATGCTTGGGTCGCCAGCCTTCGTAGACCTTTTGCGGGGCGCGGGAGACGACCAGACAATCATCGGGGATATCCTTACGCACCACAGAACCGGCGGCGATAGTGACATCTGCCCCGACCTTAATGGGGGCCACCAGGACGCTGTTGGAGCCAGTTTTGGTGCGATCGCCAATTACGGTCTGGTGCTTTTTGTAGCCATCGTAGTTAGCGGTAATGGTGCCCGCCCCGACATTCACCTGATTGCCCAGGGTGGCATCCCCCAGGTAGGAGAGGTGAGCCACATTGGTGCCATCCCCCACGGTAGCTTTTTTGATTTCCACAAAGTTGCCAATGCGGCAGCCTGCGCCAACAACGGCATGACCTCGCAGGTGAGCATAGGGACCCACCCGACTGCCGTCCTGGACGGTGCTGTCAGAAATCATGGAGAACATGACCGTCGTATTTGCGCCGATTTGGCTGTTTTCAATCAGAGACCCCGGACCAATGCGGCTACCGGTGCCAATGGTGGTTTTACCCCGCAGGTGGGTTTGGGGTTCAATCACCACATCCGGCTCAATCTGCACGGTGGTGTCGATGGTAATGCTGTCAGGGTCGATCAGGGTGACTCCTGCGGCCATCCACTCATCTTTAATGCGGTCCTGAAGCATGGCGTAGGCTTCCGCCAGGTGCTTGCGGTTATTGATGCCGAAAATTTCTCGGGGATCTGCCACATCCACTGCCATGGCAGGCTTAAGATCCTTAACAACATCGGTTAGATAGTACTCTTGCTGATCATTCTCCGCTTTGAGGTGGGGCAGCACCGTCATCAACCTGGCCCAGTTGAAGCAGTAGACCCCGGCATTAATGCGGGGATTCTGTCGCTGGGCGGGGGTACAGTCCCGATGTTCGACAATTTCGGTGATGATGTTCTGGTCGTTGCAGAACACCCGACCATAGCCGGTGGGGTCTGGGAACTGAGCCGTTAGCAGCGTAGCGGCATTGCCGTTTTGCTTATGGGTACTGACCAGATGTTGCAGAGTCGAAGTTCGTAGCAGGGGCACATCCCCGTTTAACACCAGCAAATCCCCGTCAAACCCTTCCAGGTGGGGCATTACCTGCTGCACAGCATGACCGGTACCGAGCTGTTCGGTTTGCTCCACAAAGGTGATGCCTGCCCAGGGGGCCAGGGCTGACCGCACCTTGTCCTGGCCAAAGCCCACGATCACGAAAATGTGTGTCGGTTGAAGCTCTTCTAACCCCTGCAGAACTCGCTCCACCATGGTTACTCCCCCTACAGAGTGGAGAACTTTTGGCAGGTTAGACTTCATGCGGGTGCCGCGCCCGGCGGCGAGGATGGCAACAGCTACCATTAATCTGACTTCCCCCTTAGCGGATGCTCCCAGGGAGTATACCCCGGTTTATGGAGCCATACCAGGGGCGGGGATCAAGACTGGCTGGGGGCAGGCTTGCCGGTACCCGTTTCAGGCGGGGTCAGGCTGCGGAAGTAGGTGCTGCCCACGGTGGCCAGGAAGCCAAAGTAGGCCAGAATCTGCAGTAAATAAAGATGATCCCGATAGCCCAGCAGGGTTTTCAGAATAATGCCAGGAAATTGCCGATCGGGCAGGATGGTGCTGCCATCCCACACCAGGGGGCCGAGAATGCAAGAGGTTCGGGCAAAACACAGGTCAGCACTGCTCATGTTGAGCTGGCTGATGGCGGCCAGAGCGGCATCCAAATTCTTAAACGCGGAAATCACCAGCCCCCCGACAATCAGCAACAGCAGCCCCCCCATTACCTGAAAGAATCGCTTCAGGTTGATGCGTACGCCCCAGCGGAAGAGGGCCAGCCCGATCAGGGCTGCCCCTACCAGCCCCAGCACCGCCCCGGTGACCGAGGCCGCACTGGTCTCGACATTGGTGAAAATAAAGAGTACGGTTTCAAACCCTTCCCGCAAAACCGCAATGCATACCAGACTGAAGATGCTCCACCCGGCGGTCTGGTGATCTTCCAGGACAGACCGAAGACTACCCTCAATCTCCGCTTTCAGAGTGCGAGACTGGCGGGTCATCCACAGCAGCATCCAGCTCAGCATAATGATGGCGATGAAGCAGAACAACATGTTCAGCAGGGGCTTCACCACGGTTTCTACATTGGGCAGAACCACTTGCAATTGCTGCAATCCAGCCCCCAGGGCAATGCCAATCATGACGCTACCCACCAGCCCTGCCATCACGCCAAAATAAACCCAGGAATTAAGACTCTGGCGGTTGGCTTTATTCAAGATAGCCAGGACGATACCAACCACAAGAGCCGCTTCGACTCCTTCCCGCAGGGTAATGACAAATGTGGGCAGGGCAGCAGTAAAATCCATTCCAAAACTTGTCCTAACAGGTCAGGGTTCTGGTTGTATTGTGTCAGACAACTTGGGCATCGGCTATTGATGGTGACGATGAAGCGGTTGGGGGCACCTGAATTTCTTGTAGCCTCTGGTTCAGATATTCATCAGCGGTCAGGGTGGGAAAATGGCTGATGCCTCCACGCTGAGCGATAAAGACATCCAGCGGTGACAGGTTGACCTCAGGGCGAGGATGGACAAACAGGGGCATCGATAACCGTCGCTGATTGCCCCCCATGGGATTTGAAACCCGGTGAGTGGTGCTCTTGAACACCCCGTTGGTCAAGTTTTGCAGCATGTCGCCAATATCTACCACGATTTGCCCGGGTGCGGCCTGAATCGGTAACCATTCCCCCCCAGCCGTCAGAATCTCAAGACCGGGAGTTGTGGCTTCGCAGAGCAGGGTGATCAAATTAATGTCTTCATGGGGGGCCGCTCGTAAACTGTCCCCGGGGGCATGGGCGGGAACCGGTGGATAATGGGCCAACCGGAGTACCGTATTACCGCCGTTTGTCATCTGGGTTAGCCAGTCCTGGGGTTGCCCCAAATGGAGGGCACAAGCTTCCAGCAGCACTTCGGCGCAAGTCTGTAACTGCTGAAACAGGCGGGTCATAACCGGTCGAAATCCGGGCAACTCTTCGGGCCAGGGGGCATCCGGTCGACTCAAGCCATGATAGCTGACATGCCAAAATTCTTTCAGATCGGGGGCTGTGTGGTTTTTCGCCTGTTCTGAACCAAATCTAGAAAATCCGCCTAATCCTTTTTGATGGAGAGATTGATATTGCAGCTTGGTGGCATCCGGTAGGGCGAAAAACTGTAGCGCAAGTTGATAGGCCCTTCTCACCACTTCCGGGGAAACCGGGGTTTGCCCCAGGATAAAAAATCCCGTTGTTTCAAGGGCATGGCCCACGGTGGCGATGGCCCCCTGGCGCTGATCCCGATTCGGTGACATCAGATCGGAATAATGAATTACCGGTACCAGCGTCGTTGCCATGGCGATCTCTGCAGTCGGGGATTGAAACGCTAAAGGTGGATTGTATCAGGAGAACTTCATCGGTCAATCCTGGATTAGCTGTTCCGTGATCAAGCAGGGGAGTGTTATCGGCATCCTCCCCAACCGGCGGCAGCGTTGTTAGGGTGCGGAAGATACAGCTCACTGAGCGGCCAGAGCTGTTCTGCCGGAAAGGCATAGAACCAGGGATGGGGATAATAAGATATGGTTGGGCTTAATGACTTGTGATTATGACGACAAACGTGGTGGCTTCTAATCAAAGCTTTCAAGGGAGTGATGGGTTAAGGGTAGGAGAGCAGTTCATTCCGAGTGAACGTTTATTGCCATTAGTACGTCAATATGGCCTGATGCCGAACCTCCTGCGGGAGCTTGTCATCGATCAAGCCATTGTCGACGTTGATCTCACCGAGGAAGAAACGGCCAGTGCCGTTGACCAGTTTTGCAGTACCCATCAACTCCACTCCGAGGAGCAACGTAACTTATACCTCCATCAGCGGGGACTGCAAGAGCAAGATCTGGAAGTTCTCGCCAGGCGCGACACAAAACTGAGTAAATTTAAGGCGGAGACCTGGGGCAGTAAGGTTGAATCTTACTTTTTGCAGCGCAAGAGTAAGCTCGATCGGGTGCTTTATTCCCTCATTCGCACTAAAGACCCGGGGCTGGCGCAGGAGCTGTTTTTTCGCATTCGAGACGATGGCGAGTCTTTTGGAGACTTAGCCCGAGAATATTCTGAAGGTCAGGAAGCCCAGACGAACGGAATGCTTGGCCCCGTTGAGCTTGCGGTACCCCACCCCACCCTGGCTCACATGCTGACCATTAGCCAACCAGGAAAATTGTGGACCCCGACCCGGGTAGAGCAGTGGTTTGTCATATTACGGCTAGAAAAATTTTTCCCTGCTAAGTTAGACGACAATATCCGCCGACGCATGTTGGAAGAGCTTTACAACGTCTGGGTGACTGAGCAAGTTGAAACGGCCCTGAAAGCGCAAATACCGACCTTGCCGTCTTCCTCCGCAATGGTGAAGGATGAATAGGGTCGTTGATTCAGGCGTTGATAGTCCCTTCCCTGGCTCCTCCACGTGCTGGCTGCGAGTTGCGGATGAGACCTGGCCATGACCTCTAGACATGGCGGGTCTCTGGCCCAAAGTCACCGCCTCTTAATCGGCGAGTATCGCAGCGATGCTCCCCTTTGGACCCTGATGCGGCTGTACCGCCATGACTGGCCCCAACTGGCCCTATCCTTCGTCTTTTACGTCATTAAGCATAGCCCTGAATGGATTCGGCCTCTGGTGATTGCCAATGTCATTGACCTGGTCTCCCAGCCCAGCCAGCACAATTTGCGAGAACTCTGGCTCAATGGCCTGATCCTGGCTGTGATGATTTTGCAGAACCTGCCGACCCATTACCTGCACATTCGCACCATGAGTGCCGTCACCCGGCAGATGGAGTCAAATTTGCGATCGGCAATGACCCAGCGGCTGCAACAGCTTTCCATCGGCTTTTACAAACAGCGCAGTAGCGGTACCCTGCAGGCCAAGCTGCTGCAGGATGTGGAAAAAATCCAGCAGCTCACCAGCAATTTATTTCAGTTTGTGCCCTCAGCCCTGCTGACGATTGTGATCGCCATTACCGTCACCGCCCGTCGTGCTCCCTGGTTTTTGCTGTTCTTTTTGGCGACGGTCCCTGCCGCTGTTGGGCTGATTCGGGTTTTGCGGGAACCCATGCGGGACCGCAATCACGTGTTTCGAAAACAAGTGGAAACTATGTCAGCCCACCTCAGCGACATGATTCGCCTGATTCCCGTCACCCGTGCCCACGGAGCCGAGGCCGAGGCCATGCAGCGGGCCAATCGACAGCTCGCGGCGGTTCAACAGGCGGGTATGCGCCTCGACAGCATCAACGCCATTACCAATGCCTCCACCTGGGTGGTGCTGCGCCTGTTCAATGCCCTGTGTCTGATTACCGCCGCCTGGCTAGCGTTTGAAGGGCGTTACGGTCTTTCCGCCGGTGACGTGGTGCTGCTGACCGGCTACTTTGACACCCTGACCCAATCTACGGTGCAAATTCTGGCGGTGTTGCCGCAAATTTCCACCGGATTTGAGGCTATCCGGTCTGTGGGGGAAGTGCTGGAATGCCCGGACATGGAATATAACCAGGGCAAACTCCAACTCCAGCAGTTGTCGGGAGAGTTTCGCTTTGAGCGGGTAAGCTTTACCTACCCCGACCAACTGCAACCCGCCCTACAGGACCTGAACTTCGCTGTGCCCCAGGGCTGTACCCTGGCTCTGGTCGGACCTTCAGGGGCTGGGAAGTCAACCCTGGTCAACCTGGTCATAGGCTTTTTGCGCCCTACCCAGGGCACCCTCTTCCTGGACGGTCAGGACATGAACACCCTCGACCTGCGCAGCTATCGCCAGTGGCTATCGGTGGTTTCCCAGAACACCATTTTGCTGGAGGGCACCATTCGAGAAAACATCCTTTACGGCACCCAGGGGATTTCCCGACACCAACTACAGCAGGCTCTTGAGGATGCCCACGCCGACGAATTTATTCGCCAGTTGCCCGCCGGACTGGACACCTACATCGGGGAAAATGGCACCAAGCTCTCAGGGGGGCAGCGCCAGCGCCTGGCCATTGCTCGGGCGCTGATTCGCGATCCCCAGGTGCTTATTCTGGATGAAGCAACCGCCTCCCTGGATACCGCTTCCGAGGCTTTGATCCAAGCAGCGCTGCAAAACCTGATGCAAAATCGCACCAGTTTTGTGGTGGCCCATCGCCTCTCCACCATCCGCCATGCCGACACCATTCTGGTTTTAGACAGCGGGAAAATTGTGGAATCTGGCAACCACGCCACCTTGATGACGGCATCGGGCTTTTACCAGCAGTTGCATCAACTGCAGGTTTAGTGGGTAGTGAACCGGATAATTACTAAAAATGAGCACTAAAAAAGAAATATTAATTTATTTGAAACCGTAGCTAGACTAGCCAAACTGTAAACCCATCAGCCACAATATAAACACTAAAAGTCGCCCGCTTGCGTGTCAGGCTATTTACATGAACATTTCGGTAAAACCCCTGCAGCCATTCTCCAGAACAATTTTGAACAT
Source organism: uncultured bacterium (assembly GCA_964590465.1). GTDB lineage: Bacteria > Cyanobacteriota > Cyanobacteriia > Phormidesmidales > Phormidesmidaceae > CAZPYG01. The sequence goes on along the minus strand of CAZPYG010000096.1, from coordinate 3,982 downwards.
CAATATTGCGCCTCTGCTTGCCCCGCTGACCCTTGCATCTACTTTGTTACTGGCCCCGGCCAACGGGCTTGCTTCCTCTTCCAACAGCGATTTTGAGCCAGAATCCAGCTTTCAAGACAGTCCCAAAGCAGTATTAGATGAAGCCTGGCAGATTGTCCATCAAGAATATGTAGATGAAAGTTTTAACCAGACAGACTGGCAACAAACGCGACAGCAACTTTTAGGGCAGGAATACAGTTCCCGAGAAGCGGCCTATGGGGCTCTCCGCAGTGCTTTACGACAGCTCAACGACCCCTACACCCGGTTTTTATCTCCCTCGGAGTATTCTGACTTAACTGACCAAACTTCCGGCGAAGTGTCTGGCATTGGCATTTACTTACAAAAAGACAGCGACACTGGAGAAGTGCTGATCACCGACGTGGTAGAGGGCTCACCTGCTGAACAGGCTGACTTGCGAGTTGGGGACAAAGTTGTATTGGTGGATGGTCAAAATACCCTTCGCCTCACCCTCCAGGGCGTATCCCAAAGACTCCGAGGGGAAGAAGGCTCCCAGGTCACCCTGACCATTTCACGCAACGGTGGCGCACCCCGATCGGTAGTGGTCACTCGGGCCCGGTTAGAGGTTGCTACGGTAGAGTACGCCCAGAAAAATTTTGGCAATCGGGCCATCGGCTACATTCGGCTGCTTGAGTTTAATGCCCATGCTGCTGAACAGATGGAAGCAGCCATCCTAGACTTGCAGGATCAGGGGGTAGAAGGCTTCGTGCTGGATCTGCGGGGTAATCCTGGGGGGCTGCTCTTGGCCAGCATTGATATCAGCCGCATGTGGTTGCAGCACGGTCCCATTGTCCGGACTCTCGACCGGGTCGGTTCTGACGAAGCCATTTCCGCCAATCGCACAGCCCTGACCACCTTACCCCTGACGGTGCTGGTCGATGGTCGTTCTGCCAGCTCCAGCGAGATTTTAACCGGTGCCCTGCAGGATAACGGTAGAGCCACCGTGGTGGGTAGTACAACCTTTGGTAAGGCGCTGGTGCAGTCCCTTCACGGGCTTGCCGATGGTTCCGGGCTAACCGTAACGGTGGCCCATTATTACACCCCCAAAGGCACGGATATCAGCACCAAAGGAATTACTCCCGATGTTGAAATTGACCTGGGCGCTCGGGAGAGGCGAGAGTTATTCAATAACCCCACTTTGCTGGGCACAGATGCCGATACCCAGTTTCTTAGGGCTGCCGAAGTATTGACCCAGACCATTGCCAGTCAAACGGCTCCCGCCGACACAACTTCTATCCCCCAACTGGGACGGGTTGAAGAAGCCCAAAGCAACTAAAGTTTTTCATTTGACCCATTGATATCTTGGCGTGGTCCCGGACATTGTCATGAGCAAGACCCTATGACTAACTCTTCCCATTCCCTCGATTTGCCCCCCACTGCTCCGACCGGTCGCAGTCGTTCTTCCAGCAGGGCAATTTCTTTTAATATCGCGAGTTCGCCGGGCAGCAAACCGACCGGAACCTCACCCAAGGTAGCCCCGTTTCCGATAAATCAGCAGGCTTCACAACTGCCGATGTTACCTCGTCGTAAACGGCCCAACTTTAGCAGCCACCGTCACGATGCTAATCCGGCCCTGGCCCTCAAAGTCTTGCAAGATATACAAGTCGCAGTGGATTCGTGGCACCGGGAGCTGAAGCAAACGATTCAGCACATTCAAGAACTTTACATGGAAGGCCCCATTGTCGATGGTTGGCTGGAAGTCGTGGAAGACCCCACCGGCCCCAGTCATAACCTGAGTGCCGCGATGCTGCGCCATGCCGATCCCCAGGAGTTATCAGGTTATGTAGATCACCTTTATGAATCCCTCGGGGGTCAACAACAGGATCCTTCTCCAGATCAGTCAGAAAGTAACCCTAACTATCGGTTGTGTAGCCTCGATTCCGATGGCCGTTTGAACTCCATTCCCTGCCCACCAGAACAACTGTCTACCATCAGTCTGGCGATTGCTCGCCACCAGCGGCTGAGGCAATTTTTGGATCAAAAGCAGTATCTGGAAGCTCGCCTGAAGCGGACCGTGGAAGTGCTTACCCAGAGTCGCAACGCCCTGGATATCACTCCCCTCTGCAGTTCGGAGCCAGAAGCCGAAGCTTAGTCCGCGCTACCAGCCCCAGGTACCCTGGCCTCCCTTAAAGGGACCGACGATGTCTTTAGTGATCCAGCCTCCGTAGAAATCGCCCGCTTGAGGTTGAATAGGTTCGTCATCCACGTAACAGGTATCCATTTGGGAAGGGTAAACAGCAATATAGTTGGCAATGCCTTGAAATCGCTCTGCCGTGGGCTGAGGATAGCACCAGGCTCCATTGGGTACCTGCCGGTCCCCCACCACCACATTAAAGTAGGAGGCTACCCCCTTCCATTCGCAAAAGGTGGACCGGGGAGTCGGCTGTAAATACTGCATTTGCACATCTTCCTGGGGAATGTAGTACACCGGAGGATGGCTGGTTTCTAACACCCGCTTGGTTCGAGTGGAATCGGCAATAACCTCACCATTGAAAATGACTCGAATTCGTTTGGGAGATTCCTCAACTTCGGGAGGCCGCGGGTAGTCCCAAACCGACTCCTGACCGGGGCCGGGCTCGATGCGGTTAGGATGGTTAAACATATCTAGTCCTGGGTCTGCGTCTGCTTAATTTCAGTATGTCACGCAAAAGGCTGGACGTTAGGCCCCCTCGGCAACCCATCTCTATGACATCTCTATGACAATGGTTGCATGGTGAACCCCCTTCACCCACCACCTTTACTCCCTCACTGCCCCCGCCAACGCTGAATTTCCTCCTGGGCCTGGTCGTATGCACTGGTTCCAGGAGGAACCAGCTCAGCCGCCGCGATCGCCCCCGGTAACTGTCCAGCCGCGGCTCGGGCTCGGGCAATCACTAGAATGTCCTGACTCCACTGGTTTATGCGCTGCTGGGCAGTTTCGTACTCTGGGGTTCCATTGGGAATTTGCTGCGCCAGTTTGACGGCTTCTTCAAAGGAAGTCGCCTGGTCAGGTTGTAAGCGACCCTGGGCATCCTGAAGCATCTGACGGTTGACTCGCTGTTGTTGCCACTGCTGTATCTCAGCCTGGGCCTGGGTGTAGACGTTGCCCTGGCCTCGGGGAACCAGACTGGCAGCTGCGATCGCAGCCTCAAAATCGCCATTGGCAGCTCGTCCCTGGGCCAAATCAAGAATTACCTGGCTCCATCGAGCAATATCCGCCTGGGCCTGGTCATAGGCCTCATCGCCCACGGCCACCTGACGGGCTTCTTCAATGGCGTCGTTAAATAGCGAAGCTGACAAGGGCTCAATGATTTGGCGAGCACTGGTTAAAACCTCCAGTCCGCCGCGAGAGGCACTGGCATAACCCGTTTCAGCCTGTTCCTGCAAAGCGGCAAAGTTCTCAGGGCGCTGGTCTTGGGGAATTTGGTTTAACCAGTTGAGCGCCTCTCCAAAGCGTTGTTGATCAATAGCGATGCGGGCCTGCTCCAGAGCCTCCTGGGGATTAACCGCCCCCGCCTCCCCGGCGGCAGGGAACAACGGATCCCCCGCCTCCCCTGCTGCCGATCCTTCGGCTGCAGGATTTGCACCGGTGGGAGCAGGGGCAGTAGCTGGAGGGGGTTCTTCAACGGTTTCGAGGGTCGGTTCTGGGGCTTCATCAGCGGGTCGGCTCCCCAAAAACGTAGTTTGATTGCGCAACAGCACTCCCAAAAGCAGCATGCCTGCCCCCACCAGCAGCCACCGCTGCCACCCCACTCGGGAGTCAGAACGATCAGATGACTGGTCGAAACCATCCTCCAATGCTGTGCTCTCCGCTGGTTGCGAGGCATCATCGGAGGCTAATTCCCTATCCCTGGCTGGCGGTTCCGGGGATACTCCCACCGGCGATGGGGCCACTGCTCCGTAGGACAATGGTTCGGGCTGAGGTGCCACCCCTACAGCACCAGTC
>CAZPYG010000095.1:15817-19247 GCA_964590465.1 uncultured bacterium | reverse complement strand
ATACATCAGTTCACCAAACACTTGGGCTAAGTTGGCTCGATTAATTTCGTCAATCCTCGATTAATTTCGTCAATCATGAAAACACAAGTCCCTTGGTGACTGCGGGCTTTCTCACAAAAATCGAGAAATCGACCAGGTACAATAGGATAGTCTAACCCACCGTTTTTACTCTGTTGGGGACGAATACCCTGAACGAAGTCTTCATAAGTATAGGCTGGATGGAACTGAACAATTGACTGAATACCATCACTGCCACTAATCAAATGCCTGGCTAGATGTTTCGCCAAATAGGTTTTTCCAGTGCCTGGTGGACCGTACAAAATGGCTTGTTTTTTACGATAAATGGCCTTGACCCAGTTTGCCAGTAAAGACTCATCCATATAACTCTCTTGGGCACATTGACTCAAGGGATAGTAGGGGGAACCCTTTAATAGGTTTACATTTTCTTGTTCTTGCCCTTGTCTTCTATCTTCCTCTTGATACTCTTCCAAATCTTGTTTTTTCTTGATGATATTTGCATTCAGCCAGTTCAGTGCCTTGGGTAGCGTTGAAAAGGTGGCGACTTCCTTAAGATCTGGTAGTAAAGTACTGAAATCCGGCTGCTTAAATACAAATCGAAAATATTGATCTTTTCTGCCGGTAGGTGTCAGTCGCTCAAATTTTCCATACTGCGAAAACTGTTCTTGAATCTCCAGAAAACTTAAACCTGCAGTTATATCTTCCGTTGCTAGTTGTACTAGCGTTTCTGTTATAGTACGTCCAGTAGCCTCAATTTCCACAATTAGAGCTTTGGCAATTTCGACACGGTTTTCATCTGGAATGTTCCCGAGAATGCGTAGTGATCTTTCGCTTTGAAAAAAGGTGGGATCAATTCCTGCTTGTTTCAGTTCCTCTATAACTTTGGTTGCCCCTATAAGCTGCAAAACTCGCTCATAAGTTACATGACCTTTAACTCCAGAAGATTCTTTCTTTTCTACCCAATATGCTCTATTAGATTCAAAACCCGCAGCTTCCCACAATCGATCACGCTCGACTTCCAAGCAAGCTGCTGCCGCTTCTTGCCAGGAACTATTGAAAAGATTATTATTCAAACGCCCTGATCCAAGGATGATTTCTTCACAGGTTCTAAGCCGGTTTATCTTTTCAAAGCTGGTAGATGGGTGGGATGGTTGTAATTGATCTTGCGACAATTTTTAACCTCCCAATTATTAGATCGTTCCAACGATATCCATAAACTTAACCCATCGAAAAGAGCAGATTCTATAATCATTACAAAAGTTTTATGGTTCTCAGGACCTTTTAACAAGCCTAGCCAGTAGAAGAAATGCTTTTACTTTAAGCTGATCCACCTAGGATATATAAGAGATATCTGTGTTTGTGCTAACTGAATTAGCTTTAGTGTAGAGTGCCCTAAGTTTTAAGTTCTATGAAAGGGAGACACAGGGAGCTAATTTAAGAAAGATTTCATAACGCTTTCGAAGTTAATTACAGATGGAGCACCCCGGAGAGAGCCTGCTATCCTTAGCGGTGACGGTTGGGAAAATGCGGATGAAACTCAAAGGATGGCCATGGTCCTGGTTAGCGTTAGGGGTGCTGGCCCTGGGCATAGTTTTGGCATGGGGACAGGGCAATGTTTTCTTGATGCCGCCCCTTCAGGCCCAGACCAATGCTCCGCCGCCCCCGCTGGCTCCCACTTTGCCCATGGTGAGCGGCACCTTTCAGAACGCTGAAGGACAGTTTGAGGTGGGTATTTTAGAAGGCTACGAAGTCAGCACCGCTGGCTCTGCTCCCTTGTTTCAAGCTCCCGATGGCAGTCTGGCTTACACAGTCGTCGTGTCTCCGGCAGCACCAGAAGCCACCAATGCCGATCTGGTTCAGCTAGCGGTGCAAACGTTCGGCCAGGGGGAAGGCTTTACTCCCACCAAACAACAGGCTCTCCCCGGTGGCGGCCTACAGCTCAACTGGACTGGACAGCTTTCCCAGGGCGGTGGCCCACCCCAGTCCATCGCAGGCCAGATTTTTGCCAAGCAGCGGGGCCGCGACGTGTTTCTGCTGATGGTCGCCGCTACGGAAGCCGGGGCCGATCAGGTGGGAGATGCGATTGCAACCCTGGGGAGTACGTTGAAGGTGCCGTGAAAAGGGATTTGGGTACCTGACACCTAGCACCTGGTAACCATCTACTCCCTTCCATCACGCAATCGTCACCTGATCAGACAGATAGACATCCTGAATCAGATGGAAAAGCTTCACCCCTTCCTTAAAGTCTCGCTGGAAGGTTTTGCGCCCGGAAATCAGGCCAGATCCCCCGGCTCGCTTGTTGATCACGGCAGTGCGTACGGCGTCGGCGAAGTCGCTGTTGCCGGAGGAACCGCCGGAGTTAATCAGTCCGGCCCGACCGGCATAGCAGTTAAGCACCTGATAGCGGGTCAAATCGATGGGGTGATCGCTGGTGAGGTCTGAGTAAACCTGGTGGTGGGTTTTGCCGTAGCTGCCGCCAGTGCCGGTGGCCACTGCGCCATAGCCATTGTTAAACTTGGGCAGTTTTTGCTTGATGATGTCGGCCTGAATAGTTACGCCCATGTGGTTAGCCTGGCCGGTGAGGTCCGCGGCCAGGTGGTAGTCCTGATCCTGCTTAAAGACGTTGTTACGCAGGTAGCACCAGAGGATGGTGGCCATGCCCAGTTCGTGGGCCCGCTCAAAGGCCTCTCGCACTTCCTGAATCTGGCGGGTAGATTCTTCCGAACCAAAGTAGATAGTGGCCCCCACGGCCACCGCTCCCAGGTTCCAGGCCTGCTCAACGGAAGCGAACATAGTCTGGTCGTATTGGTTGGGATAGCTGAGCAGTTCGTTGTGGTTCAGCTTGACGATAAAGGGAATTTTGTGGGCATAGCGGCGGGAAATGCTGCCTAGCACGCCGAGGGTGGTAGCCACAGCGTTACAGCCCCCGGCCATGGCCAGCTCAATAATATTTTGTGGGTCAAAGTAAATGGGGTTGGGTGCAAAGGAGGCTCCGGCGGAATGCTCGATCCCCTGGTCTACCGGCAGAATGGACAAATATCCCGTATGGGCCAGGCGTCCATGGCCGTAAAGCTGCTGCAGGCTGCGCAGTACCTGGGGGTTGCGATCACTCTGGGCAAAAATCCGGTCTACCCAATCAGAACCAGGCAGGTGTAGGGAAGACTTGGGCACTTTAGCCTCGTAGGACAGCAGCGCGTCGGTCTCCTGTCCCAGCCATGCGGTGATGGATTTGGTCTGCGGTGCGGTAGAAACCATGGGCCTCCCAAAGAGTCACGACTGTGCCCAGGCTCAAGTCCAACCCAAAGCTATTTTTGGAGGTTTTTCTCTTTTTCCGGGGCACATGTTCAGGGAATCAAATCAACAAGACCACCGACATCTAGCCAATTGAGGATTTTGGTGGTTTGGTTTCACC
>CAZPYG010000095.1:13679-15717 GCA_964590465.1 uncultured bacterium | reverse complement strand
GGCTGCCGCTCTACAGACTAAATTCCGGATGGGTCAACTGATATCCTGCCCCTTTGAGTTTCTGATTCGACACCCGCACATTATGGGGTCTGGCGCTGGGCTGGCTCGGGTCCCAGGTGACAGGAGGCATATGATGGGCCTTGCAGACTCGATCCACCAGTTCGCGAGAGGTCACAATTTCATCCTGCACCACGTTGTAGATACCGCGGAGGGCCTGTTCCCGTGCAAAGTCAATGGCTCCCACGATGTCCTCCAGATGAATCCAGTTGCTGCCTTCCGTACCGGCACCGGGGCGCACTGACCCGACGGCGCGGCTGTAGATTTTGTGGAGTTCCCGGTTGGGGCCGTAAATACCCCCCAGACGCAGAACACACACCTGCACATCAGGAGCAGCTTGACTCAGAAAGGTGTGTTCCGTTTCCGCCAGGATTTTGGTGTTGTCCGTCATGGGAAAGACCGGGTCCTCTTCCGTTACCCACTGGCCCTGGTGGTCGCCGTAAACGGAAAAGCTACTGGTATAGATAATCTGTTTCAGCGTCGGGGCCTGTTTGAGCGCATCGACAACCGTCTTCGCGGTATTCAGGTAGACGTTTTCGTAGCCGGCTTTGCGCCCCCCGGCCACGGAAACCAGCAACACCTCCTGATCTTTCAGCAGGTCAGTTACTGCGGACAGATCGGAACCGTGGACAACTTTGACCGAGTCAGCGATGCAGTTCAGGTCAGTCACCCGGTCTGGAGAAGTAGTGGTAACGGTGACCTGGATGCCGTGGTTCGACCAGCGACGAGCAACGGCGGCACCTACGTATCCACAGCCTAAAATGGCAGCTTGAGTCATAACCTATGAAGATTTACCAATCATCGTTAGACTAAGGGCTTGACTATCCAAAGGCAACTACCAGCCTTTATGTATCTCACCCATCTTTCCCTGAAGTATTTTCGTAACTACCGGGAGCAGCAGGTTGACTTTACTGCTCCGAAAACCATTTTAGTGGGGGAAAATGCCCAGGGTAAGTCAAATTTGCTGGAGTCGGTGGAACTGCTGGCGACGTTGAAGTCCCACCGCACCAGCCGCGATCGCGACCTCGTTCAGCAGGGGGAACCTCTGGGCCAGGTCAGCGCCTCCGTCAAACGGGACGTGGGCATTGCCGACCTCTCCCTGGTGCTGCGTCAGGCGGGACGACGCACCGCCATCCTCAACGGCGAAAAGCTGCGGCGACAGCTGGACTTTCTCGGCGCCCTCAATGCCGTGCAGTTTTCCAGCCTGGACCTGGACCTGGTGCGGGGCGGCCCGGGGGAACGGCGCACCTGGCTGGATACCCTGCTAATTCAGCTGGAGCCGGTGTACGCCCACATCCTCAGCCAGTACAATCAGGTGCTGAAGCAGCGCAACGCTCTGATCAAAAGAGTCTACAGCGATGACGACGAGGTTACCGAAGTCCAGGCCGACCCCACCGAGCTGGCCCTGTGGGATGCCCAACTGGCGGCATTGGGTACCCGGGTGATCCGCCGCCGGGCCCGGGCCATCCACCGTCTGGCCCCCATCGCCCAGAGGTGGCACCAGGCCATCAGCGGTCAGCGGGAAGAGTTGACCATCGCCTACCAGCCCAATGTGCCCATGGAGGCAGATGATCCCCAAATCATCCAGGGCAGCTTTTTAGAGAAAATCCAATCCCGCGCCGTGGCCGAGCAGCATCAGCGGACAACCCTGGTAGGTCCCCATCGGGACGACATTGATTTCACCATCGACGACACCCCCAGCCGCCAGTACGGCTCCCAGGGTCAGCAGAGGACTCTAGTACTGGCCCTGAAATTGGCGGAACTGGAGCTGATCGATGAGGTCATTGGCGACCCGCCCCTGCTGCTGCTGGATGATGTGCTGGCGGAACTGGATTTGAAACGGCAGAATCAGCTGCTGGAAACGATCCAGGATCGATTTCAGACCATTATCACCACCACCCACCTGGGGGCCTTTGGCAGCGAGTGGATACAGTCATCGCAGATTTTGACGGTAAAGGAAGGCAGAATTTTATAGAAGCAG
>CAZPYG010000095.1:0-13579 GCA_964590465.1 uncultured bacterium | reverse complement strand
CAGAGCTTCGCACAGGGAAGCCTCCTTTACCTTCCCCAGGGAGGGCGTTTAACGGGCATCAGACCCAGCATTGGCCCCAAAATTAGCCCGAAAACAAATCCTCCCGCGTGGGCCCAGTAGGCTACCCCGCCGGAACCGACATTGACGTTGCCCCCCAGGCTTAACAAGCCATACAGGGCCTGTTGAATAAACCAAAAGCCCAGAAAATACAGGGCCGGCACCCGAATGGTAAAGAAAAAGAAGATCAGCGGGATCAGGGTAACAATGTAGGCCCGGGGAAAGCGCAGAATATAGGCTCCCATAATGCCAGCGATCGCACCACTGGCCCCCAGGGTAGGTACCCCAGAGGTCGGATCAAAAATCCACTGGGTCAACCCCGCCAGGGCTCCACAACCTAAGTAAAAAATCAGGAACCGGACGTGGCCCAACTGGTCTTCAATATTGTTGCCAAACACCCACAGGTACAGCATGTTGCCGCCAATGTGCAAAAAGCCCCCGTGGAGGAACTGCGAGGTAATCAGCGTCATCCATTCCAGCAGGGGAAAGTCAACCAGCCCCCTGAAGCTTTCCGTTAACTCTTCAGGCACAATGGCGAAGGTCTTCCAAAAGGCATTGAGCTGATTTGGCCCCAGATTGATTTGAAACAGAAAAATAAAAATATTGACAATGATTAGCCCTATGGTGACGCGGGGCTTTGAGCTGATGGGGTTGTCATCACGTAAGGGGACCAAGAGGAATTACCTAGCTAAACCTGCCCTTCATTGTACGGAAGTCTGTTCCACAGCCAGGATGGATAGGCTACCGCTATCGCCATTAAGTTGGGACATTACCCCCACAGGTAGAGCGGCATTGTCGCCATCGTGACCGAACGGTAGATTGGCCACCACCGGGATCCCGAGATCGGTGGTGCGATCGCGCAGCACCTCTTCCACAGAAAAACTGGGCGTTCCTTCCGTCGGCTGGCAACGGCTAAACCGCCCCAGGGCAATTCCTTTGACCCGGTCCAGCTGACCCATCATGCGCCAGTGGGTCAGCATTCGGTCAATGCGGTAGGGGGCCTCCGTGACATCCTCAAAGGCGAGAATCACCCCATCCAGTGGGGGCTCATGGACGGTTCCCAGCAGATGAGTTGCTACCGTTAAATTAGCTGGAAGCAACCGACCTGTCGCCTGCCCCCCGACCCAGGTTTCTCCCTGCAGGGGGGGTAAAGGCTGCCCCATTACCAAATTCTTCAAACGCTGCCGTGACCAATCGGGTTCCTGGGCCAGAGTCGTTAAAAGCGGACCATGCACCCCGGCAATTCCCTGGTTGACCAGGCTCCACAGCAGGCTGGTGATGTCCGAAAAGCCCACTAACCATTTAGGTGGTATAACTTTCGGCCATTGCCAGTTTTCTAGCAGCCGAGTTCCCCCATAGCCCCCCCGGGCGCATAGAATGCCCCGGTATCGATCATCCTCCAGGGCATCTAAAAGCTGCCGTCGCCTGGCCTCATCCCTCCCGGCAAGGTAACCCCATCGGGCACTAAACCCCGGGTTCAGGTCAACCTCCAGACCCCAGTTGCGCCAAATTTCCACTCCCCGTTTTAAGCTATCCATTTCCCTCAGGGCACCGCTGGGGGCCACCACCATCAGCCGATCCCCAGGCTGCAAAGGCGGCGGCAGCACTACCTGAGTATGTTTTGCGGATTGGAAGAAAAGTTCACCCATGCCGAAAAAAGGTAATTGATTCAAACATTGAACAGGACTTCACCCCAAGAGCCTCTCCCCAGAAGCCACAATCTACCTAAGACGGTCTCTAGAAAGGAAAATACCTGTCATCAACACCTTTCAGTAAATGACAGGGCAAATTCTTAACGGGAAAAGCCCTACTAACCCTTACTCTCTAACTCCCTGACTCCCTCGCTCTCTTACTCCCTCGCCTCCTATACCAAAACACTTGCCAACAAAGCCTTCTGGGCATGCATTCGGTTTTCAGCCTGGTCCCAAACCTTAGCAGCGGAACCTTCCAGCACCTCTGCGGTAATTTCTTCCCCCCGGTGGGCCGGTAGGCAATGGAGCACGATGGCGTCGGAGCTAGCTTTCGCCAGCAGGTTCTGATTCACCTGATAGGGCTGGAACACCGGCAAGCGCTGATCCGCCAGATTCTCCTGGCCCATGCTGGCCCAGACATCGGTGTAGAGCACATGGGACTCTTTGACTGCTGCCTCTGCGTCCTGGGTGATCATCACTGTGCCGTCGTGGATCATCAAATCCTTCGCCTTTTGGACAATCCCAGGGTCAGGGGCATAACCTTCCGGAGAGGCGATGTGAACATTCATGCCGACCATGGCACAGCCCAGCAGTAACGAATGGGCGACGTTGTTGCCATCCCCCAGGTAGGTCAGCGTCAGCCCCTGCAGGTCTCCGAAGGCTTCTTGAATGGTCAGCAGATCCGCCAGGATTTGGCAGGGATGTTCCAGATCGGTGAGGGCGTTGATGACGGGAATACGAGCATAGCTGGCAAATTCCTCAATTTCCGCCTGGTCAAAGGTGCGGATGGCCACTACATCCAGGTAGCGGTCCAAGACCCGGGCCGTATCGCTGGTGGGTTCTCCCCGGCTGACCTGGGTGACCGCAGAATTGAGGTCCAGCACCTGACCGCCCAACTGATACATAGCCACCGAAAAGCTAACGCGGGTGCGGGTTGAAGCCTTCCGAAACAGCAATCCCAACACCTGATTGGGAAACTGAGGCTGGCTTTTGCCGACTTTAAGCTCCTTGGCAAAGGTCAGCAGGTCAGCCAGTTCTTGATGACTCAGGTCACCGAGGCTGAGCAGGTCTCTTCCGCGTAAGGATTGCATAGATTTAAGGCGAGTTCGGTTTAAGACATTAAGATTAACAGAATAAGCCGAAACCGCTGCAGCGTTTTGCCGCCGAGGGGTCAAGATGTATTGACAACTCAGGCACGTTTGCTAAAGTCGTGAGTGCTACACAGGATCTTTACATAAGATCCCAATTAGTCGGATCGTTAGTTTAGTTTCCCGCAGAACTTACCCGATTTTTGGACTGACGACTACAGTCATTAGCAATCAACGGTGCAGGTGCTAGTTCTGTAACAGTAGGTCGTTCCACATGTTCAGCGCGGTCCCTTATCCTCAGCCATTGCCACCGCCGCAGCCATCGGTGCGGGAGCAGGCGGCAGCAGGATATTTTCAAGCCATTGCCCTTTGGATAAACGAACCCCTGGCACCACAGGGCATCTTCGTGAAGGTCCAGGCCGATGGACCGGGCCGGTTGAGGCTGATCGTAGAATTCAAGCGCCCGCCCATGAAAGAGCGGCTGCTGCGGTTTCTCTGCCATCGGGTTTGGCTGCTGAACTCGGAGCTGATTGAAGGCATCCACGTCATCGCCCGCCCCGTAGGATGGCGGCGGATCGCCTGGGAAAAGCGAATTCGCATCGTTACGCCAGCCTTGAAGCAGCGGAAAGCAGCCCTGCAGGCAGCCCCAGCCCAACAACGAAAAGCTCCACTGCCGCCCCAAATTCGGCAAAACGTTGTTCACCTTTCCAGCAAACACCTCAAAACCCTGAGATCGCTAGTACTCACGGGCTCGGCAGTGGCCGCCTTTGTCTTCGGCTGTCTGCTGGAGGTGATTATGTCCGGGGCATCCCCTGTACTGCCGTCCTTTTCTGCCAGATCTTCCCCCGCACCAGTGGAGGAACCTGCCAGTGGCTATGCCACCGACCGACCCAATCTGGGGGAAGATTCCCAAGTCACCACCATCGGCTATCGCAGTACCGGGGCCGGCAGTGGTTCTGGCCAGCAGGCCAGTCGTGAGTCCCAGCCCTCACCGTCTAAACGCCCTACCGTAGTCGATGCATTTCTGGAGCCGGTCGGGGTAATTCAGCACCATCTCTCCCCCGAGCAGCAGTCATCGGAAGATGTCACTCTGCTCTTTGGCGGCGACGTTTCCCTGGAAAACATTGCCTACGACAAGCTGCCCGAGTCCGGGGGATTGTTTACGGAATTGGAGGAGTACCTGCAGGCCGATCTCTCCATGGTGACCCTTGGGTCTCCCCTGGCTAGGGCAGCCACCACCCTGGAAGAAGAACTCTACGACCGTAACCGCCTGGAGGCAGTGAACCTGCTGGCAGAGAGTGGCATTGACATCGTTAACTTAACCAACAACAGCCTCATGGAGCACGGCACCCAGGGGCTGGATGAAACCCTGAAAGCCCTCGATAGTAAAGGGCTGTACCGGCTTGGGGCAGGCCGCAACGAAACCGAAGCCCGCCGTCCTGAAGTTATCGACGTTAAGGGGAAGCGCATCGCCTACCTGAGCTATTCCATGGGAGGTGACAATGCCGCCTTTGGCGATCGGGCCGGTACCAACGCCCAGGACATGAAGGAAATCGTCGAGGATATTCAAGCCCTAAGGGACGAAGTAGATTGGATTGTGGTGAATTACCGCTGGGTCGATTTCGTTTCCGAAGAACCCAACTTTAAGCAGACCAACCTGGCCCGGCTGGCCATTGACCAGGGGGCTGATGTAGTGGTGGGATACCATCCCGACATTATTCAGGGGGCGGAAGTTTACAAGGGTAGGCCCATTGCTTACTCCGTGGGTGATTTTGTATTTGAAACAGAAAACTCTACTGCTGACCAGGACTCGGCCATGCTGAAGGTCGCCCTCAAGCAAGACCAAATGAAGGTGGAGTTCGTGCCAGTGCGGGTTAAGAATTCCCTACCCCAGGCTCTGGCTGGTCCGGAAGGGAAAGCGGTGCTACAAAAAATTGACCAGGCATCCCAACAATTTGAGCAGCCCATGCAATCCCCCATGGTGCTTGACCTGAAGGATAAAGCTCCGGCTGCTCCTCAAGCATACGACCCTGAAAGCCCCTTTGTGTCGCCCGAAGCGGAAGACACCCTGCCGGTTGAGCCTGAGCCGGCTGCCCCGGCTGAGGAACCCACCGACTCGAAGCAGCCGACGGCAGACCCCACCGCCGATCCTGCTGCGCCCAAAGCTACCCCTCAACCATCCACCCCGGCCACAGATGAAGCGAAGCCCCTGCCGGAAACCTTGGATTTAATGGACCAGCTGGAAGAGAATCTCCTGGAATGGGGCCCCAAACCCTCCGATGGTCAACAGGAGTTTCAGCCAATTCCCCAGAACCTGCGGGAATCTAAAGAAGAAGAAGTGGATGCCCACCTGTCACCCGGTCTGCTGAGGCTGCTGCAGCAACCTGCGCAACCGTCCTCGGATCCGGGCAGCTCTGGGGAACCCTCCCAGGATCGGGGGGATGCAGCTTTCCCCGAAGAACTATCCCGAGATTTATCTGAGGAGACATCCGGAGATCTCAGGGATGCAGAACCTGGGGAGGAAATTCCTGGAAATTTGAATGCCGCCCCGTCTTCTGTCCGGGCCATGCCGGTCACCCCTCCAGGGAGGAAACGGTCTGTCGAGTCAGCATCACCGCCCGGGGAGGAAACCTCCAGGGCCTTAGCAACCCCAGAGGATTCAACCCCCGAGGATTCAAACCAAGAATCCACCGCCAGTCCTGCCGATGGGATTTCTCCCCATAGCGAACCCCTGGTTGGTCCGCTGAGTGCCCTCGAAAAACCAACCCCTCTCCCCAGGCAAAAGGCAACCCCCCTTCCTCAATCGGATTTACTGGCTCAACTATCTGTCGGTCACGCTGCCCCTGGCAGCGCTGCGGCTAATTCTGTTGCTGAAGGCACAGTCCCTCATGGCCCTGGCGATGGGGTGTTCCATGAACCCCAGGCCGTTGAACGTTCTGCCTCCACCCCTTCCTCCCCAGGAAAAGATTAATGCCCGGTAAATCTTTCCTGTTTTCACCTGTGATAACGTCTAGGCAACAACACGTCGAGGTGTCCTGTGTTTGCGGTTGCGCTTAAAACAGACCATTACCCCACCTACCTCCTTTCCGATACGAGTACCGAATCTCGTCTCGAAATTGTGCCGGATCGGGGGGGCCTGGTCACCCGCTGGCAGGTGGAAAACCAGGAAATCTTCTATTTCGATGCCGAGCGCTTCACCAATCCAGAGCTTTCAGTGCGAGGGGGCATTCCCATCCTCTTTCCCATCTGTGGCAATTTGCCCGACAACCAGTATTCCCTAAAGGGTGAAACCTACCGCCTCAAGCAGCACGGATTTGCCCGGGACCTGCCCTGGCAGGTCACCGGTCAGGATACCAGCGATGCGGCTAGCCTTACCCTCCAACTCACCCCTAGCGAAGCAACCCTGCAGCGTTATCCCTTTCAGTTCAGGCTGGTGTTTACCTTTAAGCTCCATGGGCACATTCTCGATCTCCACCAGACTTTCACCAACCTATCCGACCAGCCCATGCCCTTCTCCACCGGGCTACACCCCTACTTTCTAGTGGAAGATAAAACCCAACTGGAGTTTGAAATTCCCTCCACCGAATATCGCAATCACCT
Source organism: uncultured bacterium (assembly GCA_964590465.1). Classification (GTDB taxonomy): domain Bacteria; phylum Cyanobacteriota; class Cyanobacteriia; order Phormidesmidales; family Phormidesmidaceae; genus CAZPYG01. Next base: position 7,143 of record CAZPYG010000095.1, on the reverse strand, counting down.
GACTGGCGATATCGAGACCTTCCCCGGTAGCTTCGATTTTGACCAGGACGAAATTGACCTGGCCTTCCATGGCCTCACCGCGGCGGCGGCTACCGTGACAGATACCAAGCTGAAGCGACGCCTGACTCTGTCCTGGAACAAAGATTACACCCGGCTCGTATTTTGGACAGTAAAAGGTAAAGACTACTATTGCCTGGAGCCCTGGACGGCCCCCCGCAACGCGATGAATTCTGGCGAAGACTTGATCACCCTGGCGCCAAATCAAACGGTGGAAACCCAGGTGCGATTTGCAGTCGCTTTTCTGTAGGTCCTGTATAGTCCCCAATGCCAGGGACAGGACAGTAACTGTGCTTAAAGGCTGACAGCCATGAGGTCTTTTCGTTGAGTCATAACTTCGCTATCCATACAACGCTGGTGTTGGCGATGAGTCTGGATGGCAAGATCGCCGATTTCAGCAGCAGTGCCGCCCGTTTTTCCTCTAAGGCTGACCTGGCCCATTTAGAAGAACGGGTGGCCGCGGTGGATGGAGTATTATTTGGGGGAGGAACGCTAAGGGCATATGGCACTACCCTTTCGGTGCGGAATCCCGCACTGTTAGCACAACGGCAACAGCGGGGGCAGCATGACCAGCCCCTGCAAATTGTATGGTCTCCTTCCGGAAATTTAGATGCAGACTTTCGCTTTTTTCAGCAGCCGGTCCCGAGGGGATTGCTGACAACCCGGCAGGGAGCTATCCCTTGGCAAGGAACGCAGAAATTTGACCAGATCTGGGAAATTCCAGATGGTCAGGTCAATCCCTGGGATTGGCACTGGACCTTTGAGCAGTTCAAACAAACGGGAATGAACACATTAGCCCTTTTAGGTGGTGGCACCTTAACCGCAGAGCTGTTGAGCAATCAGTTGGTGGATGAGGTTTACATCACAGTTTGCCCTCTGGTGCTGGGGGGCAGTGCCGCCCCGACCCCTGTGGATGGGACTGGCTTTTTGGCAAATAATGCCCCCCGGCTGGAACTACTCTCTACCAGGGTTTTAGGGAATGAGGTGTTTTTGCATTACCGGGTTAAGCGGGAAATTTTGCTAGAAAACGATCGCCTCCCATAGAGACCGGGATAAGATGCATTCCACTTTTATCAATGTTCCCGTCATTCCCACGCCAGGGGAAATCCATTGGGGAGCCGGATATGTAGGGGACTGACAGGCCACCTATCTGCCAGCAGGATGAATTGAAAATGCGGCATGCACCCTGGGACGAGGCGTAGATTTGGGGTGCTAGACCGGCACTCGGTCCCTTTGCCCTCGCCACTTAAAACACACTCAAAGTGATTCCAACAGCCTTTTGTGGAGCTTTTTGCCAATGCGTCCGGCTCTTAACAGCTCAGTTAATTTGTCTTGAGCGCTGGTAGCGGTTAGAAATTCATTTCGGTAAGCCTTCAAAATTTGTCCGGCTATACCAGAAATCTTTATGCCTAAAGCCTGAGCTAATTTGCGACCAGCTTCCTCTTCAATTAACAAAGGTAGCCGTTTTTGAAACGCAAGCTGAATAGCTTGACGTTCCCCAAAGTCAAGAATACTAAGGCCAGGGAGTTCAGCTAATGGCTCAGCAATCGCGACGTTTACAAAATCCCTGAGCTCATAATGGACCTGATACTCCTCCCAATGCGTGAATTGGCCATGACAAAGCTCTTCAACCACTGCAGGCGGTACAAGAATTTGCTGATAAAGCCGACGCATTAACCCATAACCACCTGTCAGATTTTCCAGGCTGATTAAGGGACCTGTATCGCTAACAATGTGGTCTTCCGGCATTATGCATTTAGTTCAATATCGATATTGTCGTCGCTATCTACAAGAACGGAAAAGCCATAATGAGGTAGCATCTCTTCGAACAAACGACGATTTATCTTGAGAGTCTGGCAGGCCTGAAAGGCTGACACCTTCCCGGTAGAGTAAAGCAAAGCCATTACAGCTTCCTCGATATACCGTTGATCAACATCTAAAGAATCAGGCAGATCTAGTTCAACTTTCATGACAATGCTTAAGATTGACCAGATATATCTATTATGACGATACACCTTTCATAAAGATTTGCCACGACCTGGAGCAACCTGCGCGATGCTCCAATTGCTCTGGCCCAGGCCGTAACGCACCGAAGCCTTTACGCCGCAAAACTCTACCCAACCAGGGACCCGGGTGCCTTTGCCTGGCCTACATTTCTTGCGGTAACCGAAACCGACTGCTGTCGCCGATAAATACGTCATAGCGCCGAACGCAACACCAGGCAGTCCTGTCGATGAACCAATTCAAGGGCTGATTTAGCTAGTTTTGCGGCTGCAACGTTAAACAGCTGTGCCACTTTAACAAACACAGGGGTGTGTTTAACATTCGCGGAGCGTTGCGAAGCAATCACAGGGCGATGCCCGTTAAACAGCTGTGCCACTTTAACGGGCCTGCCGCTTAACGGCACCCTACCCGCCATCACGTCACTGGGTAGCCCTCGTCGCTGCAGTGCAGAGTGATTTACCCTAGGCTAAGAGAAAATCCATCACCGTCGAATACCTATGGGCTACCCCGGACCTCAGCTAACTGCCACCTGGATTCGCCACATCGAAGAAGTTCCCGAAGCCACCTGGGATGAACTGGCGCAACCCTTAACAACTCCCTTTTTAGAATGGAGCTGGCTGCACAACATGGAGCGTTCCGGCAGTGCGGTGGCCAACGCCGGTTGGATGCCCAGCCATTTGACCCTTTGGCGGGGCCAAGACCTGATCGGGGCGGCCCCTATGTATCTAAAGGGGCATAGTTACGGAGAGTTTGTGTTTGACCATCAATGGGCTGACCTGGCAGAGCGCATGGGAATTCGCTACTATCCCAAGCTGCTGGGGATGTCTCCCTTCACCCCTGCGGAGGGCTATCGATTCCTAATCGCCCCCGGCGAAGACGAATCCGCCGTCACCATGGCCATGGTCCACGCCATTGACGCTTTTTGCGATCGCAACGATATTTCGGGCTGTCACTTTCTCTACGTTGACCCAGAATGGCGTGATTTCATGACCCAACTGGGGTTTCAAAAGTGGCTACACCACAGCTATGTCTGGAAAAATCAGGGATTTCAAGATTTTGACGACTATCTCTCCATCTTTAATGCCAACCAGCGGCGGAATATCAAGCGTGAGCGTAAGGCTATTGAAAAAGCTGGCCTTCGCATGGAAGCCATTACGGGGGACGCCATCACCCATGCCATTTGCGCCTTGATGTACGACTACTACGCCGACACCTGCGACAAGTTCGGTTGGTGGGGCAGTAAGTACCTGACCCGCAAATTTTTCCAACTGCTGCACCACGACTATCGCCATCGCATGGTCTTTTTTGCCGCCTATTCCGAGGATTACGACGAACCCATTGGCATGTCCTTCTGTCTGACCAAAGGAGATCGCCTCTATGGCCGTTACTGGGGGGCCAGGGTAGAAATCAACAATCTGCATTTTAACGCCTGCTACTATGCCCCCATTGAATGGGGAATCGCCAACGGCATTGATTCCTTTGACCCCGGTGCCGGGGGTCGCCATAAAAAACGAAGAGGCTTTCCAGCAACCCCTAACCACAGCCTGCATCGGTTTTACGAACCTCGGCTACAAACGCTGCTGAATAACTACATTGAAGAGGTCAATGTTATGGAGCAGCGCGAAATTGACGCCATTAATGACCAGCTTCCCCTAAAAGACAGCAATACATGACTCACATCTAGCCCCGAAGTTTCTGAGGGAAACTATCCCTTTTGGGCAGGTACTGTCGGTCAATTGAATTTGAGGTGTCTAAGCTATCTAAACAGATGCCGGGGCTTTCCCTTGCTCAACTCTAATGCTCGGTCCATTGACCAGAGAACCCCGGCATCTCGGACAGTCTACCGATGCTCTAGCTAGCAGGTTGTCCCAGGGCTTTTTGAGCCTGTACCACGTCGTTAGCGCTACCTTCAATCATCACGCGAAACTTGCGGGGAATGTCAGGGTTGCCCTTCACCATCTGCCCGGCGGGTTGAGCTGTGCGCAGTCCTTTTCCGGCCAAAGCACCGATAACCGCTCCAGCTATGGCAAACCCAACGACCGCCAGCTGCTCTGGCCTAGAAACGGTATATTGCCCCGTGGTCCAAACGGAGGCAATGACTACGGCAATGACGCCTACCACGCCACCGTAAAAGGCACCCACCAGTAAACCGGCCTCACCGCCTACGGTGGTTCCCATGGCGGCTACCTGATTGTAAGGTTCCACATGGTCGTCAATGGTAATTTGCCGGGGGGCAATACCCGAACTTTGGATGGATTGTTTAGCCCTATCTGCTGCACTGCGATTGTTGAAAATTGCGATCACTTCTCGCTTAGCCATGCCATGTCCTCTAAAAACGTCTAAGGCGGGTGACTATCTCAAACAACGTCCAGAGAAGTTGTCACCCAATCCCTTGGCATAGTGACAGCAGCTCTATAAAAAAGGCTCTATGAGGTGACAGATACTGCCGTTGAATCTATCACCAGGTAGGGTCGACAAACAGGTTGACTGTAACTTCCGGTTGACCCGGGGGTACCGCATTAATACAGGAACAGATGGGATCTTCCTGGCCGTCAATTTCAACTTCACAGGCATGGCACGATCCCATCAAGCAACCCGTAGGAATCTTCACCCCGGCCCGATCGGCCACCTGCAGCAGAGGTTCTCCCACTGTTGCCTTAACCGTCACATCGTCCGGCAAAAAACGAATGAGTACATCCATTGGCATCGTCCTCCCTTTTCACCCTCAAGAGACCACCTTAGCTCGCTTTAGCATGGCTACCAGGGTATGGTGGGCATCTTCGGCCCCTTCCAGGGTGTGATCAAAGGTGACCCGCACAGGCCTGACTTCGTCCCCCAGGGTGACAGCCAGGTTCATGCCTTCTGGATCAATGGATTCCATCGTGGCGGCGGTTGCGTCTGATTGCTGACCATAGGCCGTAGCATAAAGCAGAACAGCTTCGGCATGGTCTTCATTCATGTGTTTGCAGATGCGATCGCTAACCGCGCTGGTGATTGGTTCAGCCATGGGAAATCTCGTAAACTACAACAATGGAACGTTTTACATAACTTGATGATACCGCCCCTGCCTCCATCATCAGAACATCCCTGGCCTACAGGTCATATTTTTCAGAGCCCTGGTGCCCACCTCACCTACCGAGTTATTGGCCCCTGTTGCCGATTGTTTGATCGTGAACAATTACCCTGGCCCTGCTGCCGCATTCAGTGGCGGGGTAAAGAACCCAGTTGGCGGCGGATTGGCAAACGCTTTGTACCCGATATGGCCACCCGTCGTTTTCCCTCCTACTGTGTGGAAATTGTGGGGCAGGGATACCACACAAAACCATTTGTTACCACTCTCTACACTGCCAAGCTTGACAAAGCCACCCAAAATTGGTGGCATACGAAATCACGTCAACCTTCAACCCCGACCCCAGATGCAGTCGAAGAAGTCTCAGTTACCGAGTGAGAACGTTTGTAAACAAAGTGTTATACAGGCTGCCGATTCAGAGTAATCTTATCGACATGCTGTGTTTCTAATGTTGAGGTAAGGAAACTCCTATGCCAGCTGCTTTTTTGCCTTCTATTCTGGTTCCTCTGGTGGGCATTGTCTTCCCCGCCGCCGCTATGGCGTTCCTATTTCTTTACATTGAGCGTGAAGACGCTGTCTAGTTAACCTGGGCAAGCTTTAAATCGCTTTCACGTTTAATAATCCCATAGCAAAAAAGCGGCTTATTCCTCTGGGGTAAGCTGCTCTTTTGCTATGCAAACTTTTATCTACAGACTCTGTCTGATCATTTATGATTGCGGCACAAAACCTTGAAGTACAGTGCTTGACTCAGCTCTTTGATTGGGAACAACACATAAGTTAAGGGGTTAATGGTAACGATAATATTACGGAATCCCCGCCTGGCTAACCCAACCACCCGGTCTGCGACCCAATCCGCCGACATCACCCCAACAGGGTTTAAATTACTTTTGAACGGACCAAGAATGATTTTGCGGATCGTACAGGGAGCCGTTAACCGCCGTAGGGTAATCATCTGCCCTATCAGGCGTTTAGAGATTTCGTAGAGGGGGCTAAACGCCGGCCCCACTTCAGCTTCAGAGGTATTAACCCATACTTCCCGCTGGGATGGGTGGGCTCTATCCCCTTCCACCGTACTGAAGAATACTTCCATAAGCGTGAAAACCGAGAGCGCGTTAACTTCAAGGGATTTCTGAATGGCGCTCGGGCTGCATTCTCCATGCACATTTACGCCGTGGTTAATGATTAAAATATCAACCTCGGCTAGGGTATCTTTTAGAGCCAGTTCCTGGCCGGGCTGCCATTGTTTACAGGTAATAGGAGCTTCGAAATTCATATCGGGTGAGGTGGTCAGGGCAACCAGTTGCACCTGATCCTGGGCCAGAGCTTTCAATAGCGCCCGTCCCATTGTTCCCGATGCCCCCGTTACGGCAATGCGCTTGCCCGCAAGGGTTTGAGCCATAATCAACCCGATAGAACTAATAGCCGTCTCGCTCTGTCATCCCAGGGATACAGTTCGTGCTCGCAAGGACCTCATCCATGGGCTATCAAGCACCAGGATAAGGCAACGGCCCTGACGTAAAGTTAAGCCCTTCTTCCGTTGGAGCCTCTGGACTTGCTTCCTCGGCAAGGGGGCTGCCCACAGGCTGGGCGACTTCAATGCCATTCTGCTCAAGGATAACGACTGGGTCGGCTCCCTGCACCTCGATCCGCTTCACCAGCACCTGACCATTGGCCAAACGTTGTCCAGCCCTCACATATTGACTTGAGCCATCCGTAGGAGACTGGACGATGGCAAAGTTTTCATCCCCAATCCTGACCACTCCGGAAACAGCCACGGCCTGAGCAATGTTCGGTTCTGGCAAAGATGGCAGGGGCTGAATAGGTGGTAGACCAGGCGAAATTCCCGGAGGAGTCGTGCCGTTACCACCGGGTTGTGCTCCTGTGCCTCCAGGCTGAGCTCCTGTGCCTCCAGGCTGAGCTCCGGCACCTCCACCAGGTGGCTGGGGGGTCGGAGCAGTTGCCACAGGTCCGCCCCCAGGAGAATCAGCTGTCCCTCCCCCTGGGGCTGGTGG
>CAZPYG010000094.1:7338-19791 GCA_964590465.1 uncultured bacterium | reverse complement strand
GAAGAACCCCCTCTCCCCGTCTGGCACATCTTCTGAAAAGCCGTAACAATACTTAAAGAACTGCGGCACGGAAGACACCATGGCATTCGGAGCATCCCTACAAAACGGTACAGCCCTCGTAGTGGGAGCATCCCAGGGCATTGGGCTGGGGTTCGTGAACCACCTCCTGGCCGATGGCCGTATCACCCGGGTCTACGGCACCTATCGCCAGCCCGAAACGGCCCAGGCCCTGCTCACCCTCGAAACCCATACCGATGGGCTGACCTGCCTACCTGTGGATGTGACCGACGAAGGGACCCTTGCGGCCGCCGTCGAGAAAATACAGCTCGAAGGGAGCCGACTGGACCTGGTCATTTACTGCGTGGGCTTACTCCACGATGGAGACTTTCAGCCGGAAAAGAGTTTGCGCCAACTGGATGCCGATCGGCTCCTGCAGTCGTTTCAGGTCAATGCCATTGGCGCCGGGTTACTGGCCAAGCATCTGCTGCCGTTGCTCCAGCATGGGCAGCCCAACGTACTGGCAGCGATTTCCGCCAAAATTGGCAGCATTGGCGACAATCGCCTGGGCGGATGGTACGGCTACCGAGCTTCCAAAGCGGCTCTCAATATGCTGATGAAGACAGCCTCGATCGAATACAGCCGCAAAAGTCCCCATACCATCATTGCCCTGCTGCACCCCGGCACCACGGACACGCGATTGTCTAAGCCCTTTCAGCGGAGAGTTCCGCCGGAAAAGCTGTTTCCTGTAGAACGAACGGTATCCCAGCTGATGGCGGTGATTGAGGGCTTGGAAGGTACCGACAGTGGGGAATTTTTCAACTGGGATGGCAACCGACTGCCCTGGTGAAGAGCGCCAGGGGAACTGTAGCGTGGATTAGGCCTGAGGAACATTCCTGGAAAAACCAAACAGTAATGGCCTGGCCGTCACCCCCAACCGGCATTCCGCGGCAGGGAGCACAATGGGGCAAACAGGAATCTTGGGGCAAACAGTCGGTGTGATCAGAATTCAGACAATGGCGCAATATTGCCTGACAATAAGCTCAGGTTTCTTCAGGACAACCATCGATGGATTTAGATCTGCTGGAAAGCATTGGCATTGGCCTGGGTTTGGGAGTCGCCGCCGGGTTCCGGGTGGTAGTTCCCTTCTGGGTACTGAGTATGGCAGCTTACTTCGCCCACCTGCCGCTGCAGGAGAATATGCAGTGGTTGGGGAGCGAAACTGCCCTCATTGGCCTCACCCTGGCTCTGGTGGTTGAACTGCTGGCCTACAGCATCCCCGGGCTCGACAATGCGGTGGATACGGTGGCCGTGCCCATAGCCGCGATCGCAGGTACCCTCCTGATGGCCCTGGCCGCCACCCAGCTTGATCCGTTTGCCCAGTGGAGCCTGGCAATTGTAGCCGGGGGAGGTACAGCCGCCACGGTAAAAGGACTGAATGGCTTTACCCGATTAATTTCGACAGTAACCACCGGCGGTCTAACGAATTTTATCGTGGCAATCGCAGAGTTAATTGGGGCAATCGGCCTATCCATACTGGCCCTGACGGCCCCCTTAGCTGCCCTGGTCGGGGTTTTGGTACTGTTCATCGTGCTGATTCGCCTGGCTGCGAAAGCGTTTTATCGTTCAAAAACCACCTCCGCCGAGGCTGACCAAGGCTGAAAAAATGAAATGGCAACGAGGATGGTTGGAACTCCTGCCTGGCCTGCCTGACCCATAGGAGGGATAAACTCAGCCTGCGGCCTAACCGCCTTCGGCCTTTGCCTCACCCTCTAACCAGCAATTTTTCCAGCGTGGCCTGGATGGTTTGCGCCAGTTGAATGACCTCTGATTCCAGGGTCAAATAATGCACACAGGCCCGTACACAGTTGGGAGATAGTAGGGTACGCAAAAACACCCCTTGATCTTCCAGAGCGTCCACCAGGGCTTTGTGCAGCCGGGGAGAGGGGTGGTCCTCCTCCAGCACCCAGAAGGAGATCAGGCCAGAATCTGGAGGGGTCTGCCTGACCATGCGAATGTAGGGAATTGCCGCCAGTTTTTGCCATGACAGTTGAGCGAGCTGGCAAATGCGCTGGTAGCGCTGCTCAGGACTGCCCCCCTGGTGCTGGTATGCAATCGCGGTACGTAACCCTGCCAGCAGGGGATAGTTGGAGGTCGCAACTTCAAACCGCTGACCGTTGGGTTTCCACCCCGTAGGCTGGGCCTGACCATCGGTGGTAATACCGCGCCAGCCAATGAACGTGGGTTGGATCACCTCCAGCGCCTCTGGCCTGATGTACAGCCCCCCCAGCCCAGCCGGTCCACACCACCACTTGTGCCCGGTGAAGGCATAGAAATCCACCTCCAGGGATGGCAAATCCAGGGGCAGCGCCCCCACTGACTGGGCCGCGTCTACCAGAACCCAAACCGGTGCAGGGGTGTGACCATGGCACAGCTGGCAAATCTCCCGGAGAGGCAGAACTTGTCCGGTGTTCCAAAAAATATGGCTGATCACCAGTAACCGAGTTTCGGGGCGCAAATGTTGCTCAATCACCCCGACCGGGTCCCCACCGTTGACAGTTTCCATCAGGGGGCAAAGGCTGTAGCTGAGTTCGTACCGGCGGCAAATTTCTTGTACCGCTGCAATTACCCCAGGATGTTCGCAATCTGACATTAAAATGTGGTCGCCCTTACACCAGGACATGCCCCACAGGGGAATATTGCAGCCCACGGTGACATCTTCGGTCAGGGTCAGGGTATCGGCATGGGTGGCCAGTTCCTGGGCCATCAGGTTACGGGTGTGGGCGGCTTCCTGCTGAATCCACCCATTCATACCGCCGGAAAACGGCCCCACCGTTTGAATGTGGTGATGGGCCTGAAACAGCGCATCCAGGGAAGGTTGAGCCATAGGCCCCTGCCCCCCATAGTTGAAATACTGTTTGTTTTGAGCCAGAGCCGGAAAATGCTGCCGGTGGTTGATGAGCACCTCTTCGGAGGTTGAAGCTATAGAGTCTTTCACGGGCAATGGGCAAAAACTAATGGGTCTGTCTAAACCCTACACCAACCCAAATCATCCCTGCCCCTGATCCCTGTACTACAACCTTCAGGGAATGTAACTGTCAACAAATGCAGCAATGCGGTATAACATTTACTAGGTAAAAAAGTTGAGCAGATACATCTTCGGGCTCAATTTACACCGCGCTTAAGCAAGCCTGGTGTAATGAGCATCCGCTACGTCGGGTGGGCGTGAACTTTATGGCAAGTAAACCAGCGCAATTGATGAAGCAACGGCAACAGTACCGTGACGGTATGCTGCCGATTGTCTCGTTTGGGCTTGCCTGGTTGCGTCGAAGTAAGCATCGAAACTGCTCAAAAGTTTATAGTTTAGTCCCTAGCGTTGACTCCATAGGCTGTTTTGTCTGCTGATACCCCTCTGGCTCCAATGTTTCATTCTGGGGGGCGTCAGCAAAGCCCCGCCGGGGGTGTTGCTGGCAAAAAGCCGCTACCGCTGAACCAGCAATCTGCTGCTGCATCTACTCTCTGGATCACCGACGAAGTTGTATTTCACTATCAGCGGTGCAGCCGAAGGGCCTATCTGGACCTGTTTGGGGACGATAACCTGAGGGATGCACCGACCGACTATTTGCTGAAGCTGCGCCAGGATAGCAGCCTACATCGAGAGGCTACCCTCGACGACTTTCAGCCCCTGGTAAAACCCGAGTATCCCGCTGGCGATTGGGACGCTGGGGCTGAGGCTACCCTGGCTCTCATGGCTGCTGGCACCGATGTTATTCACCACGGAGTCCTGGTCAGCCGGGCCCCCTGGGGAGATGCCCAACTGGTGAGCAAACCCGACCTTTTAGTGAAGCAGCCAGGCTGGTCTCGCTGGGGCAACTGGACCTACGCCCCCATAGACATCAAGCTGGGTAAAAAGCCTAAACTCGATTATCAGATTGTGGCCACTTACCACGCCTACGTACTGTCCAGGGTGCAGGGGGTTTGGCCAGAGGAAAGCTGCCTGCTGCTGAGGCATGGCCAGCGCTACACCATTGATTTAAGCCGCCTGGTGATTAAACTGCAGGAAGTGCTTAACCGCTGCCGGCAAGACCTACAGCATGACGCGGTACCTGAACTCTTTATTTCCCACAGCCGCTGCGACTTGTGCCAGTGGTTCAGCCACTGCTACAGTCACGCCCAGGCATCCAAACATCTTTCCCTTCTGCCCGGAGTAACCCCGGCCCGCTATGAGTTTTTAAAGCAGCATCACCTCACCACCCTGGCAGACCTAGCCCAGGCCAACCCGGCCTATTTAGCGCCCCTACCGGGATTTGGTGAGCAAGTGGCCGAAAAGCTGGTCCATCAAGCTCAGGCCGTGTTACGGAATGCCGCCATTCCCAGAACCGCCCCCCATGCCCCCCATGGCTTTCCCCTCTGGCCTGAAGACTTACCCGAAGGAGAGGTAGAGCTTTACTTCGATATCGAGGCCGCCCCCGACCAAAACCTGATTTATTTGCATGGGGTACTGGTGGTTAACCATCTCACGGGTCAAGAAACCTTCCATGCCCTGCTGGCGGAAGGACCCCATCAAGAACGACGGGCCTGGGAAGAGTTTCTAGACCTGATGCACGCTTACCCCTACGCCCCCGTTTACCATTTCTGCCCCTATGAAGCTCAAACGGTCAGACGACTAGGGCACCTCTATAGAACCCCTGAGGGCCACATTAACGCCCTCCTGGATCGGTTCTTCGATGTCCATAAGTGCGTTACCGATGGCGTCACCCTACCCGTAGAGAGCTACGCCCTGAAGCACATTGCCCGGTGGATTGGGTTTGACTGGCGAGATGAGGGAGCCAACGGTGCCCAGTCGATTTGCTGGTATAACACCTGGGCGGAAACCGGCGATCGCACCTACCTGGACGCCATTTTGCGCTACAACGAGGACGACTGCCGCGCCACTTACCGCATCAAAGAGTGGCTGGTAGAGTTTTCGGAGCCTTACTGGAACCGACTCTACCAGGCCATCTAAACCCCCTTTAACAGGCCATGCCCTAGAACGCCGGTACAGAACTCATCGCACTCTCGTTCCAATGCAGAGCATTGGAATGCTTCCTGGAGGCTCTGCCTCCGAAATGAAGCGGCAGAGCCTCCAGGAAGCCCAGGCAGAGCCAGGGCACCAGACTAGGGAAGGGCTTTCAGGAGCAGCGCCCAAAAGCTGGTCTGGAGCTGGTCTGGCTTCCTAAGCTTGCTTCACAGCAATGTGGTTGCCAAGGATAACGGCCAGTTCAGGCACAGCGGCTTCCACATCCCCCTTCACCGACTTGCGCAGCTTGTTGTAAGAGGAACGGACGACGCCGCTAGAGTGTTGAATTCTGGCATCGGTAATGCCCAGGATGGTATCGGCAGCTTCAACCCGATTTTGGATCAGGTGATCGACCGGATTTCCCGACCGCAGTCCCTCCTGCCACATGGGGTCAAGCGCTTTTAAGACATCGGGTAACAGGCGGTTCACCGCTCCGGGGATGTACGTCGGACCTACCCCCTTAACCACCTTGTAGGCGGTTTTAAGGGCCAACCCCGCCATGCCTCCCTTGGCAGAAACCTGCTGGTCAATCAGAACGGTGCAATCCTCTACAATGCCGGTCCTAACGGATTTAGCTTCAATAGCTTCAATCAGTGCCATAGGAAGTACTTTTAATAGTTTTTAGTTGAATTAATGCAATTATTCACATTTAGTGCCCCGCTGTCTCAAAGTTGGAGCAAGATTTGGCTGGGCTTAACAAGAGCATAAAACTTTGCATATCCGGGTCCCCAGGCTACCCCAGCACCGTTGACAGGGCCTAGCGGTTAACCACCGAGGACAGCGAGACCGCTGGCCGCCGGGGTTGATTCACCAGGTAGGAGGCCTCAATTTCATGGGCAGGCATGGGGCGGGCAAACAAATAGCCCTGGGCAAACTGACAACCCAACTGCCGCAGATTGTCTAACTGTTCGGGAGTTTCGACCCCTTCGGCGACCACGGCCATCCCCAGTTGTTTGCCCAGGGTAATGATGGTGTTAACAACCTGATGATTGCGATGGTCGTCTCGCATTTGGCTGACAAAGGTACGGTCGATTTTGAGGTTATCGGCAGGTAAGCGATGCAGATAATTCAGGGAGGAATAGCCGGTGCCGAAGTCATCGATACTGATTTGCAGATTCCTGGATTTGAGCTGGGTCAACAGGTCAATGGTCTTGCTGACATCCTCGATCAGCATACTTTCGGTAATTTCCAGGGTGATGGAGTGGCCGGCCAACCCTGATGTCTTTAGTAAGATATCGATGTCTTGCAGCAGACTGGGATTTTGCAGATCCTGAGCGGAAAGGTTAATGCTAACTTTCAAAGACTGGACTGCCGGAAACTGAGCTTGCCAGGCGGCAAGCTGTTGGCAAGCGGTGCGGGATACCCATCGATCGATGGCCGCAACTAAGCCGGTTTCCTCGGCAACCGGCACAAACTCCCCAGGGGAGACAAACCCTCGTGTGGGATGATGCCAGCGAATGAGTGCCTCAAAGCCCACCAGTCGATGGTGGGTTATATCCATAATGGGCTGGTAATAGACCTCAAACTCATCCCCCTTGAGGGCCTTACGCAGGTCGCTCTCTAGGGTTAAACGGCGCAACGCCTGGGTGTGCATTTGGGCGTCGAAGACCTGATACAGATTTTTGCCCTTGGCTTTAGCCCGATACATAGCAATGTCGGCATCTCGAATTAAATCTGACGCAACGGAATAATGGGCAGTGCTGGCCACAACGCCAATACTCATGCCCACGAAAAGCTGATAGCCATCGAGCATCATGGGGGTCTGGCAATCCGCCAGAATTCGCTCTGTAATCTGAATAGCCGTTTCAACACTATCCACCGCATCCAGGAGAATCACGAATTCATCCCCGCCAAATCGAGCGATGGTGTCTTGGGCCCGCAGGTAGGACCGCAGCTGCTGGGCAATGATGATCAGCAGCCGGTCTCCTACCAGATGGCCCAGGCTGTCGTTAATGACCTTGAAACGGTCTAAATCGATAAACAAAACGGCGTAACGGTAACCCTTCTCGCTGTCGGTGCGTTGAATGGCGGCGGTGATGCGCTCCATCATCAGGGTACGATTGGCCAGGTGGGTGAGGGGGTCGTGAAGGGCGTTGTACCGCATCTGCTCAGCGGTTTCCTTCAGCGCCAAGGTGCGTTGTTCGACCTGCTGTTCAAGTTTAATGTTGCGGGTTTCGAGCAGTTCGACTTTTTCGGCTTCTAAAACTTCCTGGCGTTCCAGAGCCGCCTGTAGGGCGTCGTATTGACGTTTAATGCGCAGCATGGAGCCAACTCTGGCCTTCAGCTCCAGGGTATTTAAGGGCTTACTAATAAAATCATCGGCTCCGGTTTGCAGGCAGTAGCTTAAATCCTCCTTGGTGCTAATGGCCGTGACCATAATGATGGGTACTGCCTGCCACTTTTCCATCGATTTAATCCGGCGGCAGACCTGTACCCCATCGAGGCCGGGCATCATCACATCAAGCAAAATAATGTCCGGGTGATAGATATCTAGGGATGCGATTGCATCCTGGCCGCTGGCTGCATAATTAAGGATATAGTCTTGATCGCCTAGCAATGCTTCAACAACATCAAAGTTGTTAGGTTCATCATCAACAATGAGGATGGATGGAAGAGTCATTGTAGCTTATCTATCTCGTCGAGCAATTGCTTGATGGTAGCGGCAAGAACTTTCAGCTTCAGGGGCTTTGACATATGGCCGATCACCCCAGCCTGTAACCATTTTTCCCGTTCGGCACTGGTGACTAACTGAGTCACCACCATGATAGGCGGTAGAGGGAAAGCATCGTGATCACAAACAGCAGAAAAAAGAGCATTGTTGTCAGGGATGGCGGTCTCTGAATCAAAGAGCAAGAGATTGGGTTGAGCGGTTTGCAACTGCTGAAACAACTCAACTTTATTATGGGCGGTGATGACTCGATATTTTTTTGCTTCTAAATAATTAGCAAAGGTTTGAACTTCTGCTTTGTCCTGTCCGATCAATAAAATGAGGGGCGTTCTCGGTAAGTTTTCCCAGGCCCCAGGGGCAACCCCCTGCAGGCTTGATACATCCTGGCCAGAACCTTTGGATGCGGCATGATTCAGGGCAGATAGCGGCATGGCGTAAGGCAGCCGAATGGCAAAACAACTGCCCTGTCCCGGTGTGCTGCTGACCCCTACGTTGCCGCCATGGAGATTGGTAAGGCGTTTTACCAGGGCTAAACCCAGGCCAGTGCCGTTATATTGACGACTTAAGCAGCTATCAATTTGGACAAAAGATTGAAACAGTTGATCAAACTGCTCGGCGACAATACCAATGCCGGTGTCGGTGATGGTAAAACACAGGGCGGGTAGTACATCAGCTTCCTGGGCAAGGGGGAAAGGAGAACTAATCTGATTCATTTCTAAGCGGACGGCCAACTCGATCTGACCGCCTTCAGGGGTAAATTTAACCGCATTATTCAACAGGTTGATTAGAGTCTGGCGAATCCGACGCTCGTCTACAGAAATTGTTACCCCTTGCAGATATTGAGGCAGTTTGAAGGCCATCTCAATCTGCTTTTTGACGGCAAGGGGTTGTACACATCGGAGACTTGCTTGCCCCAGTTTTTGCACTGAAACCTCTTCAATATTCAGGTCAAGCTTGCCTGCCTCGATTTTGGAAAAGTCTAAGATATCGTTAATTAAATCAAGCAAATGTTGGCCACTTTCCCGAATTGTATCCAGGGCTTTGTTTTGCCGATCACTGACAGAACCAAACACGTCCTGTTGTAGGCCCTCAGCGATGCCCAAAACGGCATTAAGGGGTGTCCGTAATTCATGACTCATGCTGGCTAAGAACTCATCTTTAAGGCGAGTTGCCCGGGCCAGTTCTGCATTAGTTTTCTGTAGTAAAATTTCCGCTGCCTTGCGATCAGTAATGTCAAGCAAAAGTCCATCGACCAGGGTTCCCCCTGCCATGATGGGATCGGGCTGAGCAATCCCCTGAATCCATTTCTGTTGGCCCGAGGCCGTAATAATGCGGCCTTCCCAGGTCCACTTTTGCAAATGCTGGGCAGATGGGTCGATGGTAGTTCTTAACCGTTGTAAATCTTCGGGGTGTACCAGCCCAAAGAGACATTGAATATTAGCCTGTACCGCCTCTGGATCTAATCCAAAAACTTCCTGGCAGCGGTCACTGATATAAACAATAGACTCCTGCCCTTTGGGGTCCAGCATGTATTGAAAAATGACGCCGGGAATATTGGTGGCAATATGGCGCAGATGGGCTTCTTTACGTTTCAGCGTTTCTTGAATACCCTTCCGGTCGGTGATATCCGTAGAAATACTACAAATAGCGTAGGGCCGATGATTCTGATCAAACAGCAGGAACTTATTGCTTAAAAAGGTGTAATTCTGTCCCTGTAAATGCACTTCCTCTTCAAATTGTCGGACCTGCCCAGCAGCGATTACCAGGCGGTCATTGGTGGTCAGGCGAGCGGCAGTGTCGGGGGCAAACAGGTCTTCATTGCGCTTACCGATGAGTTCCTGGGCTGAAATTCCAAGGAATTTGAGGAGAGCCTCATTGGCCAGAATATGCCTGCCCTCCAGATTTTTGACATAGATCGATGCCGGAGCAAATTTTAAAATGGCCTGGAGCTTGGCTTCGCTTTCCTGGAAAGCGGCAGTGCGCTGCTGAATTCGATGCTCTAGGTCCTGGTTGAGCCGGGTTAAGGCCCGGGTAGCCAGCTCCCGCTCTTGGGCCAGGGCAATGGCGGCTGCGACGGAACCCAGCAGCCAGGTTTCGAGGTTGTCCCAGGATTGGGGTTCACGGCAATTATCGGCTCCGATCAATCCCCAAAATTGCTCTTTAACAACTATAGGAATCAGCAAAATAGACTGGATGTTTTGCGCTTCCAGCAGGTCTCTTTCCAGCGGGGGAAAGTCAGCCACCATCCCCTGGATCATTTCTCCTCGGCTGAGAACCTGCTGGAAATGGGGAATAGAGCTGCCATAGTGAAGATTTTGCAGTTCAAGGTTTTCGATTTGTGGCGTAATGCCGGGGGCACACCACTCGGCCCGTTGGCTGGCGTATAAGTCACCGGTTTCGTCGGTGTAATTCTCAAAGATATAGATGCGGTCGGCAATGGTAATGGGACCCAGGGTTTGCAGCACCCCTTGGTAGGTCCCAGGGTTCGCCGGGGAAGCCAGGAGCACATTTTGAACCTGAACCAGGGTGCTCAGATAGCGATCTCGCCGATTTAGGGCATCAGCCGCCTGATGGCGTTCGATGGCAATTTTGGCAATGTCGGCGATCAGGGTGAGAACTTCTAATTCGTGGGGTTGAGGATGACGACACCGGGAAAAATACACGGCACAGGTGGCCAGCACCCGGTCGTCACTGCCCACCGCTGGGGCCGACCAGCAAGACCGCAGTCCATGGCTCAGGGCTAGCGATTTAAAGTCCTGCCAGAGAGGATCGGAGGCGATGTCGGCGACGATGACGATTTCCCGGCAAAAGGCAGCGGTACCGCAGGATCCGGCTTCGGCTCCGATCAGCATGCCGTCCAGGGCCTCGTTGTAGGCTGCCGGCAAGTTGGGAGCAGCACCATGGCGGAGACGTTGGGTTTTGTCGCAGATCATGATGGACCCCATTGCCCCTTCCAGGTGCGCTTCGGCCACCCGCACCAGGACTTCCAGAATGTCAGCGAGGGGATCCAGCTTGGCGATGCGCTCCAACATTGAGTTTTGGAGCGTTTGGCGCAGCTCGGCCCGTTTGCGATCGCTAATATCCAGGCAGGTCCCTGCCATGCGCAAAGGGCGACTTCGGGCATCGCACTCAACAATGCGGCCCCGCTCAAGAATCCAGACCCAATGGCCTAAACGATGGCGCAGGCGACACTCACATTCGTAGGAGTCTGCCGCGCCTTGCATGTGTTGGATGAGCGCCCATTGTTTTCCCTTCAGGTCTTCGGGATGGAAGTAGGTCTGCCAATGGCGGATGCATAACGGGTTAAGATCGGAGGGGCCATAGCCAAGCAGCCCTTTGCAACGCTCATTGATTAACAGCTCGCCGGTCTGGATAAACCAATCCCAGGTGCCGATGCCGGCCCCTTCAATGGCTAACTGCAATCGATCCCGGGTCACGACCAGGTCGTGGGCGGCTTGAGACCGTTCAGCCCGAGTTTGGCGCTCTCGTACTTCCCGGCGCACTGCTTCCGGTAGACGGACCAGGCTATCTTTCATCAAATAATCCTGAGCGCCCGCCCGCATCAGCTCCACCGCAGTCATTTCGCCGATGGTGCCCGACACCACGATAAAAGGGATATCCAGCCGATGCCGCTGCAGAATTTCCAGGGCCATTTTGGCATTAAACCCGGGCAACCGATAGTCAGAAATAATCACATCCCAGTGGGGCTGGTCGGTCAGGGCCTGATCGAGGGCCCGGGCCGTTTCAACCCGCTGCCACTGCAGGATAAACCCGCTACCCTTCAGGCTGCGTCGCACCAGTAGGGCATCGTCTTCTGAGTCTTCTACCAGTAAAACCCTGAGGGTTTCTTCCATCGTTTAAGTCCCCACCGGTAGCGCTTCATTGATCACCGCTGCCCCCTGATCCCCAGGGGCACCCCCCCGGGCCATGGCCGCGATCGCATCCTGAACCAAACAATCGGGGGCAACGATAGGAGGGCTGGGTAAAATTGCTGTTTTAAGATCATCCGGGGTGAGTGCAGTAGCGGGCGTAAGCATGGGTTACGGAGGCCTGACACATAGTCTATTTAGTATTCCCGACCAGGGGAATGAGCATGTCATCTTGGGTGAAAGCTTAAACCTGAGGAACGCTGTGATCTAACTCACGCTTAAGCACAAAGAAGAAAGGTTGTTCGATGCCCTTATAGTCCATCAACCCCAGGACAGTATTGGCGTCAACCTTCCGAAAAACATCATGAATGGCCAGATGGTCGTAAATCATGGTGGCGCTAAGTTTGTTGCGGTATTCCATCATCCGCAGTCGGGCCTGGCTGCGGTCTGTCTTCACCAGTCGGTTAGACATCTGCATTAAGGGCTTAAGGGGGTGCAAGCGTTGGGCAGGTAGCTTCAAAGCCAGATCCATCATGCTCTGTTTGGGAGCAATTTTGAAAACCTGGTGGTTAGCATCCACCATCAGCAGGGGATGGACCTCTTCAGGGCTAAGGAATTCTTTACCGTACCAACCTGATACTTCCAGAGCACCATCCAGAGGGTGATGGGTGGGAAAGCCTGAACCAACCCAGCGCCCAATCATGAAGGGAATATCGACCGTATCGAGTTCGTCGAAGAGGTTGAGGGCCGCCTCAGGACTGGTTTCCCCCTGTTGGGAGAGGGTGTGGAATTGGGTGGTGGGGTTCATAGGAGGGTGGATGGGTTGTGGGTGGATGGGTGGATGGGTGGATGGGTGGGGG
>CAZPYG010000094.1:3844-7328 GCA_964590465.1 uncultured bacterium | reverse complement strand
GGGGGAACAAAAGGGGGGACTCAGGAGTGAGACTTCTGCGATGTGGGATGGCGGTCGCGGTTGCCTAAGTGGGGCGCGATACCTGCCCTGCACCAGTCAGAGGGGATTCAAGCTCCATTCCTGAGGGAGATCCTACTGGCAAGGGATTTTGGTTTGCGTCTATCGGATTGGTGAGGATGGTCCCACGCCAGCTCTGTGCATGATGTTTGACGACCTGGGCAAGGTGTTCGAATTTATCACTAAACCCGCTGAGGAGAGGCCCAGCCTGGTCAAGGCTACCCCTGGGCAACGGTCACTGGGGGTGGCGTAGTCGACCACATCCTGAGGGGGCAGCAGCGGTGAGCCCTTGCTCCCCAGGGATTGCCATATCTCCCTAGCCCAGACGGGCTTTCACAAACTGCTCCAGGCGGTCCATGCCCAGCAAAATGGTTTCCATTCCCGTAGCGTAGGAAATGCGGATAGTTCCCTCAGAACCAAAGGCAACGCCGGGAATGGTGGCGACATATTTCTCTTCCAGCAGTTGGGTACAAAAGTCCAGGGAAGCCATGCCCAGGGACGTAATATCAATATATAAATAAAAGGCTCCTGCCGGTTCCCCACAGCTCAGGCCAGGGATGCTGCGACATCTTTCGATAATTGTCTTACGGCGCTCGGCGAAAGCTTGACGCATGGTTTCAACACAGTCCTGGGAACTTTCGAGGGCCGCGATCGCGCCATACTGGGCAAAGGTACACACATTCGACGTACTGTGGCTCTGAATCGTGCTCACCGCCTTGATTAATTCCACCGGGCCAGCCAGATACCCCACCCGCCAACCGGTCATAGAATAGGCCTTGGCAAAGCCATTGCTGATAATGGTCCGTTCAAAAGCTTCCGGTGAAGCCGCTCCAATGCTCAGGTGAGTGGCCCCGTCATACAGAATTTTTTCGTAAATTTCATCCGATACAACCCAAATATCCGCATTCACCACCACCTGGGCCAGGGCCTTAATTTCTGCGGGGGAATACACCATGCCCGTAGGGTTAGACGGGGAATTGAGCACAAAGAGTTTGGTCCTGGGAGTAATGGCCTGACGCAGTTGTTCTGGGGTGATGCGGTAGTTCTGTTCAGCGGTGGTGGGAACAATCACCGGCTTGCCTCCGGCCAGTTCTACCATTTCGGGGTAGCTCACCCAGTAGGGGGCAGGAATAATCACCTCATCCCCCGGCTGGATCAGGGCCATCATCAGGCCATAGAGGGAATGCTTACCGCCGTTAGTCACAATCACGTTTTCAAGCCCGTAGCAGAGCCCGTTGTCGTGCTGTAGCTTGTTGGCAATGGCCTGGCGGAGGGCGGGTTCCCCCGCAGCAGGACCATAGCGAGTTTTGCCCTGATCTAAAGCTGTTTTGGCCGCTTCTTTAATGTGATCAGGCGTGTCAAAGTCGGGTTCCCCAGCGCTAAAACTGCAAACATCGAGCCCATCTGCCTTCATCCCCTTAGCCTTTGCAGAAATCGCCAGAGTCATTGAAGGAGTCACACGGGTTACACGATCAGCCAGAATTAACGAGGGCATTGCCTACACCTCAATCCATCAACATTTCACCTAGAGTAGATCGTTCTCTGGCATATAATTCTGTTTTTTTTGGACATTCTAAGGTTTTTGGGAATGGTGCCCGCAGGGCCATCAGCTAGAACCATCCCTCCCTTTCCTGGCTCAGTTCAGCCGGTTGCAAAGGCCCAACTACCGAGGCATCCGGAATTACAACTTAAAACTTCAGCGAATTTACTTATGAAGTTTTTCCTGACCCGGGCTTCTGTGGCGCGTATTTAGAACTAGAAGCGCTATGAAGACAAAGCCTTATGCAACCTTTCCCGACCTTTTCCCCATTCCATTTGCCCGCGGCCTGTGGGGCTGTTGCTGGCCTCATGCTAGCGGGTGGTAGTCCAGCGATGCCCCAACATAGAGCAGAGGGGCTAGCGGCCCAAAGCCCAGTTGCCATTACCTCTAACGAAGATGATCGCGGTAGCGGTCGGCTGTCTAATCAGGCAGACTTCTTGAACCTGTTAGGGTTTCGCGGTAGTGGACGAGTTCAGCCCGGCCCTAAACCTTCCACGCACACTGCTAACGACAACGCTGCCCCATATTATCGGGGCAGCGGTAGACTTGGTTAAACGGCTGGGTCAGCTTAATGTATATATAGAGCCTTCTCGTTTTGGGTGCATATTCATAATCAGCTACTGTATCTAATTGCTAAAGTTTTAGGGTGTAATCTGCCCGGGTAAGGTTGCCGGGCTGCTATATTAGCCAATTTCTAAGTTCCGCTAAGAAAACAACTTATTTTGCGCTGCGGAAGCTGATTTAAGCTTTTCAATTTTCGTGCGGTTAGGGTCGTGGGCTCTGGCTTTAATCCGCATCAGTTCCCTACGGCATAGATAATATTTTCCCCATATTGTGATGGCAGATTCAGTTGTACCTCCCCATTCAGTGATGCCCGTTATTCGGGATGAAGACCTCATTCAACGGCTCAGCCCCAGTGCCATAGATCAAATTCTGCTGTACCTGGCGTTCAGTGCCATGCGCACTGGAGGCCATCGCCATGGGGCATTTCTCGATGCCGCCGCGACGGCTGCAAAATGTGCCATTTATATGACCTACATAGAGCAGGGGGAAAACCTGCGCATGACGGGTCATTTACACCACATTGAACCGAAACGGGTAAAGGCCATTGTTGAAGAGATGCGCCAGGCTCTGGCCGAGGGTCGATTGTTGAAAATGCTGGGTTCCCAGGAGCCCCGCTATTTAATTCAATTTCCCTATGTTTGGTTAAACCGTTACCCCTGGCAGCCCGGCCAATCGCGAGTTTCGGGTACCTCCCTCGCCATGGAGGAAAAGCGGTATCTAGAAAATAAACTGCCGGAACCCTGCCCCGATGCCAAAATCATCAACTCCTTTCAGTTTTTAGAACTGATCGAGGTGCTGCACGACAAATCCCAGGAAGAGTTGCCCCCCGAGCGGCATTTGCCCCTCAGCGAAGCACTGACGGAGCATATCCGCCGTCGGCTGATCTATTCCGGTACCGTTGCCCGTATTGATGCCTCCTGGGGATCGTCTTTCTATGCCCTGGCTCGGGCCTCTTACGCCCCCGTCGATCCAGAGGAGCGCCTCTATTCCATGATTGACGATACCGCCCAATATTTTCGCATGATGCGGGAATGGGCCAGCCGTATGCCTGGCACCATGAGGGTTTTAGAAGAATTAGACATCCCGGCGGCAGATCGTGAATCGGCCTTCCAAGAGCTGGATGAAGTGATTCGGGCCTGGGCCGATAAATTCCATCAAATCGGCGGCGAACCCACCCTGCTGCAGATGGTGATTGGCCACCATCCAAAGTAAGCGGGCCCCATTAGCGGCGGGGGGTACGCCCAAAGTTGGGTAGCTCCACTGCCGCTAGGGATTTACGCTTCTTAGGGGTCCGCAGGGGATAGACCAGAGGGGCCGGTGAAG
>CAZPYG010000094.1:0-3744 GCA_964590465.1 uncultured bacterium | reverse complement strand
CGGTGAAGCCGGTGAACCTTGAGGCGGAGTCTGCAGCACCCTACCCGGAGCCGGGCTCGACGGCGGGGATACCGGGGGGGGAGCCACCGGCTGATTCCTTTCGATAACTGCCTCAGGCTCAGCGTCGGTCACCCTAGGGTTCTCTGCCATTTCTGGGGGCGTAGCCCCTGCGGGTTCTGGGTCGGCCAGGGGGACACCCCAGGGGGAAGGCTCTGTAAATACCGGCTCTTCAGGGGGAATGTCTTCCCGCAGGGATGCCTGATCAGGAAAACTCGCCGACTCAGGCCCAGAGGTAGCATGGGGGTGGACCGAGCCGTGCCAGGGGTCGGGTTCTGGCTCAGCAAATAAAGACGCAGGCGAAGGGGATAGCTGAGCTTGGCTGACCCGCTCCAAATCTTGCCAGAGCAACTTTTCCGCCTCGGGGTCTGCGATTTTTTCCAAAGTAGCAGAAGCAGGGGCAGGCGGCAGCGACCCACCCCCTGTAGAGGCAGAATCGGGCCCCTGACTGGAAGTCTTTAAGTTACGCAGTAAATCCCCCAAATCCAAATCCTGCCCCCGCTCCTTCTCTTCAAACGACCAGGGTTGGATATGTTGAGACCTGGGCATGGCAACGGGGTTAGCTGGAGCACTCGACTCGTCGGTCAGGGCACTGGTTACGCCGACAGCCGTGCTTTTGTTGGCCGGCATGTTCAGGCATTTCTCCAGGGCCGCTTTGAACTGCAGGGTGTAGCGCTGCTGCCGATGCAGACGCGATTTAAGATCGCGGCAGGTCAATTCAGCCTGCTGTAAAGCGGTACTTTTTTCATTGAACCGTTGCTGCAGCAGCGTACATTCCCGCTCAAGCTGAGCCACCCGCTGCTGAGTCACGTCTAACTCAGCCTGCAGCGCCTCATTGTGCATGGTCACGCGCCGTAGACTATCATTGGCGATGTCAATTTCGTTTAATAACTGAGCGACCTGCTGCGGCATAGGACCCAAGCCGTTGACCTGAACCCCCTGGTTGCGCTCAATTTCTGTTTGCAAAGCGGCTTGCGATCGCTCAAGGGCTTCTTCAAGATTAGAAATACGATTCAGCAATGCATCATTGCAGTGATTTAAGTCCTGAATGAGCTGAATTAGTTCATTTGTATTATTTTGGACTTCTTTACTATTTGATGGGGCCATCACGGTGGACTCAATCTCCGGCCCCGGAGAAGAGGGAGGGTGACCAGAACTGTTATCTTCCGTCAGGGAAAGTTGACCAGGAAAATTTACCGGTTCCCAGCCCGAATCAGCCTCCAATTTAGGATTAGCTGATGGGTCTGGAGTAACGGCCTCATGCCCATCCGAAGAAATGTCATCGCTTGGATCTGGCATGGGATTAGGCACAGTGTTTTCAGTCATGATCCTGGTGGTGTAGTCCGACAATCAACACCCCATGGTTGATGGGTTCAGTTGACACATTAGAATAGCTAATTTTGCCATTTTATTCACCCTCATTTGTTAACACAAAAACAGAGAATAGATGGCAAACTTCCCGGGAATCAACATGGTTTGTTAACAAAACCGACTCTGCGACCCGGGAGGACAATAGAACCCGACCCAGAGCCAAAACGATTCTTTATCGTCGTGGGCCAGCAAGTTGTCCTGAAACAGGTGCTGACCCCGTGGAAAATATGTCAGCTGCGAGGGTAGTGAGTAAACTGCTGCTCAAAGTCTGCTCATTTGTCTACCATTGAATATTGGGCATCACAAACTTAAAGCATCGTTTTCAGGGAGACATCTCTTTCTATCATGGTAAATTCAGCGCTGCGTCTTGCCTTCATTGCTGCGGCAACGGGTTTAGCCCTCACCAGTGCCGTCGGATGTAGTAACAGCCAAAACTCCGCCAATCCGCCTGGAGAGGTAGTAGAAGACGGGGTGGAGAAGGCCATTGCCAGAGACCCGAACACCCTGCGCCTGCTGTATGGCCGCTCGGTAGTCACCCTTAATCCCCATATAGCAACGGGATACCAAGACTTTGAAGCCGCCCGCATGGTATACGAGCCCCTGGCCAGCTATGACGCGGCGGGAGAAATGGTGCTCTTCCTGGCTGCCGACATTCCCACCCTGGAAAATGGCGGTCTGTCGGAAGATGGGACTTCAGTGACCTGGACCTTGCGGCAGGACGTGACCTGGTCCGATGGGGAACCGTTTACCGCCGATGATGTCGTGTTTACCTACGAATTTATTAGCAATCCTGAAGTAGCTGCAGCAACGGCCCAATATTACGAAAATGTCGATACCGTTGAAGCGGTAGATGACCACACCGTTCGGATCACGTTTAAGGCACCGACCCCCGCCTGGTCTGTGCCTTTTTCAGGGCAAACCGGAGGGATTTTACCCCAACACATTTTTGCAGAATTCAATGACCTGAATGCCCGCGAAGCGGTTGCCAATCTCCAGCCCATAGGTACCGGCCCCTACATCGCCATCGGGTTTGAACCGGGCACCGTCATTTTTGAACCCAACCCAACCTATTGGAATGGCAAGCCCACATTCGAGCGAGTTGAACTGCAGGGCGGCATTGCCCCCTATGCCGCCGCTCGGGATGTCTTAAAAACGGGCTCCGCCGACTTTGCCCATAACCTGCAGGTGGAGGCAGAGGCTCTGGAAGCACTCACCACAGCAGACCAGGGGCAAGTCATTACCCTGTTTGGCTCCAAGGTCGAACGGATTATGCTGAACTTTGCCCATCCCTTTGCCCGCACGGAGGATGGAGAACGCTCCAGTCCCACGATTCCTCACCCCTACTTCAGCGATTTACGGGTCAGGCAGGCGATTAATCTGGCCATTGACCGCCAGACCATTGTCGAAAATCTCTATGGCAATATGGGCAAGCCAACCACCCAACTGCTGGTTGCCCCCAACCGCTATCAAGCCGACGAAATTCCCCTGGAGTACGATCCAGAAACCGCCAAGGCTCTCCTGGATGAAGCCGGTTGGATCGACACCGATGGAGATGGCATCCGCGATCAAGACGGCGTGCCCATGGAAATTCTGTTTCAGGCTTCGGTGAACCCGGTACGCCAGGAAACCCAGGCCCTGGTAGCCGACAGCCTGGAAGAATTAGGTATTGATGTGGAAATTGTGCGGGTCAGGGTAGATGACTTCTTCTCCGCAGACCCTGAGGAAACTGACAGCCTCAACCATTTTTATGCTGACCTGCAGGTCTATTCCACCGGTAACGAAAGCCCTGACCCAAGCACCTATATGAGCTGGTGGACCTGCGAAAAAATGGCCTCCCAGGCAAACAAATGGCAGGAACCCAACAATGCCCGCTACTGCAACTTAGAATACGACCGGCTTTGGGCCGAAGCCAAACAGGAGCTAGACCCCGAAAAACGCACTGAATTTTACCAGCAAATGAACCGTCTTTTGGCTGAAGATATAGCGGTCATTCCGGTGGTACATCGGGCTATGGCCAACGCCGTGAGCAATACCCTCGTCAACGCAGAATTCACCCCCTGGGACGCCAGCACCTGGTCAATTCATGCCTGGCAGCGAGAAGCCCCGGCCCATGAAGCATCATCCCCAACAGACTGATAAATGCCTCGCAGCGGTAAGCCCATTGATCAACCCAATCGCCTCCGCAGGAATGGCCGCCAGGAGACTCTGGCTAGTGCAGGGTCAAATAAAATTGGCTACAGCTATATGAGTTCCCGGTGCAAAAGGCACCAAGGCTCCCATTTTTTATGGAGACAGAGCCGACAATAGGGGCTGTTG
>CAZPYG010000093.1:0-20033 GCA_964590465.1 uncultured bacterium | reverse complement strand
GGTTTTTCCTTCCCCTGCTTTATTAAGGAAATCTGTTGTTAGAGGTGCCCTTAAGATGTTTCGACTCCGCTTCGCTTCGTTGCTCTTCCAGAGCCGCTGCGCATTGGCGTAGCCTGTCTGAAAGACAAACAACATAACCGGCTGTGTCATTCCGTTCGCAAAGCGTCTCCCTGTGGGAGAACCAACGGGTAGCTTGCTTCTCGAAGAGTGGAATCTCGATTGGATAACGGTTAAGTTGGAATACTCTTAGCAAATCCAGATTATCCGGTACCCAATCAAGGGTTATGGCATGCTGAATGGTCATAACCGTATTTTTCTAACCTGACCGAGCATAGAAATCCACCGCATAGTTCTTCACCTGGTTCACCACCATCCCCACAACCGGCACCCGCGCCACCTGCATGTGTTCCAGAGTGCGGTTCAGGGTATCGACGATGCGACGACGACCCAGGGATGTCACTAGCAGAACGCCATCCGTCTTTGCCGCCACCAGGCTGACATCGGCCAGACCCATCAGGGGCGGCATGGTGTAGACCACCAGGTCAAAGTTTTTCTCCATGCGGGCCATCAGCTCTTTCATGCGCGAAGAAGACAGCAGTCGGGTGGGGTCCATGGCCTGGGTGCCTGAGCTGATGGCAAACAGGTTTGACTCCCACGAAAGCCGCTGGGTGACGTCGTTCAGGCTGGCCTGGTTGTTAATGTAGTCGCTCAGCCCCGGTTCAGCCCGAATCCCCAGCAGGGAACTCAGCCGGGTGCCCCCCCGACGAAACTGACCATCCACCAGCAGCACTCGCTTTTCCATGGCGGCGGCGGCCTGCACCAGGTGGACGGCAACGGTGGTGGCTCCTTCTCCCGGTAGGGCCGAGGTGACCACCAGCGATCGCAAAGAAAAAGGCTCCAGATTCGCGTGCAATGCCCGAAACGCTTCCAGAAAACCGTAGCTGTCGTATTCCATCAGCCAGCGGTCGGCGGGGGAAGGCGGATCGGCTTTAGCAGACTTGAGGGGATGAGAATTTGTCTCTGCCAGGCCCAACTGAGCCTGGTCAGCGGTCTTCTTCGCCATGACATCGTCCTGCCAGTTGCTGAGTTTAGGGCTGATGATAGACTTCAGCTGGGCTTTTAGGGCGGCTGCATCCGAGGTCAGCGAGGTAGCGGCAGACTCTGTCCGCAAGTCCACCACATGGGCTTCGGGCTGGGCATCCATCAGTTCGGGGTACAGGGGAATAGCTCCCAGAACTGGCAGGGGCACCCGCTTTTTGATGTCGTCGAGGGTGTAGTAGGTGTTGGCCAGCTTTTCGAGCAGGTAGCCCAGGGCCAGCCCCAGGGCGGCTCCCATGGCAAACCCCGTCACCAACGCTTTGATCGGACTGGTGCCTGGTTTGCGGCGGGCGTCGATGGGCGGGGTGATCAGTTCCCAGGGAATTTCGTTTTGGGATGCCTGGATCTGCAGAACTTCTTTCGTCTCCTGGAAGCGGGTCAGGCTGGCTGAGGCCAGCAGTAGCTCCCGCTGCAGTTCCTGATAACTGCGGGCGACCCCCGGCACCGCCTGAATCTGGCTTTGCAGGGCGGCTTCAGTGGCGGCCAGTTCCTGATCGCGGGCGGCAATGGCCTCCATACTGCTCATCACCTGGGCGATCTGGTCCTGAATCACCCGCTCGGCTTCTTCAAACAGGAGGGGAGCCAGGTTTTCTTGCTGCCGCTGGATGAGCTGAATGGTGGGGCTGTTGGGACCGAATCGGGCCGACTCGATGGCCAGTTGCTGGCGCAGCACCTGGTATTCCTGACGCAGGGTTTCGTAAGCCTGGGACTGGCGCAGGGTGGCCGAGGCGCTGGCCTGGTCCAGCAGGGCGTTGTACTGGGCTTCCAGGGCAATGAATTCATCCCGAAATTCCTGGCGGGCCCGGGTGATGTCTGAGGTGCGGTCAAACAGTTCGGCGGCGAAATCATCGGGCTGCAGGAACTGGTAAGTTTGCTGCAGGTTCTGAATGTTCTGCTGCAAACCGTTGACCCGCTCCTGAATACGGGGAATGCGCTCATCCACAAAGGCGATGCCCTGCAGCAGTTGCGATCGCTGGGATTCCAGACTGTACTCCAGGTACCCCTGGGCAATCACCTCCAGCAGGGCCTTCACCCGGTCGGGGTTGCTGTGGGTGTACTTCACTTCCAGGATTTTGGTTTCCCCCAGGCGGTACACCGCAAGCTGGTTGATGACGCTGTCATAGCTCACGTCTGGGTAGCGATCCGCAGCCTGATCCAGAATCGGTTCCAGGGTTTCGGGGCTGAGCAGTACTTCGATTTGGGTGGTGTAGTCCAGCTCCTGTTGTCTGCTGGTTTGCTGAGTGTCCGTCAGGCGAGAGAGGTTCTTTTGCTCCCTGACGGGCTCCACCAGGAGTCGAAAACTGCTCTGGTACAGGGGCACCACCTGGGCGTTCCTAACCACCGAAACGGCACCAGCGGCCAGGCCCAGGACCAGCATCAGCCAGAGCTTGCGGCGCACCACGCCGAGCACCGTGCCCATCAGGCCAGAGTCACTGCCGGTCATGGACGGCATTAGGGGCGAGTTTTGAGTCGTAATGTCTAGATCTTGGGTCATGGTAGATGGGGAGCCACCCGGAGGAGGCTAGCTAAAACACCAGAAACGGCAGGAACAGGTTAAACAGGGAAAACGCCCCACTCAGGGGCTGCAGCACCGTCCCGATGGAGTCGCCCACAGAGGCTGACCAGTTTTTGCCCACCAGAATCACATCCCGGTCCTGCAGGAGGGGGTTGGTTTCGTTGTTGATGTCGCTGGAAAAATCCACCGGCAGGGAGCGCTGGGTGACAGTGCCGTCCGGGTTGAGCCGCAGCAGCTGCACATCCACCCGTCGGGAACGGGGGGTAAAGCTGCCCGCCAGCAGCAGAGCCTCGGTGACGGAGGTATCGGGGGGGACTTCCATGACCCCGGGGGAAGCAATTTCGCCGACGACGTTGACCCGAATCGCCCCGGCAGAAAAAGTGGAGTCTGCCAGCTCCCGAGCGGTGGGAATGGAGACGGTGTCCGCCTGGGGCACAACGATGGTGTCGCCATCCCTCAGGGGAAGGTCCTGACTGCGATCGCCCTCCGTCAGCAGGTCCCAGAGACTGACGGTGAGGGTTTCTTCCTGCCGATTGTCGGGATTGACCCGGCGCACTTCGATGGAACGCAGGTCTGTATGTTGAGTAATGCCCCCCGCCGTATCCAGGGCCATGGCTACCGTCGGTAGGCGTCCCTGCTCCGGTGCCAGGGAGTAGGCACCGGGATGGGTGACTTCCCCAATCACCACAATCCGCAGGGGGCTGAGCTGAGACAGGGTGACGGTGATGCGGGGTTCCACCAGAATTTCGGCGGTGGCATAGGCGGTGGTAATGTCCTGCTCTACCTCGGTTAGAGTTTTGCCCCAGGCGTTGACCCGTCCCAGCACCGGCAGGTTGAGGGAGCCGTCGGGCATCACCTGAAAGGTGCCGCTGTAGTCGGGCACGTTGGCCACGGTGACGTAGATGATGTCTCCCACGGTGAGGCGGTAGTCGTCGAGGGGATAGATAGGAGGGCCATCCGGTTTGGCCTGGAAGGGGGAAGGCATCCGCCCCGGCAGGGTGTTGGTGGGAGAGAAGGGCTGACTCTGGGGGGTGGCTTCGCCCATGGTAACGGCATAGGTGGGATGGGCGAAGCTGAAGAGGAGCAGGAGTGAGCTACACAGGGGTAGGTAGAGCCGATGTAGAGGAACTTCGGGAGGGATTAAACGGTAGGGAGTTGGAATCGTGCAGGTCATGGTGAGGTCCCTGAAGGTAGAGGGGTTTGGCTGGTGGGCGGTGCCCACCCTACGGGAGAGAGGAAAGGGTGAAGGTCATGGTGGGCTCCTGCTCTGGAGGGGGAATCTGTAAGTAGAGGAGGAGGTTGGTGGGCCGTGCCCACCCTACGGGGGAAAAGGTGAGTTTAATGACTCAGAAATCTTTTGCAGATCGGGTCTATTTCTTTCTTCTTGAAAGAGCGGCTGAATCCGCGAGAATTGCTGAAGTTCCGTGGATCTGCGTAGGGGGTTTAGCGGATTTGTGATGGTTTTTGAAGACGAACGGGAGCGTGGACGAGATCGCAATCATGTCCCCGCCACCGTAGGAGCAGATTCCTCTCACAGCCCTTCCTATGTCCAACCCATCCGCCGAACTTGTGATTACCGCTGGACGCGCCCAGCGCCAGTACTGGCGAGACCTGTGGCGCTACCGGGAACTGTTTTACTTCCTGGCCTGGCGCGACATTCTGGTGCGCTACAAGCAAACCGCCATCGGCATTCTCTGGGCGTTAATTCGTCCCTTTTTGACCATGGTGGTGTTTACCGTGGTGTTTGGCCGCATCGCTCAGCTTCCGTCTGATGGCGTGCCCTACCCGATTCTGGTATTTGCCGGAATGCTGCCCTGGCAGTTCTTTGCCAATGCCCTGTCAGAAAGCAGCAACAGCTTGATCACTAACGCCAACCTGATTTCTAAGGTCTACTTCCCCCGCCTGGTGGTGCCCATCAGTGCCGTCATCGTTAGTCTTGTGGACTTCTTTATCTCAGGCTTCATTCTGCTGGGGCTGATGGTGGTCTACAACTTTGTGCCCAGCTGGCGCATTATCACCCTGCCCTTCTTCATCGCCATAGCCTTCGCCGCCGCCATGGGGGCCGGGCTGCTGCTGGCCACCCTGAACGTCAAGTACCGGGACTTCCGCTACGTGGTGCCCTTCATTCTGCAGTTCGGCCTTTATATTTCTCCAGTGGGCTTCAGCAGTGCAGTGGTGCCGGAACAGTGGCGCTGGCTCTATTCCCTCAACCCCATGGTGGGGGTAATTGACGGCTTCCGCTGGGCCATTTTGGGCGGCGAGTCGCCGCTGTATTTACCGGGATTTGCTCTGTCGGTTGGGTTAGTAATGTTCTTCCTCTGGTACGGAATTCGCTATTTCCGCGCCTACGAGCGAACGTTTGCAGATGTGATTTAGCCGCGAATTGCTCTCCTGTGGGTTACGGCCAAGCCCTAACCGACCGATCTAAAGCCCAATTCACCTGCGGCCTAACCTACGCTATGGCCTCCCAGAATGGTGCATTAGCGAAGCAATGCACCCTACAGCTAATCCTCAAAACTCAAAACTCACCCACCCCATCACCCAAAATGACACACCCTGTAATCACCGTCGAAAATCTCGGCAAATACTACAAACTCGGTCGCACCCCTGAGCAATATCAGTCCCTGCGGGATACCCTGGCCCGACAAATACGCCAGATGCGGCGGGGTCTGGTCAGGCGGCGACAAAAATATCGCCCGTTAGATGAAGGCTTCTGGGCGCTAAACGATGTGAATTTTTCCATTCAGCAGGGCGATCGCCTCGGCATTATTGGCCATAACGGGGCAGGAAAATCGACTTTGCTAAAAATTCTCAGCCGCATTACCGAACCGACCACCGGACGCATTGGACTTCGAGGTAGAGTAGCCAGTCTGCTAGAAGTGGGTACCGGGTTCCATCCTGAACTGTCGGGGCGAGAGAATATTTTCCTGAACGGAGCAATTTTGGGCATGGGTAAAGTAGAAATTCGTCGCAAGTTTGACGAAATTGTCGCCTTTGCAGAAGTAGAAAAATTCTTAGACACCCCTGTCAAACGGTATTCTTCGGGAATGTATATGCGTTTAGCGTTTGCCGTTGCCGCCCATTTAGAACCGGAAATCCTGGTTGTCGATGAGGTGCTTGCCGTTGGCGATACGGCGTTTCAAAAAAAATGCCTGGGCAAAATGGAAGCAGTCGGTAAAGAAGGTCGCACCGTTCTGTTTGTCAGTCACAATATGGGAGTGATGCAGGCCCTGTGCAATCGTGGCATTGTTCTGAAAAAGGGTCAGATTATTCTGGATGATTCAGCCCAAAAAGCTGTCAGCACCTACCTCTCAAACCTGGAAACCGTTGTTTCCCAAGATTTGGCCAAGCGTCAGGATCGTAAGGGAATAGGAAACATCAGGCTGCAGAAAATTGAAGCTTATACTGCCGACGAATATCAATCTTCTACCCTGGCTACCGGGTGTCCGGTACGATTCATTTTTTCGCTAAATCGTCCGACGGCAGGAGTCTCGTGCATTTTCACTTTGTATGATCAATATGGCAATGCTGTGGTTAATTTTAATAGCTCAATCCATAGCCAGGCCGATCAAATCAAAGATAATTTGCGCAACCAAATAGTTTGTGAATGTGATACCTTAACCCTGATGCCGGGCCGTTATCGAATGAATGTGGCACTCTTCAAGGCAAAAGAACTCGAAGACTATCTAGAAGCCGCCACCATGATTGACGTGAAAGATGGCGAGATTCAGGGGCGGCCCATATTGTCCGGCATTCAACCCGGTAATCTGGCCATTCCGCACCGCTGGTTGATGCCTGCTTAGTACTGAAAGGCAGAAGGGGAAAGTCCTACAGGCTGAGACTTGTAGCTCACGTGAACTGGGACTTTATTGCTGCTGTAATGCTCTAGTGTAATTTTCGAAAATCCAAACGCAAAAATTTAGCCATGAAAATATGCTTATACAGCCCTGGGTTAGCCGACCACCAGGGAAACCCCAGTGCCAACTTAGGCGACCTGATTATTCAGGAAGCGGTTGTTCGAGAAATGAATACCCTCTTCTCCAGTCCGGAAATCCTGAAGCTACCCTCCCACATTTTTCCCAAACCAGACCATATTACGGCTGCTCGTAACTGCCAAATTGCTTTAGTGGGGGGCAGCAATTTGCTAGAGTCCCGCATGAATGAACATAAAAAATGGAAGGTGTCTCTGCGGCAGCAAATCTTTCTGGCCAAGCCAGTTCTACTTGGGGTTGGTTGGCGGGTGTATCAAGACACCCCCAATGTTTATACCCGTTGCTTTTTGCAGTTGGTGCTGTCAAAACGTTGGCAGCATTCCGTCAGGGACAGTTTTACCTTAAAACAGCTCCAGGCGGCGGGGATTCAGAACGTTATCAACACTGGATGTCCCACCATGTGGCCATTGCTGGAGTTTGATCTGAACCAGATTCCCTGCCATCACGCCAACACAGTACTGGTGATGGTCACTGACTATGAAAGAGATCCGGTAGCTGACCGACGATTACTCGACCTTTTAAGTCGTAAGTATAAACGGGTGATTGCCTGGCCCCAGGGTAGGAAAGATCAAGCCTATCTCTTACAGCTGATGGCAGGTTTACCTGATAACTTTGAACTGCTCGAACATTCTTTCGAGGCATTCCAGTCTCTCTTAAGATCAGACCTCCGGTTTGACTATATCGGGACCCGTCTCCATGGAGGGATTAAATGTCTGCTGTCTGGGCGACGTTCTTTAGTGCTCGAAATTGACAACCGCGCCAGGGAAATTGCCAAAGATACTGGTTTAACCACCGTTGAACGGGGGGACTTTGAAGGTTTATCGCGGTGGATTGAGGGCTCTTCCATCCCTCAGATCACCTTGCCAAAAGATAATATTTTAGCCTGGCGGGCTCAATTCAAAAAACTCTACAGAACCAGTACAGCCCTGGCGACGGACAGTCTAGGTCAGGCGGCCCGAGCTTGAGAAATTCCATAGGGCAGGGTCTTTCTTTACTAAACTCAGGCTGGTGCCAACATCATGAAAATTGCTTTTGTTAGTTACGAATATCCCCCCGATACGGCCTTTGGGGGCATTGCCACCTACACGTTACAAATGGCCCAG
The DNA here is from genome assembly GCA_964590465.1 of uncultured bacterium. Lineage (GTDB taxonomy): Bacteria > Cyanobacteriota > Cyanobacteriia > Phormidesmidales > Phormidesmidaceae > CAZPYG01. Next base: position 12,324 of record CAZPYG010000093.1, on the reverse strand, counting down.
TTAATGCAGCAGCGAGGACACCAGGTGGAAGTGTTTGCTGGCAGTGACCATCGGCAAGGAACCTTTCTAGACCACAACATCCTGGTACATCGGGTGAATTGCCAAAATCGGACTGACTTTGTTGCCGCTGTCGCCCATATTTTTGCTAAACGCTATCAAGAGGCCCGATTTGAGGTGGTCGAAAGTCCTGAAATTGGGGCCGAATCCCAGGGCATTACGACGCTGGTGCCAGAGGTGCCCCTGGTGGTGAAGCTCCATACTCCCACCTATTTAATTCAGCAAGTCAATTACGTGCCGCCCACCGTGGGAATGCAGGTGCGGCGAGTGATGGGGGCCTTGCGGCGGTGGCAGGTTCCCTCGCTGTTGTCGAGGCCGGACTATGCCCCAGAAACCGACCCGGAACGGACGCAAACCCTCAATGCCGATTTAATTACCACGCCTTCTCAAGCGTTAGGGCAGGAACTGGTGCAGACCTGGCAGCTTAACCCTGACAACATTCGCGTTGTTCCCAATCCTTACTTACCGACTCCGGCTCTGCTGGATATTCCCGTGGCCACCGGGACGCATCGAGTCACCTTCATCGGCCGTCTGGAGGTTCGCAAGGGGGTTTTGGAACTGGCGGCGGCCATACCCCAAATTCTGCGCCATCATCCTGATACGCAATTTCGCTTTATCGGTGCGGCTTGGCCTGCGTCCGTGCCCGGTTTAGACATGAAGCAGTATCTCCTCCAACGGCTCCATCGCTATCGCGGGCAGCTTGAGTTTACCGGAGCCGTACCCCTGGACGCGATTCCCAGGTTTCTGGCCGAAACCGACCTCTGCGTCTTTCCTAGTCGCTGGGAGAACTTTCCTGGGGTGTGTTTAGAGGCGATGGCTGCCGCCCGTGGCATTGTCGGCAGCACCGCCGGGGGGATGGTGGAAATGCTGGACAACGGTGCCGTGGGACGGTTGGTCAATCCCCGCAACCCCCGGGAGATTGCGACGGCGGTTAGCGAGTTGTTGCATAACCTTACCCTACGAATGCAGCTTGGAAGTGCGGCCCGAGATCGCATCCTCACCCACTACAATTTGGCCACTATCGGTCAACTACAGGAACACATCTACAGCGAGGCCATAGAGCGCCATCATCCAGGGCAGAGCAAGAAGATAGACATGCCCGCAGGCGCGATCGCAAACGCCCCCACCCCACACTAAAGCTAAGGTCTTTAGGGCTTCTCCCCATGTCGTCTCCCCTCACCGTCATCATCTGCACCCACAATCCCCGTCAGGATTACCTCACTAGGGTGATCTCAGCGCTACAGCAGCAGACCCTCACCCCCTCTGCCTGGGACTTACTACTGATCGACAACGCCAGTAATAGACCCGTTGAATCGTGGCTGAAGCTGGATTGGCACCCCCAGGCTCGCCTGGTCGTCGAAACCACCCTAGGGCTCACCGCCGCCCGACAGCGGGCCTTTCGCGAAACTCAAACCCCCATTATGGTGTTCGTGGATGATGATAATGTGCTGTCGCCCGACTATCTTGAACAGGTGATCGCCATTCTGGAGGGCCACCCCCAGGTAGGGGCCATCGGCGGTAAATGCTTGCCTGAGTTCGAGCGGCCCCCTGCCGAGTGGTTTCAGGATATTCAGATTCCTATGGGACTGAGGGATTTTGGTGATACCGAGCAGATTGGTCGTTGGGTGCCCTCGGATCCAAAACAATACCCCCCCTTCGCCCCCATTGGCGCTGGATTGGTGATTCGCAAAGCGGCAATGCAGGTTTATTGTCAGGCGTTAGCAACCGATGTTCGGCACCTTGCCCTGGGGCGCACGGGGACCAGCCTCACCTCCGGCGAAGATAACGACATGATGTTGACCCTGCTGGAACAGGGTTGGGCCGTGGGCTACTTTCCCCAGATCAGGCTGCTACACCTGATTGCCGCCCGTCGCCTTGAGGTCGATTATCTGCGTCGGATGAATCGGGCATCCTGCCGTTCCTGGGTACAGGTGCTTGACCTGCATGGTTTGCGCCCCTGGCCCAAAATTCCGGCCTGGACGTTGCCCCTGCGGCAGTTCAAAAGCTATCTAACCATGCGTCCCTGGACGGGAACCACCGCCGCCATTCGCTGGCAGGGATCCTGCGGCCTGCTAGAAGGCCAAGCTCGACTCTCCTAGGGCACTCGTCCCTGTAAATGTCACTGAACTAAGGCTGGTAGGCGGTGTCCACCCTACGGATGGAAAATCCCGATTCCCAACCCGACCAACCGTAAGGGCGAGGTTCCCACGCCCGCTAATACCGGAGGCAAACCAGACAGATTTAGTCTGAATCGCAATGCTGAACGCTGTCATTCCCCGCTTAACCCATTCCATAATCGGACTTTCATCATGACTCTCTTTGCACCCCCTTCTCCCATACAAACCCTGGGCCGCAACCTGGGATTGGGCAAACTCCTCTACAAGCTGGTTTACACTCCCCGAGGGTTCATCAAAACCACCTGGCAGCGAGGACCCCTGAACCGTTACCTGAGCCATCGCGGCAGGCAACAGATGGAAGCAGCAGTCAGCCATCTCCAGCCGTTAGCCATGTTGTCCGACCGCCCCACCTACAACCTCTATTTCATGACCGGGAACAAATACTGGTACCAGACCTGCTTTTGCGCCTACTCTATGCAGCAGCACTCCCCGGTGAATCTGCGCCCAGTCATCTACGATGATGGCTCTTTGCAACCGGAGCAAAAAGTTGAAATCCTGCGCCTCTTTCCCAAGGTAGACATCGTTTCCCTAGAGCGAGTGGAGACCCGCTTAGATCAGGTGCTACCGGTAGAGGCATTTCCCTGTTTGCGATCGCACCGCCTCAAGCAACCCCTGATTCGCAAACTGATTGACTTCCATGCAGGCGAAACTGGCTGGAAACTGTTCCTCGACTCCGACATGTTGTTCTTCCAGACGCCCCGGTTCCTGCTGGACTGGCTGGCCCACCCCCAAAACCCCTGCTACATGGTGGATGTGAAAAATGCCTACGGCTACTCCGAACCCCTTTTGAGCAGAATGGCCCAGGGACCACTACCGCAGAAAGTCAACATCGGCATCTTTGGATTGCAGAGTGAGGCCATCGACTGGCACCAGATCGAATCCTGGTTAGCCACATTCCTCGACCAGGAAGGCACCCACTACAACGTTACCCAGGGGTTGAGCTGCCTGTATCTGACCGGGAAGGAATGTGCGATTGCCCCCCAGGCCGACTACCTGCTGTTACCAGATCGTCAGGAAGCCCTCCATCCCCAGGCTGTGATGCACCACTATGTTGCAGAATCCAAACCCTGGTATTTCCGCTATGGCTGGCGACATATGACCTTATAGCTCATGAATACCTATCCAGCCAAATTCTGCTTTATTTCTTATTAATCCTTTCGCTCCAAAAGGGGAGATCGAATCATGTCCACACCCATCCATGGCTCCACCAGTGGGGCCAACCCAAAACAAGGTTTTGTCTACGTTGCCACTGGGAAAAAATACGTTGATGAAGCAGCCTTATCGGCTGAGTCCTTACGAAGATTTAATCAGGAACCTATATGTCTGATAACCAATTCTCCAACGGAGCATAAGGTCTTTGATCACATCATCATTCAGGAACATATACCTAACAATATCGCTTCAAAGTTAGCGATGGATATCTGCCCCTACGACCGTTTTATTTTTCTGGATAGCGATACCTATATTGTTGCGCCATTAGACGAACTGTTTCAACTCCTGGATGTTTTTGATATCGGTGTTCCTTCGGCATTAGGAGGCTTCCATTACGAGATTCCTGGTGTTTCTCCGGCCTTTAGAGAACCCATGACGAATGTCATTGCCATGCGTCGCAGTCCCGCTCTGACTAACTTCTTCGAGAAATGGCGGCAGTATTTCGCAGAATATGAATCCGTTATGGGGCGAGAGTGGGATCAGCGTAGCTTTCGCCATGCCGCCTATGAGACTGAACAGCTCAGAATTACCTTTCTGGGCGATGAATGGAGCTTATCTCCCTATCCCGGTGGTTTACTCTGTCGCAATGTAAGAATTTTTCATGGTCGGCCCAGAGAACTGCTATACGAAATGGAAAAAATGGTTAATGGGCGTTTAGGATATCGAGTTTTTTGGAGAGGTTTTGGCTGTATTTATGATCCCCATAAAATGCAACCTATAGAGCATATACGAGTACTGCTAAGGGCCGTAGTGCAAAGCGTAAAAGCCACAATTAGGCCATTGAGGAATGTCATGGCAAGTCGTTAATTAGCTCCGGGTAGGCTACTGCTGAACGTCAAAATTACTGTCCAAAATTACAGACCTATGCAATCGCTCGTTTCCATCCTTATTCCATGCCATAACGCTGCGCCCTGGCTGGCAGAAACCCTGGAATCTGCCCTAGCCCAAACCTGGCCCAATATCGAGATCATCCTGATCGACGATGGCTCCACCGACGAAAGCCTGACCATCGCCAGTCAGTTTAATCAATCCAATCTCCGCATCATCGCCCAACGCAACCAGGGTGCTGCCGCCGCCCGCAATCGAGGGTTAGAAGTGGCCCAGGGAGAGGTGATGCAGTTTTTGGATGCCGACGATATCCTGGCTCCCGACAAAATTGAACAGCAGATGGCCATCCTTGAGGAGCATCCCGACTGCCTGATCTCTGGGGCCTGGGCCAGATTTCGCCATGATCCTGGCGAAGCACACTTTAAACCCGAACCCCTCTGGCAGGATATGGCCCCGGTAGATTGGCTGATCTGCGCCTGGTCCGGCCACTGGATGATGCATCCCGCCGCCTGGCTGGTACCCAGAACTCTGATTCAAGCCACCGGTCCCTGGAACCAGTCCCTCTCCCTGAACGACGACGGAGAATACTTTGCCCGCGTCATTCTGGCCAGTCAAGGGATTCGCTTTTGCCCCGGTGCCCGCAGCTACTATCGCTCAGGCAATGCCAGCAGCCTTAGCGGACGGAAGACCCCCGCAGCCTGGGCGTCTCAATATCGAGCCCTGGCCTTGCAAAGTCAGCACTTGCTGGCAGCAGAAGACAGCCCCCGCACCCGACAGGTCTGCGCCAACCTGATGCAGCGCTTCATCTACGAAGTGTTTCCCGATGTACCGTCCCTTCGCAATCTGGCCAACCGGCAGGTCCGCCACTGGGGAGGTGCCACCGAACCGCCCATGGGCGGTCCCCGATTTCAGATGGTGGCCCGACTGGTGGGATGGCAGCAGACCCGTCACGCCCAGATAGTCATGAACCAGTGGGGCTATCGTCGGGTTGCCCTGGGGCACATGCTGCCCCAGGCTCCCAGTATTGCATCCCTGTCGGAGGATCGGCCCCAATGGCAAAAATCCTGATTTTGATTGGGGGTCACCTCTGCACCGCCCCCCGTCCCCAAAAAGAAGCGGAGGCCCTGGCCGCCGCAGGTCACGAGGTGATGGTGGCGGGCCTCTGGTTTGATGAAGAGCTGGCCCAGCGAGACAGGGCACTTTTGGCCGACAAATCCTGGTCGTTTTACCCGACGCTAGACTTTCGGCCAGGGCAATCCAGCCGTTTTTGGGTTCGTCTTCAGGCTAAAGCTACTCGGCAACTCTACCAGTGGTTTGGCATCAAACATCCGGCATTGTTGGGATACGGGGCGCGGCGCTTGCTGCATCTTGCCCGAGCCTGCCGGGCAGATCTCACCATCGTCCACTCGGAGGCCGGGTTATGGGTAGGGCAACAACTTTTGACACAAGGCCAGGCTGTAGGTGTAGATTTTGAAGACTGGTTTTCCCAGGATCTGCTGCCTGCGGCCCAACACCAGCGCCCGGCGGCATGGATAGCAGAGCTGGAAGCTTTTCTGCTGGAGCACTGTAACTATCGGCTGACTACGTCCCAAGCCATGGCTAAGGCGATGGCCAGGCAATATGAGGCCACCCCACCGATAGTTGTTTATAACGGTTTCCCCAGGTTGGCCCTCACCCTAAATCCATTCTCCCCACTAAGAGGTACATCGGAGACTGTACGGCTGCACTGGTTTTCTCAAACCCTTGGCCCAGGGAGAGGGCTAGAGCTTTTGTTTGAAGCCCTCTCCCACCTTACGGTCAGCGTCAAGGTGCACCTGCGGGGAAACTGCCCTCCCCAAAACCAGCTCTGGCTGGCCCGGCAAATCCCCATCGGATGGACCGATCACGTTCACATCCACCCCACCGTATCCAATGACGAACTACCTGCCCGCATTGCCGAAAATGACATCGGTCTGGCGCTTGAGCAGAGGCATCCCCCCAGCCGTGATCTGACGGTGACAAACAAGCTGTTTCAGTACCTCCAGGCTGGTTTAGCCGTCATCGCCACCGACACCGCAGGGCAGCGGGAAGTCTTCCAACAGTCCCCAGATATTGGGCATCTGGTGGATAGTCAGGATGCGATCGCCCTCGCCACCGCCATCGAAGACCTGGTCTGCAATCCAACCAAACTCCAATCTGCCAAAGCCGCCGCCAGACAGGCCGCCGAAACCCAGTTCTGCTGGGAACTGGAACGCCAGAAGCTAGTGGCCGCCGCAGAAAAAGCATTATTCCAAGTCCCAGTTATACCCCATCCAACTTGGATAGCCCCGATTCCCAGCCCGACCAACCGTAGGGGCGAGGTCTCCTCGCCCGCTAATACTAACCCACGCTACAGGTTTTACGGTGTAAGGTTCACGGTGTAAGGTTCACGGACTACCGTCCACCTTGTACCTTGCACCCTACACCCACCTCACCTACCCCACCCATCCACCCATCCACCCAATCACCCAATCACCCAATCACCCAATCACCCATGAAAATCCTCCTCACCGCCGACCCCGAACTCCCCGTCCCCCCTACCCTCTACGGAGGCATCGAACGCATCATTGACCTGCTCATCGAGGGCTTACGCCAACGGGGGCACATCGTTGGCCTGGTAGCCCATCGCGATTCCACCTGTGCTGTGGATGCCTTCTACCCCTGGCCGGGGCTGAGTTCTCAGTCTGCCTGGGATACGGTGCGAAATACGGCAGCTCTTTTCCATGCGGTGCAGCAGTTTCAGCCGGATGTATTGCATAGCTTTTCCCGCCTGCAGTATTTGTTGCCGCTGATGGCGACGGCGCTTCCCAAAATCATGTCCTATCAGCGTAAACCCACCGGACGAACCGTTCGCTGGGCAGCAAAGCTTGCCGGGGGCAGCCTCACCTTCACCGGCTGCAGTGAACATATCTGTCGTCAAGGACGGGCAGCGGGCGGCACCTGGCAACCCATCCATAACTGCGTACAGCTGGAAAAATTCACGTTTCAGTTCCAGGTGGCAGAGGATGCACCGCTGGTATTCCTCAGTCGGTTGGACCCGATTAAGGGGGCGCATCATGCGATCGCAGCCGCAAAAATGGCCAATCGTCCCTTGCTCATCGCTGGTAACCAGGTCGATTCCCTGGAAGGCATGGTCTACTGGCAAACCCAAATCGCGCCGCACCTCGGCAGAGATGGCATCGAGTACGTCGGCCCGGTGGATGACCGCCAGAAAAACGAATTGCTCGGCCAGGCTGCCGCCATGATCGTCCCCATCGAGTGGGACGAACCCTTCGGCATTGTGTTTGCAGAAGCTTTGGCTTGCGGTACTCCCGTCATCTCCACCCCACGCGGGTCTCTCCCCGAAATTGTCCGCCCCGGTGTGGATGGATTCCTGGTGAACTCTATCGACGAGGCCGCTGAGGCCATTAAGAAGCTGCCTTCAATCCATCGCTACAACTGCCGCCAGCGGGTAGAAAGCTATTTCTCCGCGGGGGCCATTGTGGATCAGTATGAGAGGCTGTACCAAAAGCAGATGTGTTCCGTATCGACTTCTCCCATTTTGGGAGGAGGCCTGTCCTGAGCTTGTCGAAGGGGGCTGGGGGAGGAGGGAAAATAGAGCATTTGAGGAATTCGCCAACAGCGTCCGCTTGCGCTCCACTAGTACTCCCAGCAATTCTGATTTTAAGCTCTTGCCGTTCGGCCTGAGCAATCGACCCAGAGCTTCGCACCGGGTCAGCCCTGGACGAAACGAAGCCCCCACGTTCGGGGTGAGCCTGTCGAATTTCATCGCCCTGCGCTGTAGCCGTAGTTTTAGGCTTGCTCCCTTAGGGAGCCACTTCGTGTTGGCGAAGCCTGTCTGAAAAACAAACGGCAAGCTCAGCCTGAGCGGTAATACATCCCCTTAAAGGCCATATTGAGAACTGCTGTAGAACTCTCCCCATGGTTGACACCGTTTGCAAGGGGCTGGGTTATCGTCCATCTATCCCCAGGGTTCTGTAGCTGAGGATGGCTAAGGCGATTAGAGTGAAAAGCTGACCACCGCTAGACCCATGCCAGAACTGGAAGATTGCTTCATTACCCACAACCGCTGCCATGATGGCCACGCGAACGGTGCTGAGCTGAGTCGCGATCGCAACGGACCACAGGACCAACCCCCTAAACCTTGACCACTCTGTTACCACCGCCAGCAAGACCGACACCTGCAGCAACAGACCCAGTAGGGCCGCCCCGGTGCAATCAAACTCCACATCCACCGTACCGCCGGAGAGCTGAATTAAACTGCCCTGTTGCACCACGTCGAATCCTAGAAAATGCAGCCCAAACGCCGCCATCGCTGCCGTAGCGACTCGTATCGGCATACCCAAAACAGCTTCCAAAACCAGCGGCAAACCCCTCGGAGGAAGCGATAGCGCCACTACCAGGGCCAGGACTTTCCATTCAAATCCCTTGGGTTCCCACCGCACCAAAAGTGACCACCCCGCAAAGGCAAACAACGGAAACAGCCTGACAAAAGCTGTTTCCGTTTCTTGAAGAGGTAAGGATTTCAGGCATAAAAACCATAGCAAAGCGATGCCCAGGATCTGGGTGGGGCGAGATCCCGCCAACCAAAGCGGAAACCTCTGTCGAATCTGGGTGATGATCACTCCCCAAAACAACAGGCTCAATACCAACTGGTCGGGATTTCCCGTAACTCGGATGATTAAAGCTAAATGCAGACCTACCAGACCCAGGCCCATGAGAGCAATTCTTTGCGACAGGATAATTTGCATGAAGGAGAAAGGGGGGTCTGTCATTGGCGGGGGAGGGGGTTAAGGGCGGATGGGTGGATGAGTAGGTGGGTAGGTGAGGGGTGGAGGGGCCTAGATGGCTTCACCGAATTCGGTGCTTCATGCGTTTGGGTTGGCGCCCCATCATGCGCCCTACCCTACGACCGAAGGCGGTTGCCGGATTCACCTGGGGGTTGCCGGAATTTGCCTTGAGGGTGCCTTTGCCGCGTCGGGCCCAGCGGCTAACCAGCCAGGCATAGAAGAACAAAAAGCTGCCTAAAAAGCTTGATGAAATTAGCTTCAAGCTGTTTTTCATCAGGTTTTGCTTCACATTGGCACGGGCCTGGTTAGCCTGGGCTGCAGCCTGGTCTTTCGCCTGGTTCAGGTTGTCCAAAATTTGAGCGCGGGCATCTTCAGGGCTGGTGGGGGCATCGGGCAGTCGGCCCTGGGCATCGGGGGTGGGCACCAGGCTCTGCAACTGCTGAGGGGTCGCTTGCTCCAGCTGGGTAAGGGTTGCATCAATCTGCTGGCGCTGCTGATTCACCTGGGTGCTGATTTGCTCATTATTGAAGCGGTGAATGCGCAGGGTGTTCGCGGCTGTGAGGGGAACTAACAGAAATAATGTGATGCTGAATACCAGCGTTAGCCACGATAGAAATTTGAGGATGGGCCATTCCACATCCTGTCGTTCCACGTTGTCGCCCCAGAAAACCAGCACCAGGGCCAGCAGGGGAACCGGCACTAGTTTGACCAAATCACCTGCAAACTGATATTCCCACACCGGGTCCATAAAGTCGGCGGGAATCAGCACGTAAAGGAAGTCAATAAACGACAGCAGCAACAGGCCATACCCCACCACTCGGGCCAATCGCAGAAGATGGCCTATGGTTATGGACTGGCTGATATCTTCATGGGGATGGAGGTTGGCAATACTGTCGTCTTCGGGAAAACCTGAACGCAACGCCTTGGGCAGATGGGCAGATGGAACCATAACAGTGTCCTCATAGCAGATAAGGTCACCTTAGTCAGGGAATGTCTGCGATCTAGTCCGCTTTTGAGTTTGCCGACTAAAATCATTTGACCCAGCGGCATTCCGAAAGTTGACGCATTTTCTGCCGTTGTTTTATGTCAAGCTTAAATTTTCCCAAAGGCGGGAAACAACCGTATCAAGGTCTACTTTTCCCATTGTTGTCAAGATGGTTAGGCCAAGGCAAATTAAGCCCCAAGGTTTTTTGCCTGAACAAAAAATATAACTTAAATGAAGATTCCAGATCTACCTTTCTTGATATCGCCATGAACAAATATGAAGGAGAATACGATTCTCGCTAATTTCTAGGAATACTAAATAAATCTCATCGCCGAGTATCATCAACTTCTCCTCCTGGCTAGGTTGCGGTGAGAGTAAAGATAGTCTGGCGTATTCGGCGTATTCAGAGATCGCTGTTCAAGTAAGACCTTAGACAGGCTTGGCCCATGAAAATTCTTTTTCTGGAAAGTAATGCTTGGGCAAGTGACGGGGTTAAGGCAGTGGTCTCAAGCTTACTTCACCCATGTAACTTTGAGGTGAAAGCGGTTACAGCAGATAAGGCAGAAATTCTGACATGTCAAGCCTATGATGTCATTTTCTTTCCTTTCAAGCTATGGGAAGAACACCTGACAAACTTATTAGGACCTGGAGATCAGTTAAATCAATATTGGGTAGCCCTGGTTGAACCCGACTATTTAGAGCATCTTAAGCCATGGCTGTGCCGTGGCATTGCGGATTACTTAATTAAAGACAATCTTTATTTAGAGTGTTTGCATCTAAATCTACAAAGAATAATAAACTCTGCCCATAAAGAAATAAAACTGCGAAACCTTGAAAACGAAAATCAGCTCCTCGTTGACATTAGCGATCGCAAACGCCTCGCAGCAGAACAGACCCGACAGGCCGATCTCCTGGCCGGGCAGCGGGAAGTGCTGGAAGCCATGGTTCTGGGTACTCCCCTGCCAGAGATCCTCGATCAGTTGATTCGCATCCTGGAAGCTCAAACCCCAGGTATGTTTGGCTCCATCTTGTTACTCAGGGGTCAGCAGCTCTGGCATGGAGCTGCCCCCAGTTTGCCAGCAGCCTACCAGCAGGCCATTGATGGCGTTCAGATTGGGCCTCAGGTGGGTTCCTGCGGTACTGCCGCCTATTTGGAAGAGCCCATTGTTGTTACTGATGTTGCCACCGATCCCCTCTGGGAGAATTATCAAGATCTGGCTCTGGCCCACGGGTTGAGGGCCTGTTGGTCAGTGCCTATTTTCTCTCGGTCAGGGAAAGTGCTCGGCACCTTCGCCCAATATTTTCAAACCCCCTACAAACCAGATGCCCAGGATTGGGAATGCATGAATATCGCCGTTAAACTGGCGGGACTGGCCATTGAGCAGCACCAGAGCGACCAGGCCCTGAAGAGCAGCGAGGTTCGGTTTCGGGCAATTTTCGAACAGGCCGCGGTTGGCATCTGTCAGGTTTCCATGTCAGGTCAATTCCTTAAGGTAAATCAAAAACTCTGTCAATTCCTGGGTTATACCCGAGAGGAATTAGAAACCCGCACTTTTCAGGAAATTACCTACCCCGAAGATTTAGCATTGGACCTGCGGTTTTACCACCAGATCTTGCGGGGTGAACGTTCCACCTTCACTTTGGAAAAGCGCTACATCCGTAAAGATAGAACCGTGGTGTGGAGTAGTCTGACCGTTTCTCTAATGGGGGATGATGACGGTCCCCCCCACAGCTTGCTGGCCGTCGTTAAAGACATTACCGCTCGCAAACAAGCTGAAACTACTCTGCAGCAGCTGAACCAAACCCTGGAAACCAGGGTCACCGCCCGCACCGCTGCCCTGCAGCAGACGAACCTGCAGTTGCAACAGGCCCTGGCAGAACGGCGAATGATAACGGCCCTGGTGGACAACAGCACTAGCTTCATTATCACCGCCACCCTGGAGGGGCAAATCACGTACCTGAACCGGGTCGGGCGACAGCTGGTGGGCCTGGAAGCAACTGCCGATATTACCCGCTATAAAATAGCTGATTTTCATTTTCCGGAAGACTGGCCCAAACTGGAAAGTACCATCGTGCAGCCCCTGCTCAGGGGGGAAGCCTGGCAGGGGGAAGTGCGCCTGCGGCACTTTCAAACCAGGGAAGCCATTCCCATGACCCATAATGCCTTTGTTATCACCCATCCCCCCACCGGTGAACCCATGGCCCTGGCCGGAATTCTGCGGGATATTACCGAACTGAAGCAGAAAGAGACCCAGCT
>CAZPYG010000092.1:0-20667 GCA_964590465.1 uncultured bacterium | reverse complement strand
CACCGGCTCCAGCTCTTCTAGGGAATAGCCGACGATCTCAGCCCAGGTCTCGTTACCCCTTTCTGCTACCGTACTAATCGACCTTTGCTTCCCCAAACCCTATGACCGCAGACTGGCACTTTCCCTTTCCTGAACTCCTCCCCGGCACCCTGCTCAAACGCTACAAACGCTTTCTGGCCGATATCGAACTTGACACGGGGGAAGTGATCACGGCCCACTGTCCCAATACGGGCCCGATGACGGGGGTCTGCCACATCGGTGGTCGGGTGATGGTGTCCCGCAGCGATAACCCCAACCGCAAGCTGCCCTACACCTGGGAACTGGCCGAGGTCAACGACACCGTACCCACCTGGGTTGGGGTAAATACCGCATTGCCCAACCGGGTCATCAAGTCTGTGCTGGAATCCCGCCTGATTCCGGAACTGGGAGACTACTCCACCATTCGCCCAGAAGTGAAATACGGCAGCGACAAAAAGAGCCGCATCGACTTTTTAATATCTGACGAAGCAGGGGAAGGGTTGACCTATATCGAGGTGAAAAACACCACCTGGGCCAAACAGCAGCTTGCTTTGTTTCCCGATACGGTGACAACCCGGGGGCAAAAGCATTTGAGGGAATTAACCGATCTGTTACCTACCCATAAAGCCGTCATGCTCTACTTCATTAACCGAGGAGATTGTCTGGAATTTGCCCCCGGCGATGAAGCCGACCCCGCCTACGGCCAACTGCTGCGAACAGCTATTAAGGCTGGACTGATGGTTTTGCCCTGCCGCTTTGAAATTAGCCCTACCGGCATTCAGTACCTGGGATTAGCGGAATTGACCTGCGAGGAATGAAAGTAACCTCCATGGGGCAGGATCGGAATTCTCAGGATGCCGTTTAGTTGGGCTGCCATTGATGGCAAAACAAAGGCAATTTAAGCAGAATTTGCGATATCTCTAGGGTCATCGGTAGCAGAGCCTGTGCGCTAAAGGGAAGGATTTAATCGGTCCGATACACTCTCCACACGATAAAGGCGACAACTGCCCCAAACACCACCACTGCGGCTCAATCTTCTGGACTGGCGGGGATGGGTATATAGGCCTCAAAGGCAGAGATGACCAAGAAACCGGGCCTGGAAAAATGGCTCATTTCGTCAACTGTCGTTTCATTGTGCTCATTCACTTAGAGAAATCTCCCAAGGCTTGCTTGGTTCTTCCGACCCAACCTAAAAGTCCAATGGATAAAAAAATTTGGAAATCACGAAAATTTTCGTAAACCAAATCAAAATGTAATTAATATAATAAAATTTGAGCGGCAGATGCCTAAGTCAACCTCAGTCTCCCCGAGTGAGGCGTTATGTATAGGTGCATGGTTGACCGCATTAGGTTGTGCAAGACCTAACACTCTGCAAAAAACATCATAAGGTGATTCTCTCTAATGGCTAAAGTCAAAGTCAAAGAACCTGTAGCCCTGACTGGTAAGGAGCTTCTCAAGAAAGTTAAAGATTTGGGGCATCTATCTAAAAGGCAAACTGCTAAGGAATGCGGTTATTACTCCATCACCAAGGATGGTCAAACCCGTGTAAATCTTTCCGACTTTTATGACGCACTGCTGACGGCTAAAGGCATTCAGCTAGAGCCCGAGAAAACTAGGGATGGTAGAGGTCGGGAAGCTTCTTACACCGTCACGGTGCATAAAAATGGGCAAATTGTGATTGGTTCTGCCTATACCCGAGAAATGGGGCTTGAACCCGGTGACGAGTTTCAACTAAAACTGGGCTACAAGCACATCAAACTCGAAAAACTTGGAGAAGACTCAGACGAATAAGTGAGTGCATCCTGACTTTTACGAGTTTTTCTGTCATTCCCACGCCAGTGGGAACCCATCTAAAAATCAGGATTCTGACCTGGATTCCTGCCCCACGCTTTTGCGGGGGCAGGTTTTGTATGGAATCACAGGCTAACCAATCGTCACGATCATAGATTGGCAAATTGGGGATGCCCTTGTTGGGAATCAACCAGGGGAATTTTGGGTTGAAACGAAGCTTCAACCATTCACGAGATCGAGGATAAATCTTATCCCAGTCCAGAAGTGGAGTTCTGCCTAAAGGAACGCGACAGATTGCGAACTGGACTTGGGTTTCAAAAGAACCTCCCTTCCCATAAAACACGACCTGCGATAGGTGCGTGTTTCTACGAAATCGGAAAAGGTAAAAATCATTTCCGAGGGGAATTATAGTGAGTTGGGTATCCGTTGGGGTCTTTAAAACTGGATGGCATCGCTTTTGGCAGGATAGTCGGCAGTTACCGAGCCAAACATGGCGACGGTGGGCAGGCACCTTAGCCATTGGCCTGGGCCTTACCGCGTTGATAACCCTGGCCATGACCCTGGCTGCTCAAGCCTACCTGGACCAGGGATTGCAATCCTGGGATACCCAAATGCTGCCGGTTTTAGCAAACCAATTGCCCTTGAGTTTTTCCCGGGCCATCACCTGGGAGTCTCCCGGTAATTTGCTGGGCATGCTGCCGGTGGTGACGGTGTTTGTGGGGATAATGGTGGCGCGATCGCAACCCCTGCTGGCCGCTACCATGATAGTCGCCTACGGTTTGCAGTTTGCCCTGGTCTGGATTGGCTGGGGGCTCTGGAATCGGGGTCGGCCCTCCCTGATTGCCGACGGGGTGGCGGCTTCGGGCTTACATTCTTTTCCTTCAGGGCATACCGTCGTCGTGATTACGGTGCATGGTCTGCTGGCATACCTGTGGTGGCGCAGTTCGCATAGCCGGGTTGAAAAGCTGGTTATTGCTTTGCTGGCCCTGGCCTGGATCAGTCTGATTGTGAGTTCTCGGCTGGTGCTGGGAGCCCATTGGCCATCGGACGTGATCGCCGGCATTGTCATGGGAGTGCTGTGGCTGATCACCGTTGTCGTGGCGTTAAATTGGGCTGAGGCAGCTCTGCCCCGTGGGGCAGAACCCCGCAGGCATAAATTCAGGTTGACTCCTCGAAGCTAACGGTTATGCCCAAAACTCGTCCAAATCCACGCTGGCCACTTCTTTTTGAATGTCCTGGAAATAGACGCTCCTGGTAATTTGGGTGACTTCCTGCTGGCGCTTGGCCTGGTCGATTTCAATCTGCAACTCTTCTAACTGCCGCTTCAGGGCTGTCTCCCGTTGTTGCACCTCCGCCGCCGCCTGCTGCAAAACCCGCGCCAGCTGGCCCAGTTCATCATCCCGGGCGGCAACGGGATGCAACCCCTCAGGGCTGATATCTCCCGTTTCCAGAGCCGCGGCAGCCTGGGTGACCTGCTCCACTTCCGTCAGATATTCCTGCATTTGCAGATTATGCTGACGCAGTTCAGACTCTACCCGTTTCCGTTCAGTCACCGCCTGACAAATTTGCTGATACATTTTGCGAAAGGTGGTAATGACCTCTCCCAGCTCATCCTGACGATGAATGTTGGAAGAGGCAAACTCCACCTCAAAGTCATCGCTAAAAACGGAGTTCCCCGCTTTTGCCAGGTCCTGCCGCAGGGTCAAGATGGGGTGAATCAAATGGGGCCATAACACCACCATCATCACCAGGGTGACAAAGGCTGAAATCATCAGCATCAAAGCCCCCTGGCGCAGGATGAAGGTGTAAAGATCCCTGCGGACGGTGCTGGCGTTGTGCCGAATGACAATAATATGGTCGCCATCGGGTAAATTTGCTGCCCAGGCCGCATCGTAACGGGCCTTTTCTGCCTGGGGGTAGTATTTCCCTGCTGCCTGCCGGGCCTCTTCCAGGGAAAGGGCGGGGGGCTCACCAAACCTGCCCACGGGTTCGCCATCGGGTTCATATACCGTTCCCCCAATGATCACCTCCAGCATGGGATTGCCGTAGAGCTGCTGCACATGGCCAAACAACTCTTCTCCGGTGGCATTGGGATAGGTTTCCAGAATCCAGCTGATTTTGCCGTCGGAGACTGCTTCGATCTGATCGAGTAATTCCTGCCGCCGATCTGCCACCGTGGGCAGTACTAACACCGTGCCGATGGCGGCGATGCTGAGGAAAATCCAGCTGCCAATACGCCAGGATAATCGCGACTTGACGAGGGATGACAGATTCCTGACGGGGGCAATGGGCTGTAGGGCCATGGTGGGGTTCTCCTGATCGGGATGAAAAGCGCGAAAAACCCTGTCTGAAGGGTTTTCTGTTATCTTTGCCCGTTAGCATGAAGGAGGAATCTGAATCCTTGATGGTTCCCCCTTGAGAGGAAGATAAGGACAATCTGAGAATTCTGACCCGGGCTTACCAGTGGTCGGCACCATTGCCCTGGAGCCATTCCTCCAGACCATGCTCGGCCCTGGCAACATTAAACAGGTGCAGGCCAAAGTCTCGAGATAGATCCTCACAGACCCTAATGCCCCGGTAGCTGTTGCCTTTAGGGTCCAGGGGCGGCGAAAAGGTGCCGATGCCCAACCGACCCGGCACAACGGCGGTAATGCCACCACCTACCCCGCTTTTGGCGGGCATACCCACCCGGTAAACCCACTCCCCGGAGTAGTCATACATACCGCAGGTGAGCATGACGCTGATCACATCTTGCACATAGTGCTCGTCCAGGGCCCGCTCCCCGGTGACAGGATTGACGCCGCCGTTGGCCAGGGTGGCGGCCATCATCGCCAGGTCTGTGCCGTTAACCATGATCGAGCACTGCTGAAAGTAAAGGTCCAGGGTTTCGTCAATGCGCTCTGTGACCATGCCAAAATTCAGCATCAGGTAGGCCATGGCCCGGTTGCGAAAGCCGGTAGCTTTTTCAGACAAAAATACCGGCACGTTCACGTCGTGGTCGCGACCGGTATAGCGTTTGAACATGTCCAGCAGGCGCTTGAGTCGTTCGGTGGCGTTGTCGCCCTTAATCAAGTCGGTGGTAGCGATGGCTCCGGCATTCACCATGGGGTTATAGGGCCGGTTCGTGGCTTCATCCAGCACAATGGAGTTGAACGCTTCCCCGGTGGGTTCCACACTGACCTTGCTGTTCACGTAGTCGCGCCCGTGGTCTTCCAGGGCCAATCCGTATACGAAGGCTTTGGAAATAGATTGAATGGTGAACAGCTTGTCGCAGTCCCCCACCTCAAACACCTGCCCCTGGGCCGTAACCACGCAGATGCCGAACCAGTTGGGGTCCGCCAGGGCCAGCTCAGGAATGTAGTCAGCTACGGCTCCTTCAGCTACCGGGCCATATTTGGCATGGAGGTCCTGCAGGTACTGACGAAAAGGCGACGTTACCGCCTGAATGGAACTGGCCAGGGATGAAAACTCTCCGTTACCCATGTGATTTACCCCTATTCCATAATTTTCGAGGCGACCTTAACAAATTCCCGGCTGATCGGGTGATCTGGAAATTGGGTACAGAACACCCCTTCGCTGGCCAACTGCACCACATCTTCTGACAGGGGAAAGATACCGGCGACGGGAGCGCCATAGGTGGCTTCCACCTTTTGCTGCAGCACCTCCCAATTGAGGGAACCGTAGGCTTTATTGATGGCCAGCAGCATCTTGCGAACATTGAGCTGGCGAGCCACGTCTATGGTGACGGCGGTGCCCTGGTAGTCTTGCTTGTCGGGTCTCAGGATGAGCACCAGCACGTGGGATATGGCGATGGATAGGAAGGTTTCTTTAGACAGCCCCGGGTGAGTATCGATGAACAAATAGTCTAATTTCAACTCCTTAACCAGTTGCCGAAATCCGTCATTCAGTAACTTCACGTCGTAACCGTTTTTCAGGATTTTGGCGATGTCGTCAGCCTTAACACTGGCCGGGACTAAGAGCAGGGTGCCCTGGCCGGTTATGCCTGCCGCCCCCGTCACGTCGTAGGCTGCCGCTGCAATGGGCACTTCTCCCCACAGGTAGCTGTTGAGGGTTTTAGGGGATTTTTCAAGGTCCAAGTCAAAAATATTGTGGATTCCGGGAGAGGGCAGATCCGTATCCACTACGGCGACGCGAAACCCTTGCATGGCAATGGTGGTAGCCAGGTTCGCGGTGAAGTTAGACTTGCCGGTTCCACCGCGATAGGAATGAATTGAAACAACCTTAGGCATGGGTGGAGACAATACCTCCCTAGAATTCGGGCCAAGGATCAGGCATCTCTAGATTTTGTCTGGAAATTATACGCCAGGGACCCATGACTGGAAAATACAGGCTTCCCTTGACTTCCCTATGCCCATGACGAATGGCCTTTTAGATAATTTAGATTACCAAGGCTGGATAATCGCTAAAGGTAGCGAGTTTAACAAAATCTATGGCTCAGCTCGAAATACCGGGTCAGCGGTGAGATTTAAATCATGACTAGCGTTGCCTCAGAGAACCGGTATTAACCACCCACCACTTTGTACCACTGGGTGTCGGGAGGATGGTTGACCAGTTCAGGAATTTCCCGCATAAACTCATCCATGGACATGGATTTTTCATAGCGGTAGAAGGCGGCTTCATCGGTCCACTCGCCAATGCCCACAAATTCTCCCGGGTTAGGATGCCCCTGCCAGAGTTCGTAACCCAAACAGCCTTCGTCCTGACAGGCGAGTTGGGCCACATCGGCCATCAGGGCTTTGAGGGCTGCTTCTTTACCGGGTTTTGCGATCGCCTTGGTAATGGTTCGAAAAGTACCCGCCATGGTCTACATCCTGAGATAAATTCCCTACCGCCGTTAGGGTACCGCATCCTTTTTGGGGTTGGGTCAAGCCAGCGGATGCCGTTAGTGAAATATTTCTTAGCCGAGTTTGGCCCTCTCCCTAAATCCCTCTCCCAAGTTTGGGCGAGGGACTTTGAAGGCTCCGGCTCCCCTGCTCCCATTTTGGGAGTAGGCCTGTCCTGAGCTTGTCGAAGGGGGCGGGGGGGACGAGGGGAAACAGGTTATTTGAGGAATTCGCCAACAGCATCAGCCAGGGTAGCCCTAGCCGGGGAAATATTGAGAAAACCTTGCTGCTGCATAGACTCAACGGAAACTTCTTTACTGTATAGTCAGTTAGTTTTGCGACAACCGGGAGAAACCATGAAAATTGTGATTGTGGGAGGCGTTGCCGGTGGAGCATCAACCGCCGCCCGGGCCCGCCGCCTGGACGAAACCGCTGAAATCATTGTGCTGGAGCGGGACCACTATGTCTCCTACGCCAACTGTGGGTTGCCCTATCACATTAGCGGCGTCATCCCCAATCGGGAAAAGCTGCTGGTACAAACCCCCGAAAAACTTAAGGAAAACCTCAACCTGGATGTGCGGGTGGGGCACGAGGTGACAGATATCGATCGGCAGGCCAAAACCGTGCAGGTGCGTAACCTGGATACCGGGGAAACCTACGGCGAAACCTACGAAAAACTGGTTCTCTCCCTGGGGGCAACTCCGATTCGGCCTCGCCTGCCGGGGATTGATCATGCCAACATCCATGTGCTGCGCAACATTCCTGACATGGATGGCATTATTGCCGCCATGGGGCCAGAAACTAAACGGGCCATCGTCATCGGCGGCGGCTACATCGGTGTGGAGGTGGCCGAGAATTTGATCCACCGGGGGCTGGAGGTGCATCTGGTGGAAATGATGCACCAGATCATGGCTACCCTCGACCCCGAAATGGCCCAGGACCTGGAATACCATATGGCAGACCATGGGGTGCAGCTGCACCTGGGGCTGGCGGCAACTTCCTTTGATGATGCGGACGGAGCCATTCAGGCCACCCTGTCCAACGGAGAAACGTTAACTGCTGATCTGGTCGTGATGGCGGTGGGGGTACGGCCCAACACAGAGTTGGCCAAACAGGCTGGCTTACCCGTCGGTCCCCGGGGGGGGGTGCAGACTGACAACCACATGCGCACCGTGGACCCCGACATCTACGCCGTGGGCGACATGGTAGAAACCGAGCATTTCGTCACCGCAGAATCCATGCTGGCAGCCCTAGCAGGACCCGCCAACCGCCAGGGACGCATTGCGGCGGACAATATCTGCGGCAAGGGGTCTACCTATCGCGGCACCCAGGGTACCGCCATCGTCAAAATATTTGACATGGTGGGCGGCGGCACGGGGGCCTCGGAACGGCAGCTGAAGCAGGCCAATTTGCCCTACCGCAAGGTTTACCTGCATCCGTCGGGCCATGCCACCTACTACCCGGGAACATCCGCCATGCATATCAAGGTGCTGTTCCACCCTGACGATGGCAAGCTGCTGGGGGCCCAGGTGGTCGGCTTTGATGGGGTCGACAAACGCATCGACGTGTTCGCCACCGCCCTCCGGGCCGGGATGACCGTCTTTGACCTGGAACATCTCGAACTGGCCTATGCGCCTCCCTTTGGTTCCGCCAAAGACCCGGTGAACATGGCCGGATTCCTGGGCAGTAACCTGCTGCGGGGCGACCACCGGATGTGGTACCCGGAGGACTACCCGGAAAACACCAACCTGGGCACCATCCTGGACGTTCGCACGCCAAAGGAGTACGAGGAATGGCATATTCCGGGGGTGCTGAATATCCCGCTGCAGGAAATGCGCGATCGCATCGACGAAATTCCCCAGAATACCCCCATCTTTGTTCACTGCCGGGTGGGGTTCCGGGGCTACCTGGCCTACAGAATTCTGGTTCAAAAGGGCTTTGACCATGTCTTCAACCTGTCCGGCGGAGCCCTGACCTTCAGCAGCTTCCATCCCACGGTGTACTCCACCGGCAAGCCCGACTATCCCTTCGTGGCCCATGCGGAGGATGTGATGGCCGAGGTATTGTTGACGGAGGTTTAGGTGAGGGGGCAAATCCATGGGCCTAACCCACGGGAGAAAACTCTGCAGAAAAGTGAGGGGGGTAATCTAGTGAAGTGGATTGGTCAGGGATTGTTCCATCGTTCCTGGAAAGGGATAAGTAGATGGCAGATAGGATGGACTGCCACAATCGGCTTACTGCTCCTCTGGCCGGCCCCCGCCCTGGCGACCACCTGGTATCCCGTAGCGGAAGCCTCCCAGGGGCAGCAGCAACAGTTGGTGGATCTGGACTCCATCGAACCGCTGGGGATGGGGCAGGTGCGCGTCGCCAGCATTTACATTGACCGTCGTTCTGGAAAAGCTGAACAAACCACCTACATCACCGACTACGATTGCCAGCGGCGCTGGTTCCGGGACGTGCGCTACAACGGCGAAGCCAAACCTCTGGATTGGTTTCCGGTGGATCCCGATCCCCTGAATGCGGCGGCTATGGATTACGTATGCAACCTGCTACCCGTGCAGTGAATTCCCCTCGAAGCTGGGGGGTACATAGCTCCACCACAGGTTGCCGTAGACAATATTTTTGGTTTTCCAGGGTTTGTGGTGCCCCCCGCTCCAGTGAATGATGTCTGTTTTAGCCAGGGGCTGCTTTAAGAGCCAGGCATAAAGGCGAGCGTTGCCATAGCCACAACGGTTCCAACTCGACCTCAGGGGGAGGTAATGCTTGAACATCAGGTTCAGGACGGTTTCATCCCCGAGGTTAAACAGCCGGTAGTTTTCCCTGGTATCCCAGTGGAGGTAATCATGCAGCCTCTGGTAAGTTGCCTCATCCCAATACCGAAAGTCTGTGAGAATAACGCCGCTATTAAAGGTTTTTTCGAATTTCAGGGCTTCCTTAAATCCCTTTAGGGGCTTGCCAAAGTAAAATATGCCCGGGAAAAAGTGAGGTACCGCGGCAAAATACAGCTCCGGGGTTAGGGGGTAGGTGTGGAACAAATGGGCCACATCTCCCAGCACCAAGACATCGCTGTCGAGGTAAATGACTTTCCCTAAATCTGGAAAAATATCCTTCAAAAACAGTCGGGCATACTGCATATATCGGGAGCGAGTGCGAGCCACTGTTTTGGGTTTGAACTTGTGGTTTAAGTAGCTCTGCAAAAAATCGGGGGGGGTAAAGGTGCCGAGCCGCCACTGAAAGGCTGGATCAGGAAAGCAGCGGTTGATGTGTTCCTCAAACAGAGCCACTTCCTGGGGCGGCACCGCAATGTTGAACCGAATTTGGTGGGGCTCTGGCGCGTTTTTAACCACCGAATTCATCGCGGTTAACAGGCCCACCACTATGCCCTGGTTTAGGGAGAAAGCGACATCAATGGTCATAGGAACCGGGGAACACAATCATCGACAAGCAGTTTCAACCATGGGTTTCAACTATAGGACGGAATGGTACCGAAACCCCTTTCGCAGAACGCAAATTTTTCTGATCTATTCCAGGTCGGGCCCAACCCCCTTAACCCACTGGCATTCTCCGCAGGACCGATGATAGGACCTAGCCCCATCCGAGGGGATAGCCGGGCCTGACAGCTGAGAACTCCCCTGCAGTTCCCTGACCGATAGGTCTGGAACTGGTTCAGTTCGCTTCCAGGGTTGACCAGACTTCCAGCTTGGTCTTGACTTTGCGAATCACCTCACCGGTGAAGTCGGAAGTACTCATCTGGCCTCCCAGGTCGGGGGTGGCCTTGCCCTCGTGGATGGCTTCAAATACAGCTTCGTAAATGGAACGAGAAGCCCGGTCGGCGGCGGGGGTGCCCACATAGGTGAGGAGGGCGGCACTGGCCAGAATCATCGCCATGGGGTTGGCAATATTTTTGCCGTACAGGGCTGGAGCCGTACCGTGGGGGGCTTCGGCCATCACCGTTGTGACCTGGAAGGTCTCTGGATTAAACCCCAGCACCAGGCTTTCGGACCCGGCAATGCTGCCGTACATTTGCAGCACCATATCCGATAGCAGGTCTCCATCGCGATTCAGGGCCGGAATGACCAGAGCTTCTCCACTGCTTTGCAGGAGCAGGGCAAAGGTGGCATCGATCAGGAGAGGTTGGTATGTCACCTCCGGATAGCGCTGGGCGGCGGCATCCAGTTCTTCCTTAAACATGCCTTCGTAGATGGCGCTGACTGTAAACTTAGGCCCCCCAAAGACTTTTGCGCCGGTGCGCTGAGCGTGGGTAAAAGTGAATTCTGCCACGGTGCGACAGATAGCGCGGCTAATTTTTGAAGTCCGCCAGGCAATTTCATCGCCCGTTTCGGTGACTTCTCGCCATTCCTTGGCACCATAAGCATCATCCACCGCCATGCGCACGATCGTAATGGGGGCATGGACTCCCCCCAGGGGAAGAATCTGGGGAATCCGCCGCCCGGTTCGCAAAATCACGGAAGCGCCCAGGGCCTCCCGCAGAATGGCGTTGGGGCTACCCACGTCTCCGGCCTTTTCCGGGGTAATGGTGGCCGCTTTGAGGGCTAATCCAGTTTTGGCGGCGGCTTCTGCAGAGTCCCAAACCACCTGGTTATGGGTGGCCTGGCGGTTTTCCAGACTCAAATCATAATCGACAAATTGCAGGGGTTGTCGAATTACGGTGGGTTGTAGAACCCGCAGGGCCTCGACTAAAAGTTCTTCCCCCGTTTGATCGCCATGCATGACGACAATGGTGGGTACGGTTGGCTGGGTCGGCATTGGGAACTGTGAATCCTTCAGGGTGGACGTTCCAGGATTTTGGTGGGTCACCAGGGGCAGAAACTGTAAAAATCAGTACTAAATTTAGAAACTACCGATGGTCTTAGGATTTAGCGCTGATACACCCGTTGGCCCATGATGTGGGTGGCGTACACCGCCCGGTCGTCGCCCATGACGATCAGGGAGAAGGCGCGATCGCACACCTCCTCCAGGGACTCCGGCAGGGTGGTGCCATTGCGAAATTTCATCAACGGCGTTGCGGCTGGGTCCAGCACCACAAAGTCCGCTTCCTTACCCGGTTCAAAGTTGCCCAGGTGATCCTGCAGGTTAAGGGCCTTGGCTCCCCCTAGGGTGGCCAGAAAAAGGGCCTGAAAAGCCGACAGCTTTTGGCCCCGCAGTTGAGCCACTTTGTAAGCCTCATTGGCCGTTTGCAACAGGGAAAAACTGGTGCCGGCGCCCACATCGGTACCCAACCCCACCTTAACGGGATGTTGGGAAGACTTGGCCTGCTCGATTTTAAATAGCCCACTGCCCAAAAACAAATTAGAAGTGGGGCAAAAAGCTATGGCTGCCTTGGCCTCAGACAGGCGCTTGAACTCCTGATCCGTGAGCTGCACCCCATGGGCAAAAACTGAACGATCAGTCACTAACTTGGCCTGGTCATAAACATCTAAATAGCCTTTGCAATCGGGAAATAGGGATTGAATCCAGGCAACTTCATTAACGTTTTCCGATAGGTGAGTGTGCAGGTACACATCGGGAAATTCCTGCAGCAACTTTGCCGCCTGTTTTAATTGCTCCGGGGTGGACGTTCCAGCAAAGCGGGGAGTGACCGCATACAAGAGTCGACCTTTTTTATGCCACTTTTGAATCAAAGCTTTGGAATCTTGATAGGAACTTTCCGCCGTATCGCAAAGAAAATCCGGGGCGTGGCGATCCATCATCACCTTGCCGGCAATCATGCGCAGATTAAGACTTTCGGCCACTTCAAAAAAGGCCTCTACCGACTCAGGATACACCGCCGTAAAAACCAGAGCGGTGGTGGTGCCGTTCCTCAGAAGTTCCTCGACAAAAAGCTGCGCCACCGGTTTGGCGTAGGACTTTTCGGCAAACTTTCCTTCCGTGGGAAAGGTGTAGGTGTCTAACCACTCCAGCAGTTGCTCTCCATAGGCGGCGATCATTTCCGTCTGGGGATAGTGGATGTGGGTATCAATGAAGCCCGGCATAATCAGCTTACCCGGGTAGGCCGTGACCGGGGCATCCCCTAACCGGGACTGCAGATCGGCAAAGGCACCCACCGCCTCAACCCGGCCATCCTGCACCAGCAGTAAACCGTCAGGGAAATACCGCACTGTACCGGCTTCAGGCTCGAAAAAGGGATCATCTACAAAATCTAAAATTGCTCCCCGAATGCCCTGTCGGGGTTCCAATACCCTCTGATACGAGTGGGAGTCCATAAAATCTACTTTCCTCTAACGGTAGGTAAGTTTACACTACCCCGAGCTAAATCGACCCCCACAAACTTTGGACCTTGATACAGCACAGAGAAGAGAATTTCCCCGGTCATTGACACTCTCGTTGTCAAGCATGATTGATATAAAACAACTCCCCATGTACCCACCAGAGCTTGAAATTGGACTGCTGATCAAGTATTCATCCGCTCGTATCCGGCTGAAGAAGCAGGAGAGTACCGAGTCAGGTAGCTAAAGCGAAGGCGCCCGCTGCAACCAGGTCTGCCAGCAGATTTTTGAGACCGTTCAGTTCTGCTTCCCGGGCCTCTCGCCAGGGGGCATTGGCTTCTTCTGCCATGCGATCGCGCAAACTCCGCACAACTACAAGTTATGGGCTATGCCCTGGAATCGTCTACGGTGGCTGATCGAAAGCCAGGGTAAATTTCAACTTCAATTTTCCTCAAGGTCCGTTTCACCGGAGAAGGATTTCCAACCTGGGGGCAAGTTCCAGGGGGGAGCCTGGTAATCGGGCGGTAAATAATTGGCTGGAATCGTGCTCTGGTTGCCGTCGCGCATGGCCCCATAGTGGGGAGACAAAATTTCGATGCCCGCCTGGTTGCAGTAGTCCTGCAGGTTCTGGTGCAGATTTGAATAAGTGGCATCCAGCACCTCAGGATTCAGGGTGTACGCCCGCAGCTGATAGCTGACGTAAAAGTCATCCAGGGAAGTTTGCCAGACGTGGGGGGCAGGGTCTTTCAAGACATAGGACGTGGCATCCGCCGCGGCAATCAGAGTTTCGTGGACCAGCTTCCAGGGCAGGTCGTAGCCCAGGGTAATGGTGGTTTTGAGGATGACGGGGGTCTGCTGTTCGCGAATCAGGGCACTGTAGTTGACGATGTTGCTGTTGAGCAACGACGCATTGGGAACGCTGACCAACACGTTTTCGATGGTGCGAATGCGGGTGACGAACAGGGATTTCTCTTCCACAAATCCTTCCGTATCGCCAAACCGGATGCGATCACCCTCAGCAAACGCCCGAGTGTACACCAGAATAAACCCTGCCACAATGCTGAATATCGCACCCCCAGCACCCAGGGACACCAGCAGACCAAAAAAGATCGAAACCCCTTGAAACGCGGGCGAATCTGCCCCCGGCAGGTAGGGAAAGATAATCGCCAGGGCAAAGGCAACCACCAGAAACTGCACCAACCGGAAGGTGGGGGTGGCCCATTCTGGATAGAACCCCGGAATGGTCAGTCGCCCCCGGCGGATGCTGGCAAAAATCCACCGAGCAAACCGCAGCAGGCTGGAGGTGACGACGAGAATAATCAGGATACTGAGCAAATTGGGCAGATAATCGATGAAGCCTCGCCAGACAATCTGCAAAGCCCCTATTACATAGCCAAATAACCTCTGACCCAGGGTTCTCGTCTGCGGAAACAGACTCAACACATAGGACAAATAAACCACAATCAGCCCGACCACCAGGGCGAAGTGCAGGGCTCTGGCGATGGCCTGCACCAGGGAGGTGAGTTGATGGGCCGTCAGCAGATCGAAATTAAACAGCCGAACGTTGGGTATCCAGCGGTCTTGCTGTCGATCTAACCAGCGGGAGAACTGGGGCATGACATTGGCCAGCACCAGAATGGCCAGCACCAGGCCAATGGTCGAGAGCACGGCGATGATGGCGGCGCGGGTCAGGTAGTCGGCACTGCGTTCGGCACGATAGCCCTGGATCTGGGCCTGTATTCGGTCTCGGTATTCTTCGGCCAAAGTCTGGGGCGTCAGCCCGATGTTGGCCGCGTCTGCTTCGCCGACAATCATCATCAGCCGATCTTCGGCATAAATGGCGGTACCAAAGTCTGTTTCTGCCGTTGCGATCGCATCCGCCGAAATGTCCTGATCCCGAGCCGTTGCTTCCACCCGAGTGGTAATCTGCTTGGCCCGGGCTGCGGCGGAGTCGGAAGCCCCGGCATCCTGAACCAGAAATAGGGTTTCACCCCCCAGGGTCACCGGCACCGGCTCAACCTCGGCAGTGGGTTCGGGGCTGGCTGAGGCATCGGGCGTTTCCTGGGCCAGACTCCCAGAGGGCACCAGCGCCAGTACCAAGCTGATCACACAGGCCAGAATGCCCAGCAGAATGGGTTGCCACCATGGGCGTTGACTCAACGGGGATAGGGTGAGTGAATTCATCGGGTGCGATCGCATAATGCTCAACGGAAACCCTGGCTGGGGTGCTGCAGAAAATGGGGCGGGATGGCCTGCTAAAGCTTAATGTAAACACCATCGTCCTGGATATTACGACCCAGCGGTTGCCCCTCGACAAAGACCTGAACAATGAGCGAACCGAGAGATTAACACCATTTTTTCCTTACTTCAGAGGCTTCCACCGCCGCAGCAGTAGGGCAAACACAATCACCGGTAGCCCTGCCCCCAGACACATCAGCCACTGAGTCCAGCTCAGGGGAACGGTGTTGAACAGAGTGTTGAAAACTCCTAACTGACTGAACAAGATTTGCAGAATCACCAGGACAGCGATGCCGACGACGGGAGCATAGGCCAGGGTTTCAGTCTTGCCGCGCAGCTTGTCCCAGAGAGAGGGGATGAACTGACTGATGCAGAGCAGGTAGAAAATCTCGGCGGCCACCAGGGTTTGCACGGCCATGGTGCGGGCCAGGACGGTTTCCTCTGTTCGCCCCTGCATCCACTCAAACATGCCGAAGGTGACGGCCCAGTTAAACAGGGAAATGATGCCGATGCGCCAGAGAATATCGCCCGTTAGCAACGGCTGGTTCGGATGTCGGGGCGGCTTCTGCATGACTCCTTCAGGCTGGGGCTCAAAAGCCAGGGGAATGGATAGGGAACTGGAGCTGACCATATTCACCCAGAGAATTTGTAGCGGCAGAATGGGTAGCGCCGTCCCCAACATCACACTGGCGAGGATGGTCAGCAGCTCGCCACCGTTGACCGGCAGCACAAAGGCGATGGCCTTCTTCAGGTTTAGATAAACGGTACGCCCCTCTTCCACTGCCGCTTTAATGGAGGCAAAGTTGTCGTCGGTGAGGATGATGTCGGCGGCTTCTTTGGCCACTTCGGTACCCATTTTGCCCATGGCGATGCCGATATCGGCCTGTTTCAGGGCCGGGGCATCATTCACCCCATCGCCCGTCATGGCAACCACGTGGCCTTTGGCCTGGAGGGCTTCGATCAGCCGTAGCTTTTGTTCGGGGGAAACGCGGGCAAAGACTGCCGTATCTTCGACAGCATTTTTCAGGGCTTCGTCATCCCGGTCGCTGAGGTCTCTGCCCGCGAGGGTGGGGGCGTGATCCTGCTGGCTGAGGTGCATCATGGTGGCGATGGCGCTGGCCGTCACCCCATGGTCCCCGGTCACCATCTTCACCTGAATACCTGCCCCTTGACAGGCCTCCACCGCTCGGATGGCCTCTTCGCGGGGCGGGTCAATCATCCCCTGCAGACCCAGAAAGGTCAGACCCGATTCGATATTCTGCCGCTCCAGGGTATCAGTATCTGCTGACTTTTGGGCAAAGGCCAGCACCCGCAGCCCCTTTTCGGCAAAGGATTCTGCAATCTGTTCAATTTCCTCGCGCTTCAGGTCCGTGGGTTTGCCCTGGGCATTTTGAGACTGGTCGCATCGGTTCAAAATCGCTTCTGCCGACCCTTTGATATAAATAACGCTTCCCCCTTCGCCTTGATTCAGGGTTGCCATATATTGATGCTCCGACTCAAAGGGAATCACATCCCGTCGGGTCTGGGTTGCTTCGAGGTCTTCGCGCCACAGACCGGCTTTATGACCAACCACAATCAAAGCTCCCTCGGTGGGGTCACCGTCGATGGCCGGGTGCCCGTCCTCTTCTTTCAGGGATGAATCATTGCACAGCACCCCGCATTGCAAACAGTCCTGCAGAGCCGGTGCCTGCTCCAGCTCCACGGGCTGGTCATCCTGCAAAACCTCTCCGTCGGTGCTGTAGCCGGTGCCGCTGACGCTGTAGTGCTGCCCGCCGGCGTAGATTTGCTCCACCGTCATCTGGTTTTCGGTGAGGGTGCCGGTCTTGTCAGAGCAGATTACCGTGGCGCTGCCCAGGGTTTCCACCGCTGGCAGCTTGCGGATGATGGCGTGGCGATCGGCCATGCGGGAAACCCCAATGGCCAGAATAATCGTCACCAGGGGCGGCAGCTCTTCCGGAATGCCGCTCACCGCCAGGGCCACCGCGGTTTGAAACATCTCAATCCACGATTCTCCCCGAGCCAGCCCAATGGCAAAAGTCAGGGCTGCCAGCCCCAGAATGACGTAGAGCAACTGCCAGCTAAACCGATCGATCTTGCGGGTCAGGGGGGTGGTGAGGGTGGTGCTCTGCTGCACCATTTCGGAGATTTGCCCGGTTTCGGTGGCTTCCCCAATGGCAATTACCAGCCCCCGTCCCTGTCCTGAGGTGGCAATGGTACCTGCGAAGGCCAGATTAGTGCGATCCGCCAGTGAGGTATCGGCATCAAGAGGATCGATGGTTTTGTCCACCGGCACCGACTCACCCGTCAGGGCCGACTCATCAATGTGCAGGTTTTTCGCCTCAATCAACCGCAGGTCGGCAGGAACTTTACCCCCCGCTTCCAAACGCACCAGATCTCCCGGCACCAGCTGGTCGGCGGGCAGTTGCTGCTGCTTACCCTCGCGAATGACGGTGGCTTCCGTCACGATGGACTGGGCCAGGGCTTCCATGGCATGTTCGGCTTTGGCCTCCTGGATGTAGCCGACGGTGGCGTTGATCAGCACCACC
Source organism: uncultured bacterium (assembly GCA_964590465.1). Lineage (GTDB taxonomy): Bacteria > Cyanobacteriota > Cyanobacteriia > Phormidesmidales > Phormidesmidaceae > CAZPYG01. The sequence continues at coordinate 3,003 of CAZPYG010000092.1, read as the reverse complement.
GCAAAGATCACTCCGGCATCAATCCAGTCCTGCAGCAGCAGGGTAATGGCCCCGGCCACCAGCAAAATGTAGAGCAGAGGCTGGTTGAACTGCTGCAAAAACCGCATCCAGGGGCTGGTGCCAGCATTGGGGGTGAGCTGGTTGGGGCCGAATTTGTCCTGGCGCTGGTTCACCTCACCTGTTGTCAACCCAGTGTCAGGGTCACTGTGTAATCGTTCTGCTGTCTCCTGTACTGACAGGTGTTGCCACTGCTGTTCAAGAGACTTAGCGGAAAGGGATGCCGTCATAGAAACCTCTTAAGCCTCAGATTTTCCGCTGCAGGGTCAACGTTTCGCCCTGGGCCATACAAGGCATCATCATGAACGATACTCAGCGGGCTTGGAAAAACTCTTTTAATTTTCAACGGCAAATATGACAAGAAGATGACAGCACGGAATGGACATTGAACAATGGGGCCGGTTCGTTCAGTGCTAAACGGAGGTGCCCCCTGGCTATAGCCCCACTTAATCAGGGATGAGATGACCGTGGGAACGTACTTTGTTCTGGAGCCAGCGGCGTCACTAGGATTTTATCAACGCGGGTGCCGTCCATGTCGACGACTTCAAAGCGAAAGCCAAGGGCATCAAAATGGTCCCCAGATTGAGGGATACGCTCAAACATAGTGACGACAAACCCACCCAGGGTGTGGTACTGGGCATCCGCTTCATTGGGAAGGCGATCCTGTTGCAGCAATTCCTTCAGCATATCGGTAGAAAGCAGGCCATCCAGCAGCCAGGAGCCATCATCCCGCTGGAGGATTTGGGGTTCGTTCATCTCTTCGAGTGACGGCATCTCTCCGATGATGGCTTCCACCAGATCATTCAGCGTCACGATACCTTCAATGCCTCCATATTCGTCGGTAATCAGGGCAATGTGAGTGCCCGATGCCTGAAAGGTTTCCAGCACATTCAGGGCGCGCAAACTTTCGGGGACATACAGGGGGGGGTATAGCAGTTGCGGGAGGTCCACCGCTGCTCCGACCAGGCAGGTTGCCAGCAAGTCTTTCATGCGGACGATGCCCAGGCAGTTGTCCAAACTGTCTCGGGCGACGGGATACTGCGCATGGGGATAGGTCTGAATTTCCCGAAAATTTTCCTCCCAGGGGGCGTCAATATCGAGCCAGGCCACCTCTGTGCGGGGCGTCATTAGGGATTTGATGGAGCGATCGCCCAGGCGAAACACCCGCGACACCATTTCTTGCTCTGACTCTTCGAAGGTTCCTGCCTGAGTCCCCTGCTCGATCAACACCCTAATTTCTTCCTCGGTAATGACAGGCTCGGCTGAAGCCTGAATCCTCAAAAGTTTCAAAATTCCCTCACTGGAGGCACTCAGCAGCTTAACAACCGGGGCGGTGACGATGGCCAGCCCCTGCAGGGGTTGGGCGACGGTACAGGCAATTTGTTCGGGATTGTTCAGCGCAATGCGCTTGGGCACTAATTCCCCAATCACCAGCGACAGATAGGTAATGACGGCAACCACAATAAAAATACTGAGGGGTTCGCTGTAAGGGGAGATCTGGGGTACCGTGTCCAAGAACGCTTCCAGCTGGATGGAGAGGGTAGCTCCGCCAATCGCGCCACTGAGGATACCAATCAGCGTGATTCCGATCTGAACGGAAGATAGAAAATCACCGGGCGAATTCGCCAGCTTGAGGGCTAAACGTGCCTTTTTGCTGCCCTGCCGGATCAACTGCTCTAAGCGCACTTTACGGGCAGACACAACGGCCAGTTCCGAACCCGCGAAGATACCGTTGGCAATCGTGAGCAGAAAAATTAGCAGAATTTCAAACGCAATCCGGGACATTAGGCCATTTAGAAAGGGTCCACTTCAGTATGGGGCGATCTGACAAAAATCTTAAGTCATTTCAGAGGTCACGATCCTCCAAGGGCAAAGGGACTGATGGCAAAAATGATGGGGGTTACGGGGGGGATACGTTGAAACTGAAACAGTATGTTGAAGCTTCTTTTTAATTGGGCAGCTCCACCTGAAAGCAGCTTCCCTGGCCCAACTCGCTGGTGACGTAGATATCGCCGCCGTGGGCCTGCACAATTTGCTGGGCGATCGCAAGTCCTAAACCCAGCCCACCGGTTGCTCGGGCGCGTTGCTTATCCACCCGGTAGAAGCGCTCAAAAATGTGGGGCAAATCCGCTGCCGGAATGTGGAAAAGCGATCTAATCTACGTCTTTGGCAGGAGATCTGTTTTAAAGATACTGGCTAAACTGCATGTATCATACCCGTGATAAAAAATTATGGGCATCCTTGAACTATTGCTGTTGCTAATCATTGCAGCCATCTGTGGAGGAATCGGGCAATCCCTGGCTGGATACACCGCTGGTGGTTGTTTGACTTCCATCGTAGTCGGGTTTATTGGAGCGTATATTGGCACGTTTATTGCCCGTCAGTTTGGCTTACCTACATTACTGGCAATACAGATTGGAGGCCAAACTTTTCCCATTATTTGGTCAGTCATTGGGGCGATTATTTTTACTTTTATTCTGGCGCTGATTAATCGAGCTGTCGTCAGAAGATAGTCCGCCTCGATTAGAAAAAGTCGTAATTCAGCAAATCTTGCGAGAGGATATTGTGCAAGAATCTGACACCGTCGCGTTATAGACGATTGGTAGCAAATCACTCAGTTGCCTCTCCAGGCAAATACTCAATGGGTGAACTGCCATCCCAGGGCACCACGATTGTCAAGCAGGGGGCATGTTTAACCACATGGTTACTAACGCTGCCCAAAACGAGCCGTTTTAAGCCTTTCTTACCGCTATTCCCAACGACAATCACATCAGCGTTCCAGCCTTGTCCTAAGCGGCATATCAATAGGCCTGGATCATCAACCTCGCAGACAAAATCTGCTGCAATATCCTGGGCGATGGCTCTATCACGCAGGTCTGCCAGCCACGACCGAGCTGCATGAACACGCTCTAGTAGATCCGCAGCCTTACAAAAGATTGGTATAAG
>CAZPYG010000091.1:0-20922 GCA_964590465.1 uncultured bacterium | reverse complement strand
TGGCGGTTCAGGCTGGCCTGGGTTTGGCCCACCTGATCCTGAAACAGCCGAATTAAGTCCTCGGCCATGGCTCGATTGCTGGAGTTCAGGGCTAAACGCTTAGGCTGAATGGTTTCCCCCTGATACCGGGAAATTAGTAAATCGCTGGGCAACATTTCACCCGATCATCGACGTCACAGCTACCAAAAATTTGACCTGGGAAGTATTGAGAGTAATGCACCATGCACCGCCCTCCTGCTCCCTGAGCATCGGATTATTGTATGATTCATGACGCCTTGGCTACACCCTTTTTCCGATGAGTTTGTCTCTGAGGACTTTGATCCGATCACGATACTTCGCCGCTTCCTCAAATTCCAGGTTTTTAGAAGCCTCCTTCATCTGTTTCTCCAGCTGTCCAATCAGTTCGGGAATGTCTTCCAGCGGTAAATCATCCTTGTGCTCGTAGACTTCCTCCAGCTCCTGCACATTGAGCTTACGGGAAACCTCCAGGAAGGACAGGATGGCGTTGCTCTTACGGCGCACAATGGACTGCGGCACAATGCCATGTTTCTCGTTGTAGGCCATTTGAATTTTGCGCCGTCGTTCTGTTTCCTCAATGGCTCTGGCCATGCTGTCGGTCAGGTTGTCGCCGTAGAGGATAGCCTGCCCCCGCACGTGGCGAGCCGCCCGACCAATGGTCTGGATCAGGGAGCGCTCTGCCCGCAGGAAACCTTCTTTATCCGCATCCAGAATCGCCACCAGGGAGACCTCCGGCAGGTCCAGCCCTTCCCGCAGCAGGTTGACCCCCACCAGCACATCGAAGGCTCCCTCCTGCAGATCCTGAATTAACTCAATCCGTTCAATGGAATGAATTTCGGAATGCAGATAGCGGACCCGCACGCCGTGTTCATCCATGTACTCCGTCAGGTCTTCTGCCATGCGTTTGGTCAGGGTGGTGATCAGCACCCGCTCCTGCTTCACCACCCGATCCTTAATTTCCGCCAGCAGGTCATCTACCTGGCCTTCGGTGGGTCGCACAAAGATTTCGGGATCCAGTACGCCGGTAGGACGAATAATCTGCTCGGCCACCCGTCCTTCGGAAATCTCAAACTCCCATTTGCCGGGGGTTGCGGAAACAAACACGCACTGGTCTACCTTATTCCAGAATTCCTCGGCCTTGAGGGGACGGTTGTCGGCGGCACTGGGTAGACGGAAGCCGTGTTCAATCAGCGTTAGCTTGCGGCTGCGATCGCCGTTGTACATGCCGCTGATTTGGGGAATGGTGACATGGGACTCGTCAATCACCAGCAGCCAGTCTTTGGGGAAATAATCGATCAGACATTCCGGGGGCGACCCGGCAGTACGACCGGCCAGGTGACGGGCATAATTTTCCACGCCGTTGCAGTAGCCCACTTCCCGAATCATTTCCAGGTCGTAGCGGGTGCGCTGCTCCAGCCGCTGGGCTTCCAGCAGCTTGCCTTCTTTTTCCAGGTATTCCAGTTGTGCTTTCAGCTCATTCTGAATGGCGTCACAGGCTTCGTCGATGCGCTCATCCGGCGTTACGAAGTGCTTGGCCGGGTAAACGCTGAGGGACTCCATACTCTGCAGGGTGGCTCCGGTAATGGGGTCCACATAGCGAATGGCGTCGATTTCGTCCCCAAAAAACTCCACCCGAATGATGCGGTCTTCGTAGGCCGGGCCGATTTCCAGCACATCGCCCTTGACGCGGAAGCGTCCCCGCCCCAGGTCCAGGTCATTGCGGGAATACTGAATGTTGGCCAGATCCCGCAGTACCTGCCGCTGGTTCACCTCCATCCCCACCTTCAGCGGAATAGAGGCCTTCAGATATTCCGACGGGATTCCCAAACCGTAAATGCAGCTGATAGAAGCCACCACAATCACGTCCCGCCGCTCAAATAGGGATCGGGTAGCGGAGTGCCGCAGCATGTCGATTTCCTCGTTAATCGACGCGGTTTTGGCGATGTAGGTATCCGTTACCGGGATATAAGCTTCCGGCTGGTAATAGTCGTAATAGCTGATGAAATATTCAACGGCGTTGTCAGGAAAAAACTCCCGCATTTCGTTGCAGAGCTGGGCCGCCAGGGTCTTATTGTGGGCCAGCACCAGGGTGGGCTTACCAATCTGATCGATCACCCTGGCCATGGTGTGGGTTTTACCGGTCCCCGTTGCCCCCAGCAGCGTCTGGTAGCGATGTCCCGCCCCAATAAACTGGGTTAATTCCTGAATGGCCTTCGGTTGATCTCCCGTCGGTTCAAAGGGAGCCTGAATATTGAAGTCGCCCATGGACGCAATTCCCCAGTGTTGTCGATGCTCTGCAAAACCAGCTCAGGTCTAATCCCCTCTGGATGAAACGGTCTCCCGTTTGTACTAGAGGAGTATTAATTATGATGACGGATTTTTACGAAAGCTGGGGTATCGAGATTTCCACGTCCCTGGGATGAGACAGTTCCTCTGTCAGAAAGCCAGCCACTACAATGGATTGTCTGACCCACTGTTTCATCTATCAATCCCTTGTCTACTGCACTGATTCCTGAGCCAAAATCCTCAAACTTTTCCTTTCACTGTGAAGCCCGCTGCAGCCACAGCCAGGCCAGGGCCGGGACTTTTCAGACGCCCCATGGCCCCGTGCATACTCCCCGCTTTATGCCGGTGGGGACTCTGGCCAATGTAAAAACCGTGACCCCGGAGCAGTTAGCCCAAACCCAGGCAGAAATGGTGCTGGCCAATACCTACCACCTGCACCTGCAGCCGGGGGAAGATCTGGTGGCCGAGGCCGGCGGGCTGCATCGGTTTATGGGCTGGTCAGGCCCCATCCTAACCGATTCGGGAGGGTTTCAGGTCTTCAGCCTGAGCAAAATTCGCACCATCACCGAGGATGGCGTCACCTTCAAGTCCCCTCGGGACGGCAGCATGATCCATATTCGCCCGGAGACTTCCATCCAAATTCAAAACGCTTTGGGGGCCGATGTGATCATGGCCTTTGATGAGTGCCCCCCTTACCCCTGCAGCTTTGATGCCGTAAAAGCCTCAACCGACCGCACTTTTCGCTGGCTGGAGCGGTGTGTCTCTGCCCACCAGCAAAACCATCAGGCTCTGTTTGGCATTGTTCAGGGAGGGATTTACCCTGAACTGCGAAGGCAGGCCGCCCTGGACCTGGCAAAACTGGATCTGCCCGGCTATGCCATCGGCGGCGTCAGCGTGGGAGAACCACCAGAGCTGATTGAAACAATTGTCCAGGCTACGGCCCCCTGCCTACCGGACCACAAGCCCCGCTATCTGATGGGAGTGGGCACCTACAAAGAGATGGCCCAGGCCATTGCCGCTGGGGTAGATTTATTTGACTGCGTGATTCCGACTCGGTTTGCCAGACATGGGGCTGCCCTGGTGGAAGGAGACCGCTGGAATCTCAAAAATCAGCGATTTCGTCGGGACCATACCCCCCTGGATCACCGCTGCCCCTGCTACACCTGCCAGCACTTCACCCGCGCCTACCTGTGCCATTTGATTCACAGTAAAGAGATCCTGGCGTTTACCCTGCTATCCATTCACAACATCACAGAACTGATTCGTTTCACCCAACGAATTCGTGCCGCCATTTTGGCGGATCGGTTTACCCAGGACTTTGCCGAATGGTTGGTGCCAAACTCCCCAGAGCCATCCCATTCCGGCCTCTGACCGTGATAAGATGCTGAGAAATACTTTCAACTCAGGTCTATGCCTGGAACATTCCCTGGGGCGGGTTGATGGTTGAGTTGAATTAAAATTTAAACGGCTGTGTAGAGAGGAATAACAAACGATGGAAGTTGCATTGCTGCTGGCCAATTTGCCTGAAGCTTATTCTTTGTTCGATCCCCTGGTAGATGTACTGCCCATTATCCCCGTATTTTTCTTGTTACTGGCGTTTGTGTGGCAGGCAGCGGTGGGCTTTAAGTAAGTAAGTAATTCATTAATCTGTGGTGATGGGCAACCCCATTTTTGGGGTTATCACCTACTATCCAAAAGACCCTTCAAGAAATACAAAGAAAAGGAGCCGTTAGTCAGCTAACGGCTCCTTTTCTCGCGTTTAATTCGGGTTAATGCTCCAGGACTTGCGTAGGATGGCTATCCCCCCTTTACGGATGATGAAAATGACCAGAGGGCGGGGTGAGTTGAATCTGACCTGGGAAATGTTCCATTTATCCAGGGATAAAGACGTTCTGGGATACTCACCCTGCCCACCCCCGGAGGAGATAGCTGCTGCAAAATTTCAGCGGGTTAACCTTATCCTGAATTCAGGTTAGCTGTATTTCTCGTTAGAAGCCCTTTCCAGGTCAAACAGCAGATGCAGGGTTTGCATGGCCTGTTTCCGGGCTTCAATATCCCGCTGGGCCCGGAGCTGTACCATGGGATCATGGAGGATTTTGTTGACGATACCGCGGGTCAGGGCCTCAATTACTTCCTGATGTTTTTCGGCAAACTCGTTGCCCAGGCGAGACAGGGCTTTCTCCAGCTCCTGTTCGCGGATGGACTCGACCTTGCTGCGCAGGCTGCTGATGGTGACCACCGTATCCAGGGAGCGCCACCAGTCCATAAAGGCTTCTACTTCTTCATCCAGTAGGGATTGGGCTTCCATCGCCATGCGCCGCCGACTGGCCTGGTTTTGAGCAACAACGGCCTTCAAATCGTCCACGTTAAAGGCGTTGACATGGTCCAACTCATTCACGTTAGCGTGGACGTTGAGGGGGACCGAAATGTCAAAAATCATCAGGGCACGGGTCACCATGGGCCCTAAATTGTCACGATGGAGCAGGGGTTCGGTAGCCGAGGTGCAGGTAAACACCACGTCAGAGTTGCATACCGCGTCCATCATGGTGTCAAGGGTGCCGGTGACGATGCTGGCATCTTTGAACTGACCAGCCAGTTCATTGGCGCGTCCGACGGATCGGTTCAACAGGGTAATGGGGCAGGAATCTTTCGCTAAGAGATGGGTCAGCAGCAGCCGAGACATTTTCCCGGCCCCCAGTATGGTCACTTTGCAGCCACTGAGGTTGGGAATTTTTACCCGGGCCAACTCTACTGCTGCAGAACTGATGGAAACCGCTCCAGTCCCAATACTGGTTTCTGTCCTGACCCGCTTACCAGCGGTAATGGCCTGCTTCAGCAAACGATTCAGAATGCGCCCGGCACTCTTGTGCTGCTGGGCCAGCTTATGGGCGTGCTTCACCTGGGATAAAATTTGCCCTTCGCCCAGCACCAGGCTATCCAGTCCGGCCGCAACCCGCATGAGATGGGTAACGGCGTCCTGATGCAGCAGGATAAACAGGTGCTTACGCAGTTCGCCCAGGGGTAAGCCACTGTGTTCGGATAAAAACTGCGTAACTTCTCGAAGACCGTGCTCGGTTTCTTCGGTGACGATGTGAATTTCTAGCCGGTTACAGGTGCTGAGAATAGATACTTCGTCCAGGTGAGGGCAACTGGTGAGGTGGGCAATCGCTTCTCCTGTCTGAGCCGAAGGGATGCTGAGTTTTTCGCGAACGTGAACCGGTGCAGTCTTGTGGCTCAGGCCAATTACGGCGATATTCATTCTTCCTCCACTCGTATGTTTATTCACCTGATTTATAGGGATGCTGGGGATGCGGCAGCTTTACCACAGTAGTCGGGGAAGTCCCGGTTTAAGCGGTTGCCCCCGTTGCTCCCGCCCGCAAAAAAAGCCAATATGTTTGAACTTAAAGATAAACAGGTCACGACTCAAGGAAACTCAACAAAAATCCATCAAAAAGTGTGAACTGTCCCCCACCCAAAAAAAAGGGATACAGCCTGATGGCCGCATCCCTAGCCTAACAAGTGGCTTAGTTTTTAGTTGCAAAAAGAATTAACGGATTTGCAAAGTCTTAGGCTTCTCGAACATATGGATGGTGTCCACGAAGCGAGCGGTCATGGACTGGCTGGAGATAACCAGAGACTGGGTGCGGGCACCGCCATGGAAAAAGCGGACACCGTTCATTAATTCTCCGGAGGTAATGCCGGTAGCGGCGAACAGCACCGTTTCGCCCGATGCCAGTTCGTGGGCATCGTAAACTTTGTCAGGGTCAGTAATGTTCATTTCGGTCAGGCGGGCAATGTTGGCTTCTTTGCTTTCGCCAATCAAGCCGGTTTTGACGACGGCAGGATCATAGATAAGCTGGCCCTGGAAGTGCCCCCCGAGGCAGCGCATGGCGGCGGCGCTAATCACCCCTTCGGGAGCGGCCCCGATGCCCATCAGCGCATGGGTATTTGTCCCAGAAAAGGCGCAGGAGATAGCCGCGCCCACATCGCCATCAGCAATCAGCTTGACCCGAGCCCCGGCGTCGCGGATTTCTTTAATTAAATCATTGTGGCGATCGCGCTTCATGACCACCACCACCAGCTCATCTATGGAGCGATCGAGGCACTCAGACAAAATTTTCAGGTTCTCGGTGGCAGACTTGTTGATGTCAACCTTGCCCTTAGCCTGGGGAGGAGCGGCCAGCTTTTTCATATAAAAGTCGGGGGCCGCAAACAGACCACCCTTTTCAGAAATAGCCAGCACTGCCATGGAACCATTTTGACCATAGGCCACTAGATTAGTGCCCTCGCAGGGGTCTACGGCGATATCGATTTCTAGCAGTTCGTCGGGATTGCAAAAGTCTTTAGCATCGGGCTGAGTGCAGATGCCCACTTCTTCGCCGATGTAGAGCATGGGGGCGTCGTCCCGTTCACCCTCACCAATGACAATACGACCGCGCATGTGAATCTTGTTCATGCGCTCCCGCATGGCTTCTACGGCGACCTGGTCGGCGATATTTTTTTCGCCTTTGCCCATCCAACGGGATGATGCGATCGCAGCCTGTTCGACCACCTCAATAATCTCAAGTCCGAGGGTACTTTCCACGGGATTAATCCTCCAAACTGCCTATAATTCGTGGGTTTCGCGTTCCCAGTTTCGATCTCCCAGTCTATCAGACCGTGGGATCAAGGCATAGGTATTAATCTATAAAGGTGGTGATTACAGGGTTTTTCCGCTGGGAATGAAGCTATTGGGGGGTAACGATGTATTCCGACTGAATGGGATCTAGCCTGCCCTCTGCCACCAGAGACTGGTGCATCATCGCCACAATTTCAGCCCGGGTGGCGGTTTCTATGGGCTTGAGTTGGCCAGGTTCTGGATGATTAACGATTAGCCTCTGCTCCGCCGCCGCGGCTACCTTCCCCCGAGCCCAGTCTGGTAACCCCTGCAAATCTCCCAATCCTTGAAGCAGTTGGTCTGGATTGCTGGGAGCCCCTAAGTCTAAACCGGAAGCCAGGGCAACCAGAACCTGATATCGAGGAACCAATTCGTCAGGTCTAAAGTCGTTGTCGGGATAACCGCTCATAAATCCCCGTTCCACGACCTGATCGATGGCATCCGCTGCCCAGTAGCCTGGGGGAATGTCGCCAAACTCTAGAGGTTCCCGCTCCACCGGATCTGAAACAAAGGCTTGATTGAGTAAGGCCGCAAGTTCAGCCCGAGTCAATTCTTTATCAGGCTCAAACTGACCTGAGGGAAAGTCAGGCAACAGTCCCTGGTCGTACATGTCTTTGATGAAGGGATAGGCCCAATAGTCTTCAGAAACGTCAGAAATATCCAGGAGTAGAGGAGTGGCGGTTTCACTCGGAGTTTCGGCTAAGGGCTCAGGTACGACGTTGGACGGTTCCAAATCAGCGGGTTCCAGTGCTGTGGCCTGGGGAACGGCCACAGCCCCAGGGGCGGTTCTGAACTCAGATCGGGGTTCCGCCAGACTGGGCAGGCCCCCTTCTCTTCTCTCCACGACCGGATCCTCGACTTGATCATTGGGGCCGAAAAAGTTCTCTAGAGCTAAGGGTTCGGTGCCGACATCATCGTTTTCGACGGCGAGGTCCCTTTCTCCTGCTCTTCCCGTGAGGGATTGGGTGGCATTGCCTAAGAGGTTACCTTCTCCCAGCCAATCTCGGTTCCGGGAGGTGCCCCAAAAAAAGATGGCACCGATGCCGAGTAAGGCCAGTACAACGGCCAGCAACTCGTCAAAGGAAAGGATTTGGTCGCGATTGCGGCGTTCGTTCTGGTCTGGGGGCAAGTTAACCATCACTCGAACCTGTTATTTATGAATGGGCTTTCTGGGATATCCTACCGCCGAATGGGAATTTCTGGCGTTTTATCGGTTACGCTTTCAATTTTGCCGATTTTGTAGCTTTAGCCAAGGTAATTAAGATAGGACGCTCCAGGGGCTCTTGTCTATCCTTTCTGCTGAGGGGAATCCATCTTGTCGCGGCTCTGTCGCCAGGGCAACGAGCCAGTTTGCCTGTCATGAGGGAGGCTTGTGGGGTACCCAGATTTGACCCACCGACCCACCCCGTCCTGCGGGCAACCCTCCGAGGAGGGAAAGTTGCTCCATATATAGCTGGCAGAAGTTATCCCGAACTGACGTTTATCGAAACGATTCTTCTTTGAGATCTAATACCGAATCCTGTCTGCATGACCCCGAATCAATCCCTATACCGCTCAGGCTGAGCTTGTCGAAGCCTTAACCTCGTTTCGTGGTTTTCCTATCCGGATTTGGTATAACTATCGAGATTTAAAAAATCCCTGGAGTAAGAATTACTCCAGGGATTGCAATGTATGAAACTAGCGGCAGGGGAATTAATTTGCCACCCAGCTTATCCAGATGGTTCTAGTGATTCGACCCTACCATGGCCGGCTGACGTTCCAGTCGGGCAACCGGTTCATTGTGTTCATCCAGGTCCAGTAAGACCGCCTGATCGCCTTCGATATCGCCTGCCAGAATAGCCTCAGCTAAGGTATCTTCCACCAGACGAGCAATCGCCCGGCGCATGGGTCTTGCTCCGTACCGCTGATCGTAGCCCTCTTGAGCCAGCTTAGATCTAAATGCTTCAGATAGGCTTACGGTCATTTTCCGGTCTGCTAGCCGCTTGTTGACCTGGTCTAGCATCAGGTCAGCCACCTGATTCACCTCATCCTGGGTAAGCTGACGGAAGACGATGATTTCGTCTAAACGGTTCAGCAGTTCCGGGCGGAAGTATTGCTTCATCTCTTCGTTCACCAGGTTGCGGATGTTGTTGTAGCGGGTAGTCGCTTCGTCGGTGGTGGCCAGTTCAAAGCCCATACCGCTACCGCCTTTTTCAATCACCTGGGAACCGATATTCGAGGTCATGATGATCAGCGTGTTCTTAAAGCTGACTTCCCGGCCCTTCGCATCGGTTAGTCTGCCATCATCCAGCACCTGCAGGAGAATATTGAAGACCTCAGGATGAGCTTTCTCAATCTCGTCCATCAGGATCACACTGTAGGGATGGCGACGTACGGCTTCAGTGAGCTGACCGCCTTCGTCGTAGCCGACGAATCCTGGGGGAGAACCAATCAGCTTGGATACGGTGTGACCTTCCATAAATTCCGACATATCAAGCCGGATCATGGCCTCTTCACTGCCAAACAGGGCAACCGCCAGAGCCTTAGATAGCTCAGTTTTACCGACCCCAGTAGGACCAGAGAAAATCAGGCTGGCGATGGGCCGATCGGTGCTGGCAATGCCTGCTCGGGTCCGACGAATAGCCTTTGAAACCGCCACTACCGCCTCGTTCTGGCCAATTACCCGCTCATGGAGCACGTCTTCGAGGTGCATTAGACGAGCCGCCTCAGTTTCGGTCATGCGGTTCACAGGGATGCCTGTCCAAGCCGCAACTACATCGGCAATGTCATCTTCATCGACCACGGGCTGAGGGGGCAGGGGAGCACTGGCTTCAGCCTCACCGTATTCAGGTATATCAGCCTGTAGCTGCCGCACCAGATCATGCTTTTGATCCTTCAGAGCTTTAGCTTTGCCGTAGTCCTGCAGCTGAATTGCTTCGTCAATGTCTTTGTTGACCTGACGCAGTTCCTGCTTCAGTTCCTTAGAAGGATATTTGGGCATAAACCGCAGCTTGATGCGAGAGCCCGCTTCGTCAATCAGGTCGATGGCTTTGTCGGGCAAATGGCGATCGCTAATGTAACGGTCAGACAGCTTTGCTGCAGCATCCAGGGCTTTATCTGTCAGGGTCACCTGATGAAACTGTTCGTAGCGACTGCGTAAGCCCTGGAGAATTTCAAGGGTTTCCAGGATAGAAGGGGGCTGGATGGTAACCGGCTGGAAGCGACGTTCCAGGGCCGCATCCCGCTCGATATATTTACGGTATTCGTCCAGGGTAGTAGCGCCAATGCACTGCATTTCGCCCCTGGCTAAAGCAGGCTTCAGTAAATTCGCAGCATCCATACCGCCCTCTAGGGAGCCAGCACCTACGAGGGTATGAATCTCATCGATCACCAGCACCACATTGGGGTCCTGGCGCACTTCGCTGACCAGCTGGGTGAGGCGCTCTTCGAAATCACCCCGGAAGCGGGTACCCGACACCAGCAAGCCCATGTCAAGGCTGATCACTCGCTTGTTCAGCAAGGCTTCAGGGACATCTTGGTTGACAATGCGCTGGGCCAGCCCTTCTGCGATAGCGGTTTTACCAACCCCGGGTTCACCCACCAGAACCGGATTATTCTTGGTTCGGCGACCTAGAATCTGAACTACTCGTTCGATTTCAGTTTGGCGTCCAACAACGGGATCAATTTTTCCGGCCGCCGCCATTTCAGTCAGGTCGGTGCCAAATTCCGCCAAAATCTTGCCCCGGCGGCGGGAATCTCCGTTGCGACCCCGTAAACCATCTCGACCAGCCGCAGGAACGGCGGCGGCTTCACCCAGTTCCTTGATGATCCGAGTCCGCAGCTTAGCTGGATCAACTCCCAAGTTTGTCAGCACTCGGTAGGCCACGCTCTCGGTGTTCTGGGTGAGGCTGAGCAGCAGATGTTCTGGCTCAATGTAAGCCGCATCCATCTTTCGAGCTTCCTGAAATGCCTGCTCAAAAACTTGTTTTACCTTCGGGGTAAACGGAATTTCTGGGGGCACACTGCCGCTGCCACGACCAATGATGGCCTCCACCTCGGTGCGGGCATTGTCGAGGTCAACCCCAAACTCGCCAAGTACCCGAGCAGAAACAGTGGACTCTTCCTTGATTAATCCGAGCAGCAGCTGCTCAGTGCCCACAAAGTTGTGGCGCAGGCGGCGAGCTTCCTCCTGGGCCTTCATAATGACAGCGATGGCAGTGTTTGTGAAATGTTCAAACATGGTGTTAAGGAGATGACCAGTAATCTGACAGCGACGAAAAAGGGATGGAGAATTGGTTCGCCCTAAAGCTTGAATTAAGTTGTTCTAGAGCTAGCCTTGACAAAACGTAAAGACTGGTGCAAGAGCAGCTCGCAGCCTTAATGAAGGCCACCACCCTCAGCCAACGGGGATGAGGTAAATACCAAGCCTTAGCAATACTTTACGAAAAAGCCTCTATAACCTGCAGTGGGGAGAACCGTAGGAACCGGGTTGGGTCCCAGACTCCCTGCAAAATAGGAGTTAGCGCTTCATCTGGAGGAGACGTTGACACAGCCCAAAAATTATTCCTTAAAAATAAATTTACATTACTTAATTAATTCTATAACCTGCCCCGCTGACCTTGCAAATCCAGCAAGGGCTTTATTGATGCTTCAATTTGATTGCAATGTTTCAAGAAATGCAAGGTTGTGTTGAGGGTTAATGGCGATACCAGAACTACAGCGCGACACTAACCTTAAACCTATGGAGACTCAATATGTCTAAGGAAAACGCGCTTTCGTTCCTGGAAAAGGCGGCCAACGACCCGAACCTCAAGACCCAGGTCAAGCAGACCGATAGGCAAGAGGAACTGGTCAAACTGGCTGAATCTCAGGGGTATACCTTTGCGCCGGAGGATATGGAGCAGGTCATTCCGGCCCTGAAGGACCAAACTGGATTCTTTGGGGATTTGGTAGAAGCCGTGTTAGAGCTCTTTGGTCCTACCCACGATGACTATCCCTCAACCGGAGTTCAGCCCTTTAGCGGTGACCCCCCGTCCCGCCGTTAGCACCTGCAACCAATGCTGATGTGATCCATCACCCTAGTTCAGGTGCCACAATGGAGTAGTACAGGCAACCTAATCAGCACAATTTAATCTTAGAGAAAGGGGTTGCTGCTGAGGGTGACCCCTGACAAAGGTTGAAATGTTGTTTATCTGCTTTACTATACCTGGACTAAACCCGTGACTGTTGCTATGGAGTTCGCCAGCGCCAATGAACTGCAAGACTTTCTCGCCAACTGGCTAATGGAGCATGGTCACACGGTTCATCATCAAGTGGCCTGTGACGACAACCATGACGTTGATATTCTCACCCAGGCGTACACGATTGAGTGCCAACCTATCCTGACTCCTGAAAGCTTGTGGATGGCCGCAGACGATTTGCAGGCCTGCCGTGGGCACTTCCCGGAGCAAAAGCCGGTGATCGCAGGGCTGGCCCCTGAGGAAACCGAAGAAATTGTTAACACCATTGAAGAAATTAAAAAAGCAGGCATTGAAGTCTGGTTTATAGACCAGATGCCGCCATTTTTGGAATATTACCGTACCCTTGAGCCCGAGCAGCTATTCCAGGGTGACGCAGCCCTGGCGGATGAGTCCTATGGACGGCGCAGCCCCCTGGCCGGATGTTTCATTTCCCTGGGGATGGCCGCAATTCTGACCGTCAGCTTTTGGATTGCTTACCGAATTTTGGACCGCAACCAGTCGGAAATTGCAACCAGTTCCCGGGAAGGGCAGGCGTGGGAAAACCTCCATCAGGCAGTAGAAGTGTGGGATCTGGATACGGCTCGCACCCATCTGGCGACCCTTGAAAATAGCCGCAGTCGGTGCATATCCACCTTTGCCCAGAGACTGGACGATAGTCTGCAACAGGGAGGAGCGGAGGGTTTCAGGGATATTAACCCGATCAAACGAGCGCTAAATCAACAGGATAGCTGTGACCTGGAAATGAGGGATTATGATTTTTCCCCATAGGCTTTCGATTGCTAATGGGGAGAGGTTTGGTGATGTCTCCCCCATGGGCAGGAGACTTTAGTCAGCAATCCCCTCCCAGGGCCGTTGGCTCCAGCCCTATCTTGGAAAACGAGAGGAGTACGGCATCTCCAGGGTTGTTTGAGGAACGCGGTTGGACTAAGGGCTGTAGTGGCGGGGCTCAGTTTTTAGCCAATACAAAGTTGACTAATTTTCCGGGCACTACAATCACCTTCTTCACCTCCTGGCCGTTCAGGTACTTCTGACCGACATCCGACTCCCGGGCATACTGCTCCAGGGCAGCTTTGTCGGAGTCGGTCGGAACGTCGATAGTGCCTCGGGTTTTACCCATGATTTGAATCACCAGGGTAATTTCGTCTGCCACCAATGCCTCGGGCTCATATCCAGGCCAGGGAGCTTGATGGACGGACTGTGGATATTCCAGTTGATGCCAGAGTTCTTCAGCCATGTGCGGGGCAAAGGGGGCCAGCAACAGCACCAGGGTTTGAATTCCTTCCCCATAAACCGGGGAGGGTTTACAGGGGGCATCTCCCAGGGCATTGCTCAGCTTCATCAACTCAGAAACAGCGGTGTTGAACTGGTAGTCTCCCTCAATGTCTTCGGTAACGGCCTGAATGGCAGTATGGACAGCGCGACGGAGGGTCTTTTCGTCCTTAGAAAGGACCTCAGGTAAAGCAGACAGACCCTGTTTGCCAAAGGGACCCTGGGCTTGGATAAAATCTGCCACCAGCCGCCAGACCCGGTTGAGGAAGCGGAATTGCCCTTCCACATCGGCGTCATCCCACTCCAGATCTTTTTCGGGGGGAGCTTTGAATAGAATAAACATGCGGGCGGTGTCAGCTCCGTACTGCTTCAGTACGTCCCCGGGGGACACCCCGTTCCCCTTGGATTTGGACATGGTGGCGTAGAGCTTCTGCAGGGGGTCGCCGGTTTCAGGGTCCGTGGGGTTGTCGAGATCTTTTACTAGCTCGGAGGGCACCCATTTGTCCTTACCGGATTTATTGGGGTTCAGGTAGGTCAACCCCTGCACCATGCCCTGGGTCAACAGCCGGGAGAAGGGTTCGCCCACGGTCAAAAGGCCCCGGTCCCGCAGCACTTTGGTAATGAACCGGGAGTACAGCAGGTGCAGAATGGCATGCTCAATGCCTCCCACGTATTGATCCACCGGCAGCCAGTCGTTGGCTTTGGAGGATTCAAAAATAGCGTCGTCGTTACGGGAGTCGGTAAACCGCAGGAAATACCAGGATGAGTCGATGAAGGTGTCCATAGTATCGGTTTCCCGCTGGGCCGGACGACCGCAGGTGGGACAGTCGACATTTACCCAGTCAGGTAATTGGGTCAGGGGAGAGGCCCCCCGCCCGGAGAACTCCACATCCTCCGGCAACGCTATGGGCAGCTGGTCGTCCGGCACCGGCACTGCACCACATTCAGCACAGTGGATGACCGGAATGGGAACGCCCCAGTACCGCTGGCGGGAAATCAACCAGTCCCTCAGGCGGTAGTTCGCTTCTCCCTGGCCTTTGCCTTCCCGCTCTAACCATTGAATGGCGGCTTCAACGCTTTCCCCGGGGGCTTTCCCGGCAGGCAAACCGTCCAGGGGACCAGAGCCCGTCAGCTTTCCTGCCCCGGGCCAGGCTGCGTCCATGGTGTCTCCGTCCAGGGATTCTCCCTCGGGTTGGACCACCACTTTGACCGGCAGGCCAAATTTGCGGGCAAACTCAAAATCTCGCTGGTCGTGGGCCGGTACCGCCATGATCGCTCCGGTACCGTACCCCATCAGCACATAGTCCGCAATCCAGATGGGAATGCTGGCTCCATTCACCGGATTGGTGGCGTAGCTGCCCGTCCAAACGCCGGTTTTTTCGCGATCGTCGGCGGTGCGGTCCAGGTCGCTTTTGGCGGCGGCTTCTTTGCAGTAGTCTTCTACGACGGCCACCCGGTCCGGGGAGGTCAGCTTTTCCACCAGGGGATGTTCTGGGGACAGCACCATGAAAGTGGCTCCCCAGAGGGTATCGGGTCGGGTGGTAAACACAGGCAAATCGTCGCCACTTTGGGTTTTGAAGACCACCCGGGCCCCGGTGGATTTGCCGATCCAGTTGGCCTGCATAAGCTT
This sequence comes from uncultured bacterium, assembly GCA_964590465.1. Taxonomy (GTDB): domain Bacteria; phylum Cyanobacteriota; class Cyanobacteriia; order Phormidesmidales; family Phormidesmidaceae; genus CAZPYG01. The sequence continues at coordinate 5,843 of CAZPYG010000091.1, read as the reverse complement.
GACCCGCTCGGGCCAACCCGGTAACTGGTCCAAATCCCGCAGCAGTTCTTCCGCGTAGGCGGTGATCTTCAGGAACCACTGGCGCAGCATTTTCTTTTCCACCAGGGCACCGGACCGCCAGGACCGCCCTTCGTTATCCACCTGTTCGTTGGCCAGTACCGTCTGGTCAACCGGGTCCCAGTTAACGGCGGCTTCTTGCTGGTAGGCCAACCCCATCTTCAGCATTTGGATGAAGATCCACTGGGTCCACCGGTAGTAGTCGGGGGAACAGGTCGCCACTTCCCGATCCCAGTCGTAGGAGAGGCCCAGCTGCTTCAACTGTTCCCGCATCTGATCGATGTTCTGGTAGGTCCATTGGGCCGGGTGGACCCCCCGATCGATGGCGGCGTTCTCGGCGGGTAGGCCAAAGGCATCCCAGCCCATGGGGTGCAGCACCCGGTATCCCTGCATCCGCCGCACCCGAGCAATCACGTCGGTGATGGTGTAGTTGCGGACATGGCCCATGTGCAGGTTTCCGGAAGGATAGGGAAACATAGACAGGGCGTAGAACTTAGGCTTGTCGGGATCTGCTATGGCCCGATCTAGCTGTTGTGCGGTCCAGGTTTGTTGCCACTTGGGTTCGATTTCTGCGGGGTTGTACTTGGACTCCACGCCCTTAGCTCCTACTCTTCCATTAATGCAAAAACTGTATTCCCCATCATAGTCATTTGTGAAGGGGCTATCTTAAACAGTTTGGATAAAGGCTCTGGGAGGCGATGAATCAACCTTTTTTGGGGGGAATTCAGGTAACCAGGGTGATGGCCTGCCCATGGCCTTCCTAACGCAGAGATACCTTGACCTTCTCGGCCCGGGGCTTAATGACGGGGGCCGAAAGGGTGGGGTCAATGGGTTGCATGGGAGCTAGCTCAGGGGTAGTGTCCTGGGTGGTGGCGCGGGCAGCGTCGGCTTGATCCAGGCGATCGCAGATGGCATTAGCCAGCACCATCGCCGAGTAAGCACCCCCCAGGTACAGGACAATATCGAACAGGCCAAAATATAAGTGGAACATAGGTTCTACCCTCCTGACTTTGAATTCATGTCGATACTACCGCATGGGTACCAGGCCCCGGCCAGCCGGGTTCGCTCCTACCGGGGCAGGTTGAATTCCGGATACGCTTCCATGGCATGCTCACAGAGGTCTAATCCTTTGGTTTCCTCCATTTGAGAGACGCGAATGCCGATGGTGAGTTTGATCAGGGACCAGGCCACGAGGCTAAACACCACGGTGAAAGCACCCACCGCCAGAATGCCTGTCGCCTGAATAATCAGGGGCTGTAGAGAGCCACCCATGAAGAATCCCGGGGCGGGACCGCCCCCTTCGGGATACCAGGGAAAGATACCCGGGCCGATGCTGAACAATCCCACAGCCAGGGTGCCCCACATACCGCAGACCAGATGGACCGAAATGGCACCCACCGGATCATCCACCCGGATACGATCCAGCAGGGTGACGGAAAAGACCACCACCGTACCGGCCACCAGACCAATCAAAGCGGCACTGAAGAGGTTGACGTAGGCGCAGGGAGCCGTAATGGCCACCAGCCCTGCCAGAATCCCATTGATGATCATGGAGAGGTCAGGCTTGGTCAAAAAGACCCAGGAGGCAACGGTTGCTGCTAGACCTCCCAGGGCCGCCGCCAGGTTGGTGGTGACTACGATATGGCTGATGGCCGCGGGGTCTGCAGCCATGGTGGAACCGGGGTTAAAGCCAAACCATCCCAGCCAGAGGATCAGGCACCCCAGGGTTGACAGGCTTAAGTTGTGGCCCGGCATGGCAACGGGACGGGTCTGATACCGCCCCAGTCGGGGACCCAGCAAAATTGCCCCCACCAGGGCGGCCCACCCTCCGACCGAGTGGACCACGGTGGAACCCGCGAAATCCCAGAAGCCCAGGTTGCTTAAAACCCCCCCTCCCCAAACCCAGTGACCGGTGATGGGATAGGAGAACCCCACCAGCAGCAGGCTGAACACAAAAAAGGCGAGAAACTTGATTCGCTCTGCCACGGCCCCGGACACAATGGTGGCGGCGGTACCGGCAAACGCTAGCTGAAAGAAAAACTTGGCCTTAAGGGGCACTCCGGCCCAGTTCAGGGAACTGTAAACCCCTGCATAGGCCTCGGCGGTCGCCGGGCTGTTGTCTACCCCCCTGAGCAGAAAGCCACTGGTGCCGATAAAAGGACTGCCATCCCCAAACATCAGGGCAAACCCCACCAGCCAGAAGGCCACCGTTGATAGCCCAAACACAATCAAATTTTTAGCCAATAGGTTGACGGCGTTTTTGCTGCGACAAAACCCCGTTTCCAGCATACAAAACCCGGCATTCATGAAAAACACCAGAAATCCTGCAATCAGGACCCAGAGGGTATCAAGGGCTACCTGGATATTGGCTATTTCCGCGGCCCCGGAAACGGGTTGAGCCCAAGCAGCGGCATTGAACAATCCAAGCAGGGTGAGGGTCAGGAAAACTCCAAAGCGCCAGGTCTTTCCCCGTACCTGCAAGACCTGGCTGAAGACAGCGCGCTCCCCGTGCCTATGACTCTGGTCTGGTCTGGTCATTATTCTTTTCGCCTCCAAAGCTTGAGTAGTCAGGTAACACCAGGACGGAACCTCCTGCCCCTGGGGTTGATGACCTTAACGATGATTCCGTAAGCTGAAAACTTTTGATGGTTTCGTGATACTTTGTCCCTAAGATTTTTTACCAGGGTTTGGGTTAGAACGTACACAGCTTCTTCAGGCTTGGGCTACTCAAGGTGACCCCAGCCTCCTTAGGGACGGTTGAGATAAGAATTGCTCCATTTTTCCATTTCTTGCAGAGTCTGGATCTACAACTAAAGTAGAAGCGTTTCGCTGGAGGCCCTGCCATCATGCTGAACCTGGTTCTGCTCAATATTGGCCCAATTCCACTCCCGATTCCACTCTCACCAGAGTTTGCCCTGCTCGTACTCCTGGCTACCCTTAGCTCAGCCGGAATTTTAATGGTGACCCGGATGGTAACGGGGGAGCAAACCTAATCGCCGTCATCCCCCCTGCTGTTGCAGTTCCCCGTAGGCGGCATAAACGCCCTGCACGTTGTACCAGTTGAGAAAGACTCGTGCGACTTCCAGGGCCAGTTGAGGTTTGCCCTGGTTAATCAGCCAGCCCAGGAGGGGACCCATGGTCTTTTCGTTGAGGCGTCCCCCCAGGGAAAGGGTGCCCCAGAGGACGCGGTGCAGCCAGGTCATTTGAATCATCAGGCGCACCTCCTGGGTGGGATGTTTCTGGTAAAACAAGACCCCCATGCGGCCCCGTTGAATTTCTTTATCGATCAGGGCTGGAACCTGGTCGAGGGTGAACGGAGGGTGCCAGTGATAACCCACGGCTTCGGGCACTTTAACGAGGCTCAGGCCCATCTTTTTGAGGCGGACGCCCAGCTCCAGATCTTCCCAGCCATAGAGGGTAAATTGGGGGTCGAAGAGGCCCGCTGCCATCAACCAGTGTTTTGCGATCGCCACGTTCCCCGTGGCGAAAAATGCCCGGGAGTAGTCGGTCACTTTGAAGGGTTCACGGGTGGGGGCTTCAAAGTTGCAGGTATTGACCACCCGACCGTAGGTGAAGATCCGATTATGCCCCCGTTCCTGCTGGCCTCGCGTTAAGGCGGAGCCATGGGACTGAAGAAAGGTTTCCAACACCACCAGATCGCTATCAATAAAAATAATCGTGTCCCCACGGGCCTGCTCTACCCCCAGGTTGCGGGCGACTGCCGGTCCCTTATGGTCTTGCTCAAACAGCCGCACATGGGGAAATTCTGGTGCATGGTCTTGCAGCCAGGTAACTGTGCCATCGGTGGAGCCATCGTCGACCACCACTACCTCGTAGTCAGAGATTAAATCCCCATCAAAGGTTTGATGCTCCAATGCCCGCAGGCATTTCTCAAGAATGGGTTTACGGTTATAGGTGGGGATGACAACGCTGAAAAACACGACAACCCTCCAAACGGCTTCATTATCCTAGCGCTTTGTGTTGATTCCTTTGGCATTTGCCAGGGTTTGCTTAACCCATGTGCTTTTTGATACGACTATTTCGGTTTGGTCTCTGAATCACCGATGTCATTTTTGCCCAACCGCATTAGTGTAGTCAGTACGTATGCACTTAATGCATTTGTATTTGATGGCATGGGGCAGCAACGGGGCGAGCATAATCGGAGACAGCGTCAGCTATGCCGGGGCAGCTTTAGGAAATTCCTGATGGTGCTGACGGGTATGGCGGTGGTCGGTTGTAGCGGGTCGGGGGAGTCGGTGGCCCCTCGCAATGTCAACTATTACCAGGATTGGTCCCTGCAACCGGGAGATACCCTAGCCGGGTATCCGGTGCAGAGTGGGCTGGGGGATATTTCCATCAACCTGGGTGGCAAGGCTTTATTTATGCCTTTTGACGGCACCGTACAGCCCCAGCAAGACAAAGAGGATCTCTGTATTGTGTTGTCCAGTCCTGAAGTGCCGGCCTATCTGTTCCGTCTATGCGGAGTCCGGCAGCCAAGATGGGGTGACCGCAACCAGGGAGATACCATTGGCAGTGGAGATATCGTTGCGTTTGCCACCCTACGCCGACAAGCGGATGGCACCTGGGCCATGGTAGAACCAGCGAAGGAATTGATTGAGCAATTTTTGACCAGAGTTCCTTAAAACCTCAGTCTGCTTGCCCTTTACCCGGTGGTATGGCCGGACGGGTTTGATAGGGCATCGGGATGTACTGCACCGTTGGTCGTCCCATCATCGGTTGGGGATACAAATCCATCAGGTTGTAGATTTCCACCGGTAATCCGACCGTGACGGGGAGCCCCATTTCGGTGGCTTCTTCAACCGATATGGGATAGTCGTGGGTTACCTGGCCGGTGGTCAACCGTTCGATGATCAGGTCGATGTTTTCGGGAGCCACTTTTTGCTGGGGAATGGAATCTTCCAGGAGCGATCGCACGAACCGCTGCACCTGTTGAATGGCTTTTTTCGCCACATCGGCAGTAACCAGGGTTTGGTCATCGATTTTTTCGATGGGCTTTTCTTCCAGTACTTTCACGAGGCTAGCGGCAGCCACGTTGCCCAATTGTGGATCAACTGGACCCAGCACAGCGTTTTCATCCATCACGATTTCGTCCGCTGCCATGGCCAGCATGGTACCGCCGCTCATGGCGTAGTGGGGAATAAAGACCGTCACTTTTGCCTGGTGGCGCAGCAGGGCTCGGGCAATCTGCTCGGTTGCCAGCACCAGTCCCCCCGGGGTGTGCAGGATCAAATCAATGGGGACGTTGGGTGGAGTCAGGCGAATCGCCCGCAGAATTTGCTCAGAGTCTTCGATATTAATGAATCTTGAGATGGGAATTCCCAAAAGGCTAATGGACTCTTGCCGATGAATCAACAAAATCACTCGGCTGCCCCGCTGCTGCTCGAAGGTGCGGATAGCACTTAACCGTCTCGATTCCACAATGCGTCGCTGAACAGCCGGTTGCACCGAGGAGATAATCAGAAAAATGAAGAAAAGGTTGATGAAATTCATGGGCCAAAGATCGACTAACCTCAGCATCATCGCAGATTAATTGCTGAAGGGAATGGCCATTCAGAGGGATTTCAGAAGATAACGGGCATGGCTATTCTTCCTACGATGGAGAATTAAAAAATATGACCTGAATATCATCCTTTACGTCTACTTAATCTTGCTCTGGGAAGGTGAGACAGTGGAATCACTTAATCCCTGTCGTCAGGTTTTGCGATGATCTCTGATATCTCCCATTCTTCTTCTACCCTGACAGACTTGCAAATCCGCAAGCTGAT
>CAZPYG010000090.1:18472-21112 GCA_964590465.1 uncultured bacterium | reverse complement strand
AACTCAAGTTAGACAGGAATGTCACTGAATTAAACCTGGTGGGCAGTGTCCACCCTACGGTAGACAAAGGCTTTCGGCCATTTGCAAGGATTGATTTCAACTTGTTTCAGTAACATTCAAATTAGACAGTATCAGCGCCCCTCAGCAGTGCTCTAAACAACAGGAATAATGCAAAAAAAAGCCCTGTTGATTCCAACAGGGCTGCTGTGTAAGGAGAGTTGATGTTGTCTACAAGTACGCCCGACTTAAAAACTAAAAGTGGCCCGGATAGCACCGTATAAGGTGCTGTCTTGAGTGCCGCCTACTCCGATGAAATCAGCATTAGCGTAGATAACCGCAGGAGTAATCGTGAGAAACTCATTGAAGGGAATTTCGTAATAGCCTTCAATCAACCAGGGGTTTTGATCGAAGACCGCAAGCTCAGGCAGTTGACCGCCGTAAACTCCCAGTTGGGAACCTTCCAGAAACAGGTCGTTGATGCCCACACCAGCAGTCCAGTTAAAATCATCCCCATCGCTATAGTCCTGGTAAGCGCCATAACCAGCAACGAAGAAACCGCCGAAGTCAAGGTTTAATAAACCAGCGAAAGTATCCGTAGACCGTCCGCCCGGGAAATCAGACACATCGTTGTGCATGTACGCAAAGGCGGCATCCAGGAAGCCATCGCTCAGGTAGCTGAGTTGGGCAATGTAGCTCTGGCTGGAGGATGAGAAAATGCCAACCCCAGGGTTAGAAGCGTCGCCGTAGCCGCCAGTGAAACCGGCATCAATCACAAAGTTATCTGTAAGAGCGAAGCTAACCCCAAGGCCAGCACCATTGCTGGAGCTGCCTCCAGAACCGTAGAAGCCGGGAGTGGAGGCTCCGGCGACTGCTGGGCCATCAAAGGGAACGATGGTGCTGGTAACCCAGTCATCCGCTACCAGACCGCGGGCCGCAACGGTTACGTCAATGCGGCTGCCGAGGGGAAAGCTGTAATAAAAGTCATCAATGGTGACATCGAAATCATCACCCCCACCACTTGCCAGGCCACCCCAGGGCTCTAGAAAGCTACCCTCTCCTCCCTGAAGACGAATCCGCAGCCGATCTTCCCCGGTAAAGCTGGCGTCAAAATTCAGGCGCGCCCGAGATGCAACGGAAGTAGCGTTTTCATCAACGCTAAAGACTTCTTCAGCAATGCCATCACCGTCAAGATCTTCAAGGCCAACAGCACCAAAGGTTTCAAATGGCACCCCAATGTGCATGTCGACCTGACCCCGCAGTTTGGTGGTGGTTGAAAACTGCTGAGCCCGCAGTTCAGCGGTTTCAGCTTCCAGGGCGTCTACACGACCGCGCAGGGTCGCCAGTTCGGCCTGGAATTCTTCCTGCAGACGACGGATAGCAGCCAAGTCTTCAGCGGAAAGGCCGGTGTCAACCAGGCCAGCTATCACATTCAAACAAGAGTTCAAACCAGCGGCAAACTCAAAACGGGTCAGGCTGCGCTGGCCGCGGTAGGTCCGGTCGGGATAACCCTCAATACAGCCGTAGGTTTCCACCAGGTTTTGCAGAGCCTGAAACGCCCAGTCGGTGGGCAGAACATCGGTCAACTCAGACACACTGGTAATTTGGGCCAGCTGCAGTGGGGGTTCAGCCCCTGCCGTGGTCTCTAACTCGTTGATAGGAGTAACGACAGGGGAGGCACCGGCCTCAACTGCCGTGGCAGCACCAGACAACGCAAAGGCCGTTCCGCAGGCAATTGGAACGACAAAAAAAGACGTCCACTTAATAGTCGTCATAGGGTTCACTTCTCACACCAAATGGTTAGTTGAATTTAAGAAATCCATCTTCCCCAGCCGATCAACAGGATGAACGGCTGACCGGGCATCCAGATATTTCCTTGCAGAAGCTTCTCACTATTGACGATAAATGTCAACAATTTTGTCTTGAAATACGGATAAATCAGAAGGTAATCGCCCGAAATCCTTTTACTGCAAAGCTTTCAGGTGCTGTTGTAATGATAATTGTTATCAATACCTTCCATTGAGAGTTTTGTTATTGTGCTTAATTCTCAATAGCCTGGTTGGCTTCCCGATAATTCCCGTCAGCTGACAGGGATAGGCTAATCAAAAAATATTTTCAACAATTTTTGGCGTGGATCATCCTCCTTTCCGGGGAGCTTTATCTCAGGAGTGGCAGGTGACTCTGTCCGTGAAAGATTTTTCTGCATCTAGAAAGCTCTTTTCCAGTAGTTTTCAGGGTGATTCAGGTCTCATTCCATTGGTCTCACCTTCAGTCCCTGGCGGGTCATTCGGCAGGCTCACTGGATATGTAGTTGCAAGACAATTCCAAGAAAATTATAAAAGAGCTTGATCTTTTTGAGATTTGATGTCAATAGTGATAGGACGATACACCACCGTCCTGGCCTCGGGCTGGCGGTCTAACAGGGACGAATGCTCTTTGGAGAGAAGGTTGTGAATAAGAAATTAAAGCTCTGGACTGGTATTGGCACCTATGCTCTGGTGAGCGTGGGGACAGTTTCCCCCGCTTTATCTGAGTCCATCACGGAAGATTACCATTCTCTTCCTGAAGACCAGATTTCTACCTTGCTGAGTCAGACTGATGCCTGTGTGGCAGTCCCCGTGGAGGGCGGCGGCGAAGGTGGTG
>CAZPYG010000090.1:0-18372 GCA_964590465.1 uncultured bacterium | reverse complement strand
GGCGGCGAAGGTGGTGAGGGTGGTGAAGGTGGCTATCCTGCGTTTCGCAGCGAATTTGTGACTGCCGGGGAAGGCAGCGAAATTTATCCCACTGTACAGGCGGCTGGCGAAGAGATTACCCAGGGCATCATCGGCATTCTGGATGAATTAGGCAACGTCAAAATCGGGGAGGCGATGGCTGCCCAGAATCCCTTCCTGTTGGAAAGCCGGTTCTCCCAAAGCTCTTTGGATGACTTTGAGGCCAATGTGCAAAGCGCTCAGAATGTTTATTTTGGGGACTTTGCAGCGGCAGGTACCGAAGGACGAGGCCTGACAGATTTTGTGGTGGCCATCGACCCGGCCCTGGATGCGGAAATTCGGGAAAAGTTTGACTTGGCTATGGCTAACGTCCAGGCGATTCCGGGACCAGTGGAAAAAACCCTGTGCGACCCCACCGCCCAGCCCTCCATTACTGCCGCCCAGGAGAGCGTCCTGGACCTGTTCGACATCTTTCAGCAGCAAGTGCTTCCCCTGGTGCAGCAATGACGCGACGCTTGAGTCAAATCCACCTACAACCCAATCGCTGGCTGCATCGCCTGGGTTTGGGAGTGATGGCTGCGATCGCAGGCGTTGTCCTGGCGACAATGTTACATCGTCCCGCCATCGCCCAGCTTCCCCAGGCGGGCGGGGCAACCACCCTGCCAATCCGTTCCTCCCAGGCCTACGCTCAGCCGGCCCCAAACCTGAACGATTTCTGGGGTGATCGCCATGCTGCCGGAGACATCGCTTTTGAGGCGGCCTTCGTCACCCCTCCGGCCAATGTCAATCCTGGTTTGGGACCGTTGTTTAACAGCAGCTCCTGCGTAGCTTGCCACATTAATAATGGGCGGGGGTTTCAGGAAAAAGGCCAGCGGGTCGTGCGGGTCAGCCTGTTGCAGGAGGATGCCGCCCGTTCCCTCCCTGCCGATCACCCCTACACCCTGGAAGCGGTAGCGGTGACCGCCAACACCCCGCCCGTTCCCGGTATCGGAACCCAGGTTCAGGAGCAGGGGGTCTACGGCTACCCCCCCGAAGCAACGGTGGAAGTGACCTGGCAGGAACAGACCGGGCAGTACGCCGATGGAACGGCTTATACGCTGCGATCGCCCCAGCTTAAATTAACTCGATGGGACGGCACCTCCCTTACCGATGAAGTTGCCATCTCCAACCGCATTCCCCTCCCCGTTTTTGGGTTAGGCCTCATAGAAGCCGTGCCCGAGGCAGACCTCCTTGCCCTGGCAGACCCCGAAGATGGCGACGGCATTTCGGGGCGACCCAACTACGTGTGGAACGTAGAGCAGCAGGCCGACACCCTGGGCCGATTCGGCTGGAAGGCCAACCAGCCCACCCTGGTGCAGCAAACCGCTTCCGCCTACGCCAACGACATGGGGGTCAGCAATCCCCTGTTTCCCGACCAGGATGGCCACCAGGATATTGATGACGAAATCGTTGAACTGGCCACCATCTACGTCCAGACCCTGGCCGTCCCCGGTCGCACCGCCCTGGACGATCCTCAGGTGCAGCGGGGGGAACGGCTGTTTACCCAGGCCAACTGCACCACCTGCCATACGTCACAGATGCGCACGGGCGCCCATGAAATTCCGGCCCTGGCCCACCAGACCATTCATCCCTACACCGACGTGCTCCTCCACGACATGGGGCCAGAATTAGCTGACCATCGCCCCGATTTCCAGGCCTCCGGCAGCGAATGGCGAACCACCCCCCTCTGGGGTTTGGGCCTGGTGCAGACGGTGCTGCCCTACTCGGGCTACCTCCACGACGGACGCGCCCGCACCCTGGAAGAAGCCATCCTCTGGCACGGCGGCGAAGCCGAAACCTCCAAAGACACCTTCCGCCAGATGAATGCCGACGACCGCACCGCCCTCATCCAGTTTTTAAAGTCCCTCTAAATACAATGCCGAAACAAAATCTTAGGCGATCTCTTGAAATGAAATTACTCATCTTATGGGGTATCACCCAAGGGCGCAGGCACTACTCAGGGGTATTTTCTTTCCCAGAATTTTTCTTAGGAATAAGAATTTAATCAAGTGGGATAGCCGTCTTACCTGCCTTCGGACAGCCAAGATGCCTGCCCTACAAAAATTGAATGTTATACAATCCCCATTCCTTAGTTACATGGCTGGGTTTAAAGGAGCCGCCGTCCCATAAGCCCTCGTGGGTCGCACTGCGTTCTCCTCTCAAAAACCCACGCCAATCTGCTCAGAAAATGGAGCGAATGTTAATTAAACATCCGAAAACATCCGAGAAGAATGCACCATGTCACCGCCAAAGTTGTCTCCGACTAAACCAAGACCTGCCCCTAAACAACTAGAGCAGTCCCAGCAGAGTAACCGTGTCTTTTGGCGACGACCGCTGGGAGCAGGAATTCTTCTGCTGGGATTACTGCTGCTGGTTGTGGTCCTATCCCTGACCCAGGGAGCAGTTTCATTGACTGGCCCTGAACTGTGGCAGGCGGCCCTGCGCCAGGGGGAAGCCACCCATCAAACCATTCTTTGGGATCTACGATTGCCCCGGGTGCTGGCGGCATTGCTGGTGGGGGCTGCCCTGGGCATGGCCGGGGCCTTGTTGCAGGGGATGTTGCGCAATGGCCTGGCGAGTCCTTTTTTATTGGGCATTTCTGCCGGGGCAGGGCTGGTTGTGGTACTGCTGGTGAGCCTGGGGCTGTGGCAGGTGTGGGTGCCGTTTGGGGCATGGCTGGGGGCGATCGCAACTACCCTGATGGTCTACCTGCTGGCTCGCACCGGTACCACCATTTCGGTAGAGCGGTTGATTCTGGGCGGGGTCGCCTTCAGCAGTTTGTTTGGCGCTGTGCAGTCAATGCTGCTGTTGATGACTCAGGATGGCCGGGTGCAGGCCGCCCTCACCTGGCTGATTGGCAGCCTCAATGGTCGCGGCTGGCGGGAAGTGACGGTAGCGGCCCCGGCGATTCTGCTGGCCCTGACCATCGGTTGTCTGCTGTCGCGGCAGGTCAACCTGCTGGTGCTGGGGGATGAACTGGCGGTGGGGTTGGGGACTTCCCTGGTGCGATCGCGCTGCCTGATTGGCGCTACCGCCACCCTGCTGGCCGCCAGCGCCGTCAGCATCGCCGGACTGGTGGGCTTCGTTGGACTGATCGTGCCCCACGGGGTACGGCTGCTGGTGGGGACCGACTACCGTCTGGTGCTGCCCTTTTCTGCCCTGGGGGGTGCGCTGGTGCTGGCTGCCGCCGACCTGGTAGCCAGGTCTGGTCCGGTAGAACTGCCCGTGGGCATCGTCACCGCTCTGTTGGGAGCCCCGGTGTTCATTCTGTTGCTGTACCGCCGTTCATCGGCCATGGGGAGGTTGTAGTTATGGTACTTGCGGTTCAAAACTTTGCCACCGGGTACGGACAACAGGCCATCGTGGAAGCCGTTAACCTCAGCGTCGAACAGCAGGAGTGGCTGTGCCTCGTAGGGGCAAACGGGTCCGGCAAGTCTACTTTACTGAAGGGCATTAGCCGCATTCTGCCGCCCCAGGCGGGGGCGGTGTACCTGAACGGGCGAGAAATCCACCAGCTTCCCACCCAAGAAGTCGCCCGGCAAATGGCCATCCTACCCCAGCAGCAAACCCTCCCCGCCGCCCTCACCGTTTACCAACTGGTGAGTTTAGGTCGCTCCCCCCACCAGACCTGGTGGCAGTGGGAACTGGATGCCGAAGGTCGCCACCAGGTCGAGCAGGCCCTCTACTGGACCGAGCTAACCACCTATCGAGATCGCCCCGTGGCAGAACTTTCCGGCGGCGAACGCCAGCGGGCATTTCTGGCCCTGGCCCTGGCCCAAAACCCCCAGGTGCTGCTGCTGGATGAACCCACCACCTTTCTGGATATCCATTACCAGCTCCAACTTTTGGATCTGCTGAAACGGCTGAATCAACAGCAGCAGCTCTCCATCATCACAGTGCTCCACGACGTAAACCTGGCGGCGCGGTATTGCGATCGCATCGCCCTCCTACGCCAGGGCAAACTCTGGGCCGTCGGCCCACCCCCGGAAGTGCTGACCCCCGACCTGATGCGAGAAGTCTTCGAGGTGGAGGTATGTCTGTTGCAGACTCCGGTGGGGTTGCAGGTTTGTCCGATGCGGGCGACGGGGGTGGGGGAGTAGGTGGGTAGGTAGGCGGGTTTAAGGTTCTAGGCGTCAGGTCCCAGGTTTCAAATTGTAGGTTTCAGGTCCAAGGCACATTCAGTTCTCACTCAACACCCACTCTCCCACTCCCCCACTCCCCACCCTTTCCCTCCTCACACAACCGAACAATGCCAACACACCCTCTTTCTGGATGCACACCATGATTTTTTTGTCTTTCTTATTGAGAAAATTTCCTGTTTGTTCTGGTCTTTTGTTGATGCTGGGGCTGATAACTGCTCACCCTTCGGCAGCGTCAGAACCTGTTGAGGAGATAGGGGGAGAAGCCAGCATATCCTACAGGATGGGTAATTTAGAATTAGCCATTGGCTCTGCCGAAGGTCTCAGTGGAGTTCAGGGTGCAGTTCAGGGGGAAGACTTCCAGGGGCTTAATGAGAGAGGGTCTTCTTTGTGGGGGGACGCTCAGTCGTCTGATTTTCTCCTGGCGCAAGAGGCGGAGGATGCCGAACTCTCTTTTCCGGAAGATGGGTTGTTGCGCATCACCGTGACGGGTACGCGCACTCCCCGCAGTATTGAGGATTTACCCGCTACGGTCACCGTTTTTGACCTGGAGGATCTGGAATTCAACGGGGTGGTCAACCTGCGGGATTTGCTGCGCTACGAGCCTGGGGTTTCGGTGCGCAACGATCTGCGTTACGGCCTGCAGGACGTGAATATTCGCGGCATTGAGGGCAACCGCATTCTGTTTCAGCTGGATGGCATTCGGCTGCCGGAGCGGTTTGAGTTTGGGCCATTCAACATCGGACGCGGCGACTATGTCGACTTCGCCACCCTCAGTACCGTGGAAGTGTTGCGGGGGCCAGCGTCCACCCTCTACGGCAGCGATGCCCTGGGGGGCGTGATCACCTTTCGATCCCTGCGGCCTGACGATTTGCTGGCACCGGGGGAAACCTTCGCCCTTGACATTCCCTTTGTCTACACCAGCTACAATGCCGGCTTTTCGGAAGCGATTCGCCTGGCGGGTCGCAATGACACCGGCTCAGAAGCGGTGTTTGTGGTAAGCCGGATTGATGCCCGAGAGGCCATCGTCCGCGCCGATTCCAGCCTGATCGACCCCCAGGATCGCAGCGGCACCACTCTCTACGGCAACTTCGTCCACAACTTCGACGACTTCAGCAACCTCAGCATCATTCTGGAGGATTTCAACCGCGACACCCGCACCACCACCGCTGAGGCCAATCTGGGCTCTCCTGCCCCAGGCACCATCACCACCAGCTTCGTGGAAGACATTTTGATCGACCGCTGGCGGGTGGCCCTGGCCTACGAGTTCGACGACCCCGACAATCCCGGCTGGTTGCACTATGCCCTGGCCCGAGCCTACTACCAGGACGCTACTGAAACCGAGAAAAACTTCGAAAATCGCACCAGCCGGGGCACCCCCCTGTTTCGGGAAACCACCAATCGACTCACCAGCCAGGCGGTGGGGGGAGAGGCTCAGTTCCGCAGCGACTTTACCACGGGGGATCTGTCCCATCAGTTAACCTATGGCATTGAGGCGTCGAATACCTTCAACTCGCGACCGCGCGATCGCATCCAGACTAACCTGATTACCGGGGAATCCACCCGCACTATTCCTCCGGATACCTTTCCGGTAAAGGACTTCCCCGACAGCGACACCCTGCGCATTGGGGCCTACCTGCAGGATGAAATTACCTGGGGGCCGGTGGACCTGATTGCCGGGTTGCGGTTCGACTACTACGACCTGTCCCCCTCTCCTGACGAAGCCTTTAACCGAAATGGCGCGGAGTCTGCAGGGCTTTCAGCGTCCTCCCTTTCTCCCCGGCTGGCGGTACTCTACAACGCAACCCCGGAACTGTCGGTTTACGGTCAGTACGCCAGGGGCTTTCGGGCCCCCCTTTACAGCGAAATCAACAGCGGTTTCACCAACACCACCGGGCGCTTCTTCAAATACCAGACCATCCCCAATCCCGACCTCCAGCCCGAAACCAGCAACAGCTTCGAAGTCGGCATCCGGGGGCGCTACCCCCAGTTTGACTTTGGCCTCACCGGGTTCTACAACACCTACAACGACTTCATCGAAACCTTTCAACCCGCCGGCATTCGCTGCCTGGTGGATGCCGACCCCTGCCCCACCTTCAGTCCCACCCTGGGGGGTACCGCTCAAGTAAACGTTTTCCAGACCCAGAACATTAGCGATGCGCGCATCTTTGGGGTTGAACTGGGCACCGAATATCGCTTCAGCCCCAGCGCTGACGGCTTCAGCCTGCTCGGCTCCCTGGCCTGGGTGCAGGGCGACGACCTCACCCGCGACGAACCCCTGCGCAGCGTCGATCCCCTCAAGGCCGTGGTCGGACTGCGCTACCGCTCCCCCAACGACATCTGGCGGGCCGAACTCCTCAGCAGCATCGTCGGCACCGCCCGCGTCCCCGACGACATCACCACCTTCGTTCCTCCCACCTATGCGGTGCTGGACCTGCTCGGTCAGTACAACGTCTCCCCCAACGTGGGCCTCAACCTGGGCATTTATAATCTGCTCAACACCCGCTACTTTATCTACTCCGACACCCGCAACGTCCCCGCCGATGCGCCGGATATTAACCGCTATTCCCAACCAGGAACCTACGTGCGGGTGGGGGTGAATTTGGAATTTTGAGGCACTCTCCCACTCACCTACTCTCCCACCCACCTACCCACCTACCCATGAAACCAACCCTCTCCTTCTCCCTAATTGCGATCGCATCCACCCTAACCGCCTGTGGTACCCAAACCCCGGTCAGCGAATCCTCCCAAGCGCCCGAAACGGAGACTGTCGAGACAACGACAGACCCTCCCGTCGAGTCGGCCCAGCGCATTGTGGCGCTGACGTCCCTCAGTGCAGACATTATTTACCACCTCGACTCTGAACGATTGGTAGGTATTCCGGGAAGTTCTCTGTTTCAGGACCGACCGGAGTTTCAGGAGATTGCTGTGGTCAGCCAGGGACGCACCCCGCCTCAGCTAGAAACCATCGTGGCCCTGGAGCCGGATCTGGTGATTGGGGCCAGGGGCTTCCATGACCAGGCGTTGGCCCAACTTGAGGACACGGGGATTCCGATACTGGCGACGGAAACCAATGGCTGGGAGGATTTTGAAAACCTGGTTCAAACCTTGGGAGCAGTTACTGCAGCCGATACGGCCCCGTTGGAAGCTCAGTACAGCGCTTGCCTCGAAACAGATTCTGGCGACGCACCTTCGGTACTGGTGCTGGTAAGTCGTCAACCGCTGCTATCGCCCAACGCCAACAGTTGGGCCGGGGACTTGCTGAACCGCTTCAATCTGCAAAACCTGACGGCGGAAATGCAGTCCCAGGGCCCCATTGAAGGGTATGTCACGCTGTCGGCAGAAAAGGTGCTGACGGCAAATCCCGATCGGCTGCTGCTGGTGGATACGGGTGAAGGCATTGTTGACCAGATGAAAACTGAACCATTCTGGGGCGATTTAAAAGCGGTTCAAACTGATCAGGTGTATGTGTTTGACTACTACGGGTTAGTGAATCCTGGCAGTCTGAGCAGCATTAATCAAGCTTGCCAGCAACTCCTAAAGAATCAAGAACTTGCCAGGTCAGCTTTTTGAAAGGTTAGGGACGCGCAAATTCAGAAGGTTCCTGAGTCATTCCACCCCGCCGTTTGCTCAGCGGTGCTCAGTTGCGGTAAACACCAGGGGAGTCGTTGTTTGATGAAGCGATACCAGTGGTCGACGCAGAACCGCCTCAAGTAAAGTCGCCCAGGGTTCCCAGGACCGGTATCGCCTCGCCAGGGGCAATCAACCAGAGGGGACGATGGGTGGGTTGGGCTGAAGGGAAGCGGGTACCGGGTTTCAGGTACCAGGTGCCAGGTCTCATCCAAAACCCCACACCTACCCACCTACTCTCTACGGTGCAGGGGGAATCCGAGCAATCCGACAAGGTCGGAGGGATGCTGGCAGCTTAAAGGCGGGTACCATGCCGTCTTTTCTGTCGAGGTAGAGTTCGCTGGCGGCGAGCAGGTCAGCGGCACTTTCCACAGGCAGGTCGCCGAAGAGGTAGGTGGGTTTGTGGGTGCCCACGTAGGCGATCGCGCATGCCCGCTCACAAATACACAAACAGCTTGTCGTTTCAATCGCCAGCTCATCTTTTCGGGGCCATTGTTCATGCAGTTTCTGGAGCTGGTTGAGCAAGCGGGTGCCATCGGTCTCCTGCTTGAGAGAATCCTCATCGGAAGTAGCGCCACAGGCTTTGCAGACGACCAGAACATGTTTTGCCATTAAGATTAACCCTCCTCCACCAGATACTTAAACAGGTCATCCAGAACAGCATTCGCCGCCATCGGGCCACCCCCACTCCAGTATTCCGGCACTTCGTAAACCCGCCCCTGCTGCACGGCCTTTAAGGTAGACCAGAGTGGATCGGCTTTCAGGGCAGCCTTCTGGGACTCGGCCTCTTGAGCGATTTGATGATTGGCTCCGTAAGTCCACAGGAAAATCACGTCGCCATCGGCATCGGGAATGCGCTCGCGGCTGACGGCATATTGAATCGGATTATTCATCAGGGAGCGGGCTTCGGCAGCGTTCAAGTCTTGGGCGGGGGGGCGTGACAGCCCAGCGTCAGCCATGATGGTGCCACAGAAGGAATCTTTCAGGTACAGGCTGAGTCGGTCGGGATAGACCCTCACAATGGATACCTGAATCTCCTTGAGGCGGTCTTCCCCCCCCATGGCCTGCTTGAAAGCCTCAATGCGATCGCGGTAATCAACCAGCACCTGCTCGGCCTGCTCGGTTCGATTGAGGGCAGTTGCCACCTTCCCCAGAAAATCCTTCCACTTACCACTGTGATCAAAGGAAAGGAGCACCGTTGGGGCAATCTGCGCCATGGATCGATAGTTCTGATCCAGATAATCTCCTCCCACAATTAAGTCGGGTTTGAGGGCCAGGATCTTTTCCAGGCTGGGGGTGTCGCCACCCCCCACATCCTCAATGCCCTCGACGTGGTCTTGCAAATGTACCTTAGGACTGGATAATTCATCGTTCCCAATGGGCTTAATTCCCAACGATAGAACGTAATCTAAATTGCCCAGGGCTACCACCCGTTCAGGCTCCAGGGGAACGCAGGTTTCCCCCTGGGCATGGTTGACCAGGGGGCAGGGAGAAGTCGTCTGCTCTGCTCCAGCCTCAGTGGGGAGGGTCGTTTCCAGGGAACCTCCCCCACAGGCGATGGCCAGGGCCAGGGCGGCGATGGCGGCAAACGCCACGAACCATCGACGATATTGTTGCCTCATGGCTGAACTTCTCCCCTCTCTTTGATAACGGCTCTAAAAATCAACCGACACACTACCCACAATGGTTAGCGGTGCGACGGGTTCGATCGCCACCCGACCAAAGTTGTTGGCCTGGAAGTAGCGCACATCAAAGAGATTTTGCACATTGATGGCCGCTCGCCAGTTGTTGCGGCAGGGGCGACAGATAGAATACCCTGCATCACTGGATCCTAATGAAGTTAACGGTACCTGGGTTCTTGAAACTGCACCGCAACCAGCGAAAGCATCAGGCTTACAGTAAGCCCGCCGACTCATAGAGTCTTCGCACCAGGGCAAGGATTTTTTGACCATAGTCCATATCCGCGCTCCAGCGACCGCTGAGTTGATCGATACTGGGTGCTACCCCCCGCCGCACGTAGGGAAAGCGAGGATCGACGGAGCGCAGCACCAGGGGCTCCTGGCTGGCGTAGGCTTTGAGGTGCTGAAGGTGGGCTCTGACCCCGATGCGGACACTGGGAAAGGAAGCATTAGCCGAGCCGCCTTTGGGAGCCCCGAGACCACCAAAATTGTTGCTGCTGGGGTCCAGACCGTGATTAAAGGCAAGGGCATTGGTTTCCACCAGCATTTGGCAGAAGGCAAGGTCGTGATTAATCCCTTCCGTCATGGCCTCTTCGCGGTAGATTTTAGCCAGATCGGGATATTGGCCAATGGCTCCTTCGTTGATGCCCTTGAGGAACATAATCAACTGCACCTCGGAGGTGCTGCCCCGACCCATAATCCGGTCCACCAAACTCGGATCAATTTGCAGGCCCAGGCGAGATCGCAGCTGGACCGTGCGGGCATCCGCCTCCCACCTAACGGAAATGTTGTAATGGCGCAAATCGATCGCCTTGACGTAGACCACCTGGTTGTAACGCACCCGTTTCAGATTCGTCCCAGCATCGAGGTCTAAGTTCAGCTGCTCGACCAGATCGATCGGCACATAGGCGTTGTTGCTGACCAGCAAACCCGCCTCGTCGTACAGCCCACCGTTTATGTTGATGTTAATTTCAGTTGGCTGGCCTGCCGTTTCATCCTCATCCATGCCCTTGGTTACGGCCCGACTCCAGGCGGCCAGGCCGTCGGCAATGCCCAGGGCCACATCCCGCCGCTGGTTCTGCAGAATGGCCAGGTCGGCGGGGTTGCTCAGGTGGCCCACTTCCATCAGCATAGCCGGGCAGTTGATGCCCCGACAGAAGGCTAAACTCCCTGTGGTGGCTTCGGTATCGGGTCTAACCCCACGACTGGGAAGCTGGGGAGTGCGGCGCAGCAGGGCCAGCACCACCAGCTCAGCCTGGCTGCGTCGGACGTCGTTTTTGCCGATGTAGTACACCGATGCCCCCCGCACCGAAGACTCCTGCAAAGGGGCAGACTGAATCTCCAGGGCCACATCGTCTAAACGGCAGCGGGTGTTAATCCAGTTCAGGCTTTGCTCGGCGCTGAGGTCATCCGGTACAGCTAGAACAGACAGGCCCCTGGAGCGCAACTCAGCCACTGCCAGGTCCCGCACCTGGATCATCTCGGCGGCTTCTGTCGTGTTGGGTAGCACCACCCCGGGGTCCAGCATGCCGTTTTCATCACCACCGTGAGTTGCTGAAATAAAAACCTGCGCCATACTGACAACGTTAGTAGACTTTCTCTGGCCTGAATCATACCCACGAAACCAGGAAATGGCGCGTTCGCCGGGAAATTTATAGATGTTCAAAGGCGATCAACGCTTGCCCTGTCACCCGGCACAGCCGCCACTCGTGCTTTAGCTCAGCGCCCATGCTCTGGTAAAACTCAATGGCCGGAGTATTCCAGTCCAGCACGTTCCACTCAAAACGCCCACAACCCCGCTGCCGGGCCAGTTTACCTACGTAGACCAGCAGGGCACGACCAATACCCTGCCGTCGATATTCGGGCAGCACGAATAGATCCTCCAGGTAAATCCCCGGCTTCATCAAAAAGGTAGAAAAATTATGGAAAAACAGCGCCATGCCAGCGGGGGTTTCATCTACCCAGGCCAGCACCGCCTCAGCGTAGGGACGCTCTCCAAACAAAGATTGCCTTAAGTCTTCAGGACTACCAGTCACTTCATGGGACAGCTTTTCAAAATCCGCCAGGGCTTTAATCAGCGCCACAATGGTGGGAATATCCTCAGGGGTTGCAGGGCGAATAACAAGGGTAGTTTGGGGTGAGGCAGAGGTCATTGTTACAGGCTGGCAAAAATCTCCCACATCCTACAGGGATTGCCAGGGTCAGAGCAATTCTGGTCCCAATACCTTGTCACGAAAAACCCTCCTGAACTGAGGAGGGTTCGTAGCACCAACCATTAAAGCCCACCTTAATCAAACCAGCAGCAGGTAATCTCCCAGGCATTACACCGCTAGGATTCTACCCACTTCGAATAGGGTTCCCCGGCAAAAGGTTGAACCCCAATTTCGGGATAACTATTATCGTCAGGGCCAAAAATTCGGGCAATCGGTTCAACAAAGTACTGAACCAGGCCATCCAAAAAATAAGAAAATACAGGAATACTAAGGCCTTTCATAATCGGTACCTCTGGAGTTTCGTTACAGTACGAAATTGCTACCACCTAACGTGAATCTGCACCATGACTTGCCCTGGCTGAGGATAGGTCTGTTATGGCAAAGGAGCCTGAGCACAATATCTCGTCTATCCATCAGTGGTTGAGAGAGAGTTGATGGATTTTCCTATATTTAAAGTCTAGCCACTGATACCGGCAGGAGCACGGATTTCTCTCTTTTTCTTAACATCGGCAAAATTTTAAATCCCTCTGGCAAACTTGCCAGAGGGATTTAGAGTTGATGGTGAAAAGGTGACATTCTCCCAAAGATTTGCGTTTACAAAGTTCGTTTTTATTTGTAAAAATGAATTAACAATGAGTTTCAAATATTCACGCGACACCGGATTTCTATGGATACTCCTGATGGGGATAGACCACAGATAGTTCCCATAATCCATCCTTTACGTAGACGATTCATGCTGAGATCAGTACCCTAACCAGCAAGACCCCAGGAAAAACTATGGCACAACTCATCCTGACCCGCCACGGACAGAGCCTATGGAATGCAGTCAACAAATTCACCGGCTGGGTGGATGTGCCCCTGAGTGAACGGGGCCGGGCCGAGGCCACCATTGCCTCCTGCAAGCTACGGGAAAAGGGCTGCGTGGTCAGCGTTTGCTTCACCAGCAAGCTGATGCGAGCCATGGAAACCGCCGTGATTATCCTGACGGAGTGCGACGAAATTTGCGGGGGACGCATTCCCATCTTCAAGCACGACGCCGACGACCCCGACTGGCACGGCTGGGACGCCTATGACGGTAACCCCGATGACGAACTGCCCATTTTCACCAGTGCCGCCCTGGACGAACGCTATTATGGCAACCTGCAGGGACTCAACAAGGCCGATACCGCCGCCAAGTACGGCGAAGCCCAGGTGATGGAATGGCGACGGTCTTACTCGACCCGTCCGCCGGGGGGCGAAAGTCTGGAAGATACCAAACTCAGGGTGGACCCCTTCTTCCAGGGCCGCATCATGACCCATATTCGCCACGGGGACAATGTGCTGGTATCAGCCCACGGCAATTCCCTGCGTTCCATCATTATGGTGCTGGATGACCTGAAGGAAGAAGACGTACCCGCCCTGGAACTGGACACCGGCGTGCCAATTATTTACGACTTCGACCTGGATGGTCGCGTGAAGACGAAGATGGTGCTTTTGAAGTAAGCCAGGGCGGGGGGGAGCAGGGGAGTGAGTTGGTTGCCCCTCGTTCCAATGCTTTGCATTGGGAATGCACTCCGGAGACTCTGCCTCCGAAATGAAGCGGCAGAGCCGCAGTCCCAAGGTGCCCAGGCAGAGCCCCGGCACTCGATAAAATCGTTTAGGACAATACAACTTTGGGTAAACCCAAAGCATAAATCACCTGGTTTAGAGAAATTGCGATGAACTCAGGACGCTTCTGCAGCCCGTGGGCCAGACTGTAAATGGTGCGCTCCAGCAGGTAAATATCCAGCAGTACCTGGAGCTCATGGCGGTTTTTGGGTAAGAATTCCCCCTGACCAGCCACGTGCAAATAACTGCGCAGGAAGGTAGCGCTCACCCACCGGGTCCAGAACTGGGCCCACTGCTGCATTACCGGCAGATGGTCAACCCGCAGCATGCCGCTTTCCACTTCATGGCGGAGGGCCAGTTCGGCGGCGAACCCAAAGGACTGCAGCATTTCCACCACATCCCGCAGGGCCGAGCGCTTCAGGCGACGCTCGTTCAGGGGCAGGTTGGGATCCCCTTCAAAGTCGATGATGATGAAATCTTTACCGCTGTAGAGCACCTGGCGCAGATGGTAGTCACCGTGGCAGCGAATGCGCAGGGCGGTGATCTTCTGCTCCAGAATTTGGCGGAAGTGCTGCATCACGGCATCCTGGTGGTCTAGCACTTTATGGGCCAGGGGTTTGACGTCATCGGGTAAACCCGGCAGCCGCTGGCTCAGGGTGCGAAAGGTTTGACCGGTCAGATTTCGGGCCGACTGGTAGATAGACCGCTGGTAGAGGGTGGTGAAGGGTTCGGGGGCAAAGCTGGGGTTGAGGGGATCGGAGGCCAGGGCCAGATGCAGGTCTGCGGTACTGCGACCCAGCAGCTCGATGTTGGTCAAATAGGTCCCAATGGTCTGATTGGCAAGGGCTGTGGGCTGTATCTCCTGGAGTTTCAGTAGGGACTCGGTGGGGACAGGAACCCTCGCCGTTTCATCCTGCTGGGTGATTACCCGTTCATAGAAGTCCCGCAGGCTGTCGAGGGTGTAGGACAGACTGTTGCGCACGTCGGGGACATAAACCTGCAGTAACCCTACGGCGATGGTGCCGCGGCTGGGGCGGTGATATTCCAGGGTACCGGCCAGGGGGGCGATGTGCCGGGCGTATTGCTTTTCGCTGAGGAAGCGGCGAATTTCCAGATCCGGGTTGGTGCCCGCTTCCTGGCGGCGAAACAGTTTCAGCAGCAGCTGATCGCCATATACAACGGTACTGTTGCGATAGGCCTCTTTCATGGGAACCGGGGTGAGGCTCTCGATAGCCTCGGGGGCAAGCTCGGGAAACTGGTCCGTAACCGTAGCGATCAGTTCCCCAGCAAAGCCCTTGATGCCTCGACGGGCGGCAATGGTTTGCACCAGCGGCATAAAGATCTGTTCCCCCAGGGCCGGATTTCGGGCCACATCGGGGGCCATGGCATCGAACAACACCTCAACGGCGTCTTCAGTTTCGCCATCGCTCAGTTTCAGTCGGGCCACGATGGACTGGGGGCTATCGGTCAACAGCTGCATGGCCTGGTCGCCAACGGCATGGCTAACCAGCACCAGATAGGTTTGGGATTCTCCATCAATGGGGTCTACCTGCAGCCAGACCATCTGAGCTTCGCCGCTGGCTCCCACCGGTATGGCCTCAACGATGCGCACAGCCTGAATGCGGGGAGAAACCCAGGGGTAGTTGTGCAGGTAGTTGATCAGCGCCGATTCCAGGGGAGCCTCTAACTCCCGCCGGTAAAAGGCCTGTTGCCAGGTTTGGGGAAACCGCAGGGTGGGCGGTTCGTGGTGGTGAACGGGGTGAGCTTCTGTAGGCCTGGGTTTAAGGGTGAACCAGTAACAGCCATAGGGACCGATATTGAGAAAATAGAGATCCTGGGTAATGGTAGGAAACTCGGTGCGACCGTTGATTTCCACCGGCATTTGGCCCTCATAGGCAGAGAGGTCTAGCTCAGCGGTTTGCAAGAACCGCGACAGGTTAGCCACCACCAGAATGGTCTCATCTTCGTAGCGGCGGATAAAGGCCAGCACTTTTCGATTGGCCGGGTGCAGTTGCTCAAAGCTGCCCAATCCAAAAGCCCGGAACCGCTGACGGGTGGCAATCAGCCGCTTGATGCTGTACCACAGGGAGTTAGGATTTGCCCGCTGGGCCTCGACATTAATGGCCTCGTAGTGGTATTCCGACTCAATGATTAGCGGCAGGTAAAGCTTCTGGGGGGAAGCCCGGCTGAACCCGGCGTTGCGATCGGGACTCCACTGCATGGGGGTGCGCACGCTGTTGCGATCGCCCAGGTACACATTCTCCCCCATGCCGATTTCATCGCCGTAGTAGAGCACCGGCGTCCCCGGCAGGGAGAGAAGCAGGTTGTTCAGCAGCTCAATCTGTCGTCGGTCGTTCCCCAGCAGGGGGGCCAGCCGCCGCCGAATGCCCAGGTTAATGCGCATTTGCGGGTCCTGGGCATAAACCCGGTACATGTAGTCCCGGTCTTCGTCGGTGACCATTTCCAGAGTCAGTTCGTCGTGGTTGCGCAGAAAAATGCCCCACTGGCAGTTGTCAGGAATTTCTGGCGTCTGCTGCAGAATGTCGATGATGGGAAAGTTATCTTCCATCCGCAGGGCCATGAACAGGCGCGGCATCAGGGGAAAGTGAAAGTTCATCTGGCACTCGTCGCCGTCACCGTAGTAGGCGGCGGCATCTTCCGGCCACTGGTTGGCCTCCGCCAGCAGCATCCGGTTGGGGTAACGCTCGTCGATGTACCGTCGCAGAGATTTCAGGTACTCGTGGGTTTCCGGCAGGTTTTCGCAATTGGTGCCGTCCCGCTCGTAAAGGTAGGGCACCGCATCCAGCCGCAGGCCGTCGACCCCCATGGCCAGCCAGAAGTCCACCACCTTAAATACCGCTTCCCGTACGGCAGGATTGTCGTAATTCAGGTCCGGCTGATGGGAGTAGAAGCGGTGCCAGTAGTAGGCCTGGGCCACCGGGTCCCAGGCCCAGTTAGAGGTTTCAAAGTCCTGAAAAATAATCCGGGCTTCCTGATACTTTTGGGGCGTGTCGCTCCACACATAAAAGTCCCGCTCGACACTGCCCTGGGGAGCCCGCCGCGCCCGCTGAAACCAGGCGTGCTGATCGGAGGTGTGATTGACAATCAGCTCAATGATGACCCGAATGCCTCGCTCATGGGCGGCAGAGAGCAGGTCTTTGAAGTCTGCGATGCTGCCGTAGATGGTGTTGACGTTGGTGTAATCGGCAATGTCGTAGCCGTCATCCTTCAGGGGCGAGGGAAAGAACGGAAGTAACCAGATGGCGGTAGCCCCCAGGTCTTGCAAGTAATCCAGCTTTTGGGTCAGGCCAGGGAAATCCCCAATGCCGTCGGCGTTGCTATCGGCAAAGGCCCTCACAGGCACCTCGTAGATGATGGCCTGCTTGAACCAGAGGGGATCGTTGGACAACTGCACGTCTGAAAACACCTAAGTAATTCCCCGCTGAGTGTAATAGGTTGCCGGGTGGACATCTTCCTTCCTGGGAGGGAGATGTCCACCTGCTTTATAGAAGCGCTTACACGACCGCCATGAAATCTGGATTTACCATTCCCACATCAGAAATGCTGACAATTGAGTTCCCCTGAATATTCACAATCAGGGTATGGATGAGATCAGCCGACCGTTAGAATCGTAAATGTTTTTCTGGACTACCTTGCCATCTTCAATTGCTATCTTTATTACCGGTACGTCCTCTGCCATAAACGTAACTCCTTATGTGTGGTGATCTAATATTACGAGGAATTACTTAAATTCGAGGGTTCAGTTTGGACATCTCCAGGGATATTTACTGAAGGCTCAGAGTCCTTTGTAATTCCTGTATTTCCTCAAGCCTCAGCCTTTGGAGGCATGACAACCCTGGTTAAACCGAGTTCACTAAACAGGTACTGTATGGTGAGTTGTTATGCCGCAAGCCGTCATCTTTGATGTGGATGGTACGCTGGTTGATTCCGTTGACTACCACTCCAAATCCTGGGAACAGGCCTTTCACCACTACGGCTACGACCTGGAGTTTGACGCCATTAAACAGGAAATCGGCAAAGGGGGAGACCTGATTCTGCAGGATCTGCTCTCTGAAGATGCCTATAGAGAGGACGGCAAGGCCATTAACCAGTACCGCCAACAGTATTTTCAGGACAATTTCGTGGAGCAGGTGGAAGCGTTTTCGGGGGTGCGCGCGCTTTTCGAACAGATTCACCAGAACAACATGGCCATTGTGCTGGCCACTTCAGCGGAGAAGGAACTGGCTAACCACTATCAAAACCTGCTCAACGTAACGGATTTAACTGATGGCATCGTATGTTCTGCCGATGTGGATCAGGCCAAGCCTAATCCGGATATCTTCAAAGCAGCCCTGGAGAAGTTCAACGAGAACTTTGCCCCCCATGAGGTGATCGTTGTAGGAGATAGCCCCTACGATGCCGAGGCGGCAAGCAAAATTTCTTTGCGTACTGTCGGCCTATTGAGCGGTGACTTCGCGGAAGATCGGCTCAAGGCGGCAGGGTGCATCGCGGTTTATAAAGATATCGCCGATTTGCTGGAAAACTACACCGATTCGCCCCTGGCTGGTAAACCCATCGAGTGACCTGGCCAGAGCGATAGTTTCCGAGGCAGGCTCAGAGGTATTCTTTTGAGGAAAGCCTGAGGAATGTCACTGATCTGAGGCTTCAATTTGAAAGATTGTGACCAGACAATGCCAGTTTTGATGAAGCCTGGATGAATGTTGTTGCCGCCCAAAAAGGGTTTCAGGTCTGCGATAGCGTTGCAGAGGGTGAACTATTTATGTTCAGCAATGAATGAAGCATTGTGTATTGAGCAGATGCTAATGGGCCGGGTGAATATTCGAAGTTTCTCTATGACAGTGGCATTGTGAATAGACAACATCGTAGGTTGCGCTGCTGCAGAAGCATTGTTACCCCGCAACATAGGATGTTGAGCTGTCGCAATCGAATGTTGAGGCCGCAATGTCGCCCTGAGAGCCAGGACGGTAAGGAAGTTGGCCCTGACCGGATGTCTGCCAGCGTTCATTGTTAAGGTTCGCGACGGAGACCCACTCTGTAGCGATTTTG
>CAZPYG010000089.1:0-21207 GCA_964590465.1 uncultured bacterium | reverse complement strand
TATACCTTGAAAGCGGGTGAACGGACTCGAACCGTCGACATTCAGCTTGGGAAGCTGACGTTCTACCACTGAACTACACCCGCAGAGAAGTTAAGAGTGTTGAGTTCTTAGTTTTGAGTTCAAGGTGCCATAGCCAACTTAAAACTCAAAACTCAACGCTCAAAACTTTGGACTCCTATTATACGGTTATTTGCTCAACGTGTACGGCTTCGGTTCACCTTCTTTGCGAATTCGCTTCCCCTTACCCCGCTGGGGCCGGTTAAAGCGGCGAAAGAACTTCGAAATACCCCCATTCAGGCCGTCGATGTAGGTAAAGATGACCGGCACCACCACCAGGGTGAGCAGAGTCGAGGTGGTAAAGCCGCCGATTACGGCAATCGCCATCGGACTCCGCGTTTCTCCTCCAGCCCCCAGCTCCAGGGCAATGGGCACCATCCCCGCCATGGTGGAAATGGAGGTCATTAGAATCGGGCGCAGGCGAGTCATCCCCGCTTCCATCACCGCTTCGTACCGAGACTTGCCCTGCTGTTTCGCCATCAGGGCGTAGTCCACCAGCAGAATGGCGTTCTTCGTCACCAGGCCCATTAGCAGCACAATGCCAATCAGGGCGAAGAGCCCGAGGGGTTTCTGGGTAATCAGCAATCCCATCAGGGCACCGCCGACGGAGAGGGGCAGGGCCGCCATCACCGCCACCGGGTAGATAAAGCTGTTGTACAGCAGCACCAGCACCGCAAAAATCATCAGCACCGCCGTGGCCAGGGCGAGGCCGAAGCGGGTAAACACATCCCGCATAATTTCGGCATCGCCGGAGGGCTGTTGCGTCACGCTAGGGGGCAGATTCTGCATGGCGGGCAGTTGGTCTACCGCTTCCAGGCCTTGACCGAGAGTTATACCCTGCAGGTTGCCGCCGATAGAAATCTGACGAGAGCGATCATAGCGATTGATCTGGGCGGGTCCGGTACCGAACTGCACATTAGCGACTGCCGAGAGGGGCACCAGTTCCCCCGTGTTGCTGGGAACTCGCAGGGTCGAGAGTAGAGCCAGATCATCCCGATGGATGGGGTCAATTTGGACACGAATGGGAATTTGTCGATCCCCCAGATCAAACTCCGCCAGGTTTGCATCCGTATCCCCCAGGGTGGCCAGGGAGGCGGTGGCGGCAATGCTCTGCACCGTTACGCCCTGGTCAGTGGAGCGATCCACATCGGGGATGATCAGCACTTCCGGCTTCACCAGGCTGGCGCTGGAGCTGACATCTGCCATGCCGGGAATGTCGCGCATTTGTCGGGCCAGGTTATCGGAAGCCTGACGCAGGGCAACGGGGTCGTCTCCCTTCAGCAGGATAGTCAGGTCTTTGCCTTCCCCGGAAGCCCCGGCACTGCGGAAGCTGACCCGGGCACCGGGGATGGTGCGGAAGATGTCGCGGGCGTTTTGCTCGAATTGATTTTGGGACACGTCCCGTTCATTTTTGGGTAGCAGGCGTACATAGGCGGTGGCGGTGTTAACGCCCTCATCGCCGCCTTCGGTAGTGAGAATGGTCTGTACCGCCGGATCAGTGAGGATTCCCTGGGTCAGTTGTTCGGTTGCGGTTTGCGTATCTGCCAGGGTTGAACCGGGGGGCAGTTCCACCGAAATGGTAGAAAGGCCGGTATCGCTGGACTCAAACAGGCTGGTGGGAATGTAGGGCACCAGTTGCAGACTGCCGAAGAAGATGCCAACTGCAAGGGCGATGGTCAAAAATCGATGGCGCAGTGCCGCCGTCAGCAGACGACGATAGGGACCCGCTTTAGGGACAGCCCCATAACTGGTTGCAGCAACCGCCTGGCCATTGCGAGAGCCGTTACCGTTGCCATTCTTGATAGGAGCACTGAAATCAATAGGGATAGTGGCAGGCTTGGGCTTCAGCAGATAAGCCGCCATCATCGGGGTAATCAGTCGGGCCACCAGGGTTGAGAAGCAGGTAGCGGTGACGACCGTGACCCCGAAGGGTTGGAAGAACTGGCCCGGAATCCCCCCCATGAACGCCACCGGCAGAAACACTGCCACAATGGTGGCCGTGGTGGTCAGCACCGCCAGGCCCACTTCCTGGGTCGAGTCCAACGCCGCCTTAAAGGGGCGCTTGCCCATGCGAATGTGGCGCTCAACGTTCTCAATTTCCACGATGGCATCATCCACCAGGTTGCCCACCGCCAGGGTGAGGGCCAGCAGGGTCATGCTGTTGAGGGTGTAGTCGAAGTAACGCAGGACCAGAAAAGTGGGGATGATGGAGAGGGGCAGGGCCGTTGCCGTAATCAGGGTGGTGCGCCAGTCCCGCAGAAAGAAGCCGACCACCACCACCGCCAGCACACAGCCCAGAATCAGCGCGTCAATGGAAGATTGGTAAGAGTCCCGAATCTCGTCGGCGCGGGTGAAGATTTGCTCAAATTCAATATCCTCCGGCAGGGTTTCGTCCAGACGCGCCACGGCGGCAGTCACCCCTTCCTCCACCGTCACCAGGATGCTGCCGGTGCTGCGGAACACCTGAAAGGCCACCACCGGCTCGCCGTTAAAGAATGCCGACTGACGAATTTCTCTGTAGTCCTGCCTCACAGTACCCAGGGTGCTCAGGGGCACGGTGTTGCCACCGGGTAAGACAATCCGGTAGCTGGCCAGGGCTTCCACGGTGTCAGCACTGCCCAGGGTGCGGATGGTTTTCTCCTGGTCTCCCATGGTGGCGCGACCACTGGGCAGGTTCACGTTCAGCGCCCGAATCTGGTCGTTCACCTGGGTGGCCGTAATCCCCAGGGCATCGAGCTGTTCGGGGTCCAGGTCGATGCGAATTTCCGGGTCAACCCCGCCAATGCGCTCGACCCGCGCCACCCCGGTGACCGTCAAAATTTCCTGGCTAATGGTGCGATCCACCAAATCGCTCAGCTCTTCCACCGAACGACCGTTAGAGTTCACCGCATAGGTCAGGATGGCCCCACTCTCAAACTCCAGCCGCTGCACTCGCGGTTCCTGAATGCTGGCGGGCAAATCCTGACGAATCCGCGTCAACGCATCCCGTACGTCGTTGGTGGCCCGGTCAATGTCAGTGCCCAGGGCAAAGTTGATGATGGTGGTCGATGCCCCATCCCGCACGGTGGAAATGATGTCATCGATGTTGCCTAACCCGGCGACGGCGTCTTCAACCTTCTTGGTGACCTGGGTTTCCAGTTCCTCAGGGCCAGCCCCCTGCTGAGTCACCGTGACGGTAACTGCGGGGAAGTCAATATTCGGGTTCGAGTCGATGCCGAGTTGCCCAAAGGAAAGCAGCCCCCCCAGGGTAAGCACCAGGAACAGCACCAGGGTGGGGATGGGGCGACGGATGGACCAGCCGGAGATGTTGAAAGACATGTTGGAAGAAATTTAGAAAGAGAAAATTTTGACTTACGGGTAGAAAGTTTTGAGTTTTGAGTTCTTAGTTTTGAGTTCTTGGTGTAACGGCTGTAATTCAAAATTCAAAATTCAAAACTCCCCCTGAACTACTTCGACTAAATCCCCATCCTGCAAATACCCCACACCCGTAACAATCACCACTTCCCCCGATTCCAGTCCTGACAGGATTTCCACCCGGGCGGGTTGGTCGCCGTTGGTGGGGAGACGTTGGCCGGTCTGGACAGTGCGGGCCTGGGCCTGGTTGTCGGGGCCGAGGATATAGACGAGGGTATCGCCATCCTGCTGGGGTAGAACGGCGGTGCTGGGGACGACGACTCCCTGGCGGGCGCTGGTGACGATGTCACCCCGCAGGAACATGCCGGGGCGCAGAAGATCGCTGGGGGGGAGGCCGATGTTGACGATGGCGGTGCGGGTTTCGGAATCCAGAACGGGGTTGATGTCCTGAACGGAACCCTGGAGGTCGATGCGGCTGTCGCTGCTGGAGGTGATGTTGACTGGGGCACCGAGGTTGATTTGATCCAGCTGGGCCTGGGGTACTTCGGCTTCCAGTTCGAGCTGGTTATTTTGAATCAGGGAGAGGATCGGATCGCCAGTGGAGGCGACATCGCCGATGTTAGCGAACCGTTCGGCCACAATGCCGGCGGCGGGGGCGCGGACGGTGGCCTGGTTGAGCTGGGTTTGCAGGCGGTCGATGGCGGCCTGTTGCGATCGCACCGTCGCCTCGGCACTTTCTACCTCAGCCTGAGCCAGCCCCACCGCTTCCTGAGCGGTGAGTGCTTCCGTTTGCTGACGGGTCAGTTCCTGCTGGCTGATGGCTCCCCGGTCTGCCAGGGACTGCAAGCGGGATAAATTTTGTCGAGCCTCCGCCAGGGTGGCCTGGGCCTGGGCCTGGGCCGCACGCCGCTGGGTAACTTGAGCCCGGGCAACGGAAAGCTGGGCCTGCTCCTGGCGGATATCGGCCTGGAGGGTTTCGGTATCCAAAATGGCCAGGGCCTGACCAGAAGAAACGGAGTCCCCTTCCCGCACCAGCATTTGGCGAATCTGCAGCCCGCTCACCTGGGGAGTGACCTCCAGCAGGTCTACGGCCTGCACCGTGCCGTTGACGGTAAGCGTATCCTGCACCGAACCAACTTGGGCCGGGATTGTCGTTACCGTCTGGGCAGTTGCCGAGGTTGCTACGGGTGGCGGAACCTCGGCAGGGGGAGGATCTCCTCCCCCCATCAGGCGAGTGCCCACCAGGGTCAACAGAATGCCAGCCCCGAGCCCGATGAGTACACCGCGTCCCGGCAGTTTTCTGGCCGGTTCAGCGATGGGATAGGAGAGATCGCTGGCCCTGGAAAGCTCAGCGTCGGGACTTGGATCGGAAGATTGAGGCACGGGATTCCCAGGATTAGAAGAATAGGCTTCTGTCACAGCAGCTTTTCCGCCATCGGTGAACGACAGGAAACATTACGAAATGTTTCTTCTATATTAGAACCTTAAACCCGAAAACATCGGGATCGCTGATTTTATCTGTAACCTGGGCAGTGGGTGAATGTATCGGATACTGTCTCAGAATATGTACTGACACGGATCACACTTCAAGTTTGGGAAGGTTTGATGTAATAGCAAAATACCCAAATGGTTTCGCTGCTCCTATCGTCACTGTCTTAACAATTACAGTTCGCGTTTGTAGCTTATCCCGCTCGACTGAGAAAGGCAGGTTCCTTCCATGTTCAACGCTACAGAAATTCTTATCGCTGACTTCGTAGAGAAGCTGCGGATTGGCTACCACCGCACCTATGGAGGCCAAAAGCCTGACTACGAAGACATCATTGCCTGGGCGGGCAGCATGGCCCTGGAAAATATCGCCAACAGTGACGCTCTGTACCACAACGTCGAGCACACCATTCTGGTGGCCCTGGTGGGGCAGGAAATCCTGCGGGGCAAGCACATCCGCGAGGGGGGGGTGACCTGCGAAGACTGGCTGCACTTTATTATTTCCCTGGTATGCCACGACATTGGTTATGTCAAAGGCGTTTGCCGCGCCGACCAGGACCGTAACCACCTGTATGCCACCGGCAAGGGCGATGAAATGGTGATGCTGGAGCCGGGCGCATCCGACGCCTCCCTCACCCCCTACCATGTGGACCGGGGCAAGCGCTTCATTGAAGAGCGGTTTGGCAACAACCGCCTGATTAACGCCGAGGTCGTTAAGCTCAACATAGAACTCACCCGGTTCCCGGTTCCTAAGGAAGAAGACCATCAGGATACTCGGCACTTCCCCGGCCTGGTGCGGGCGGCGGACTTAATTGGTCAGCTCAGCGATCCCCGGTATCTGAAGAAAATTGGGGCCCTATTCTATGAGTTTGAAGAAACCGGGCAGAACAAGTTCCTCAACTATAAGGACCCCAGCGATTTAAGGGCGAACTATCCCACCTTTTACTGGAATGTGGTGCATCCTTACATCCAGGACGGGCTGCGGTACTTATCCTTAACCCAGGAAGGCAAGCAAATTATTGCTAACCTTTACTCAAATGTGTTTATGGTGGAGAACGAGAAAACTGTTATCCACACCTAACCCCCGCTGCCTATGAACTGGTGGAAGAAGCTTAAGACCAATCGTCTGGCTCAATTTGGGGCCATCCTTTTGATTTTTTTGTACGTGGTGGCCATTGGGGCAAACTTTTTTGCGCCTTATGATCCCTACGTTTCTCAGCCTAACGGCTCCTTGTTACCCCCGACTCAGCTCTATCTGCGCCATCAGCAAACGGGGGAATGGATTGGCCCCCATGTGTATCCCACCACCCAGGGCCCAGTTTCCCTGGAAACCGGGGACCGAGAGATTCAGGTAGACTTCAGCCAGCCTTCCGGAATTCGGATTCTGCACCGCGATGACAGTGGACAACTGCGTTTGTTTGACACGGCGGGGGAAGGCAGGTGGAACATTCTCGGTACCGATGAACAGGCCCGAGACCAGTTCAGTCGATTGATTCACGGCAGTCGGGTTAGTTTATTTGTGGGGCTCATCGGCATCGCCATTTCCTTTCCCCTGGGGATGCTGGTGGGCGGCATGGCCGGATACTTTGGTGGCACAGTAGATGCCGTACTGATGCGGTTTGTGGAAGTGCTGATGACCATTCCCAGCATCTACCTCTTAGTTGCGCTAGCCGGGGTATTGCCTGTTGGCTTATCTAGCGCCCAGCGATTCATGCTGATTGTGCTGATTACCTCACTGATTGGCTGGGCCGGTCTGGCGCGGGTGATTCGGGGTCAGGTGCTCTCCATTAAAGAACAAGAGTTCGTCCAGGCTAGCCGGGTGATGGGAGGTCGTCCGCTATATATCATTGCCCGCCACGTTTTACCCCAAACCGCCACCTACGGCATCATCGCGGCTACCCTGGCCATTCCTGGCTTCATTCTGGCCGAGGCGGTGCTGAGCTTCATCGGCCTGGGGATTCAACAACCCGACGCCTCCTGGGGCAACATGTTGAGCATCGCCACTAACGCCTCTATTCTGGTGCTGCAACCCTGGCTGGTTTGGCCCCCTGCGGTTCTAATTGTGGTGACTTCCCTGGCCTTTAACCTGCTGGGGGATGGCCTGCGGGATGCCCTGGATCCCCGGACGTTGGAGCCGTAAGGTGGGCGAGTATATGGGTGGATGGGTAGGTGAGTAGGTGGGTGGTAGACCCGGTAGCGGCTTCCCGCAGGGTAGAGTGGACGAGTAGGGGCTGGGAGAAGGGGGGTAGACTTTGAGCGGCTTCCCGGAGAGTGGATGGGTTGGTTTTGTTGATATTTCAAGTGAGTTGAATTTCCTGGTGGCTGATTAAAGTCAGAGCGCACCAAGATGGATGAACAGGTGATTTAAGGAGCGGTGATGGTGCAGCGGCGAGAGGACGAGACCCTATCGAACGGAAAGCCACTATTGTGCAAAGCAAACGCGCCGCGAACGCGTCTACTTCCCATCCACCCATCCACCCATCCACGCTCCTTCCTCTCCCCTATCCCTCTTCTTCTCATAATTCTTCTCTGCCTTTCTCTCACAGGCTGCGGTTTTTTCCATCCTGGTCCCCCTAAAGCTGTGGTGGAAAAGGCCGTAGCCCAAAAACTGGTGCAGACCCAGGAGTTACTGCGATCGCAGCTTGCCAGTGGGGGGGATGCCCCAAAACCCCTTGCTGTGGGCCAGGTTAAGGTGAGCTCTAAGGGCAGTGTAACTGTGGGTGGGCAGTCTGCCATTGAGGTACAAGGCACCTACACCCTCAAGGGAGGAGACCTGAGCCGCGCTCAACGGCAACAGTCTCGCCCCTTCGACCTTTATATGCAGCCTGGGTCAGATGAGGATCCGTGGCGGCTGCTGGAACCTGATTTTGCCGGAGTGGATCAGCAACCGAGGTGGCAGTTCACTCCCCTTCCCTGATCGGTACTCCGGTAGCTGTTTGTTCCCCGGCAAAGGTCATGCCGGTGAGGTTAGGGCCTACGATATACCCCTCCTCCACAGATCCCAATACCCAGTTACGGTCTAAGCCCCAGTACCACCAGTGGGCCGCGGCATAGGCGCAGGTGAGGCTGTCGAGCTGGTCTTCCACAGCTTTCATGGCAGAACCGGTCTGGG
Source organism: uncultured bacterium (assembly GCA_964590465.1). Classification (GTDB taxonomy): domain Bacteria; phylum Cyanobacteriota; class Cyanobacteriia; order Phormidesmidales; family Phormidesmidaceae; genus CAZPYG01. Next base: position 13,199 of record CAZPYG010000089.1, on the reverse strand, counting down.
GTATGGTCGGTAAATCCTGTTCTGTCAGTGGTAAGGGCGGCTCCAGGGTGGGCAAAACCTGGATCTGGTATTGGCGCAGTTTTTCCAGTTCGGGTCGGCGCTGGGCCAGGGGTCCTTTTTTATATTTGAGAATCCGCTGCAAGTTAAACAGGTGAATCGTCACAGGATGGGGAAACACCTCCAGTTGAAACTTTCCGGGGGACTGGGCCGGGGCCTGGGGGGCGTGGCGAAATCCCCGCTGTTCCAGGGCCAGACCAAAACCTATTAATTGGGCGGCAAAGGGACGACTGCGGTTGGCCGGATAACAGCCCGCATCATACTTGCCAAAAAATTTATGGGTCAGACGGTCGGGCCGGCGCATCCCGGTTTGGTTGGGAATGAGGGTCGGGGCATCCACCGCCACAACGGCATGGGTCAGCCCTTGGGTGTGACCATCGACCCAGGCCAGCACCTCCACCAAAGTGGCATATCGGCCCAACTCCCGAAGGGAAAGGTTGCCCTGGTCAAAGGTCAGACAGCAAACTCCCGAAGGGCCAGACTGCCAGCCCAGGTCAATACCCAAAAAACACGGCTCCATGGCAGCGGCAGAACCCTGAGGCAAGGCACAACATTCCTTAAGACCTACTGTGGCACACTATACCCCCCAGGGCGTAGTTGAAAAACTCTTCTGCCCCCAGGGGGTAACTAAACCAGAAGCCCTGGGCGTAGTCGCACCCCTGGGCCTGTAAGAACTCTAGCTGGGCGCGGGTTTCTACCCCTTCTGCGATGACCTGCAGCTGCAGCTCATGGGCCATGGGAATAATGGCTCTAACCAGGGCACCCAGGTCCTGGTTGCCCGGCAGATCGCTGATAAACGACCGGTCAATTTTCAACACATCCAGGGCAAAGCGACGGAGATAGCTGAGGGCAGAATATCCGGTGCCAAAATCATCAATGGATAGGCGCATACCCATGGCTTTGAGTTGTTGCATCAAGCACTGGGTACCCGGTTGGTCGTCTAGCAGCAGGCTCTCGGTGATTTCCAGGTCGAGTTGCCGGGGGCTGACTTGATATCGGTCGAGGGCGCTGGCAATTACGTCGGCCAGGCGCTGGGTTTTGAATTGCCGGGGGGAAAGGTTGATGGCGATAGAAAACGTGTCGCTGAAGTAGCTCTGCCAATGGTTGATCTGTTGGCAGGTCGCATGAATGACCCAATCACCGATGGGAACAATCAATCCTAATTCTTCGGCAACGGGAATAAACTCCGCTGGTGAAACATCCCCCAGGGTAGGGTTGTGCCAGCGCAGCAACGCTTCTGCCCCGGTGATGCATTGTTTCTGCAGGTCCACCAGGGGTTGGTAGACCAGGGAAAACTCCTCAAATTCCAGGGCGCGACGCAGCTGGTTCGCCACCTGATGTCGCCGCTGGGCGCAGAGGTTCATGCCGGATTCAAAGCACTTAATGTTTTTACGGCCAGAGTTTTTAGCGTTGTAAAGGGCAATTTCGGCATTGCGCAGCAGAATGCTGGAGGAAGCACTGTCGAGGGGATAGGTGGCAACCCCGATGCTGGCGGAGGTATAGCATTCCACCTGCTTGAGCAGATAAGGCTGCTCGATGGTTTCGATCACCTGATGGCCAAAGGGCAGAACCTGCTCCAGATCGTCTAACCCCTGCAGAATAATCAAAAACTCGTCGCCCCCCAGGCGGGCCAGGGTATCTCCCGGCAGAATGATTTGTTTGAGTCGTTGGGCTACGCTGCATAGCAGCAGATCCCCTATGTCGTGACCCATGGAGTCATTCACGGTCTTAAATTGATCCAGGTCAATCAAAAGCACGGCAACATATTCACTGGCCCGTTCGGCCTGACTAAGGGCTAATTTCAGATGGTCAATGGCCAGGGCCCGGTTGGGTAAATCGGTAAGCAGATCATAGTGGGCCTGGTACACCAGCAATTCTGCAGTTTCTTTGTGGAGGGTAATGTCTTCTTTGACCGCTACGAAGTGGGTAATCGAGCCGTTCACATCTTTCACGGGCGAAATTGAAGCGGTTTCCCAGAAGAGCTCACCGTTCTTTTTTTGGTTCAGAAATTCCCCCGTCCAGGTCTCACCCCGGGTAATAGTGGTCCACAGCTGGCGATATTGCTCTGGTGGGGTATGCCCCGTTTTGAGAAGGCTGGGCTTTTTTCCTCTGGCTTCAGCTGCCGTAAACCCCGTAACCGCTTCAAACTTTGGGTTTACATACTGAATGTAGCCCCGATGGTCGGTAATGACGATGGAAGCCGGACTCTGCTCACTGGCTTCGGAAAGGAGCTGCAGCTGCTCTTCCGCCTGCTTGTGATCGGTGATATCCATCAAAATGCCGTCTAAATACTGCAGATCGCCGTCCTCGTCCCAGAATCCCTGGCCCTGATCCAGCATCCATCGGATGTCTTGATTAGCGGTAATGAAGCGGTATTCCACGATAAAGGGACGACCTTCTGCTAAAGCTGCAGACACCTCCTGGCGCACACGATGGCGATCCTGGTGATAAATTAAACTCTCAAAGCTCAGATTAGTATTGGCCAAAAAAGCAGCGGCAGGATAACCCGTCAGGCTACGGATGCCGTCTGTGACCATCAGCATGGTCCAGTCCTGGTCGCCACGGCAGCGGTAAATGGCAAGGGGCAGGTTATCCAGGGCCCCGTGGGCACAGTGCCGATCTAAATGCATGGCCCTATCGACCAACGGGCAGCTCGGCAACGGTAAAAGCCGATGGACTGATTCGGTCATTTGCCGATATACGGTCAGTTCTACCTGGTCGAAATACCCCTGTACCCAATGGGCCAGGTCTGGCTCCAAAACTTCTGTTGTATCGGTTGTCGTGGCCGCCCTAGTCGATAAAACCAGTTCATGAATTGCCGACCTAATCTGTTGCCCTGCTTCCATCAACCAGTAAGGCCCGAGAGAGTCGGTCATTGCTTTTGCTAAAACGGTTTCAACAATGGGCTTAATCCCCTCTCGGCAGCCCTCCAGAAAGGATGGATAATCAGGGGCCTGCCTCAATATCTGACCCAAATGGGCCAGGATTTGGCTCAGGGTCTTTTCCAGGGCAGCGACCCTGACTTGCCCGGGGGACCCTGTTCCAGCGGTTGTTACCAGAGTGGACAAATATTGCTGAGTTAACCAGAGCCGATTAGTTTCTAGCCATTGTCCAACAGCTTCAAATGGAACCGATGCCATGCCTTGTTAACCATTTAAGAGGCTACCATCCAGAGAATTCCCAAATTCATATCGAAGTCTTTAACCTTAAATTTCTTGGCGAAATGTTAAGGGGCATTACCTGTAAAAATCTATATTGACTATAAAATCAAATAATTTTATGGGAATAAAAAAACAGCAATATTATCTTTAGCGACGAATCATGTCGTAGTTCTCGGTTCAGTGATAAGCAAATTTTATTCGCTTCAGATCCCCCAGCTTCTAGCTGTAGGAGATTCACCTTATGCCCCCCTACCCTGCGGGAAGCCGCAAGCGTCGAATTAAATTAAGGGAAGACCTGGCCCGGGTTCCAGTAAACCCAACAAAAAACAGTAGCAAAACTTTACAATGGATTTGTATTTTGCTCCTTCGTTCCCCTGGATGCTGCCATGACTACCGCTCCCCTCACCTGGGCCGATTTGGAAGCCCGCACCGACTTTGCCATGGATACCGTAAATGGCCCCACCAACGCCCAGGCCACCCTGCGCCTTTTTGGGCAGAGCGAGGCCGATGTCCGGGTTACTCTGTACCGCGACAACCACGCCTGGTGTCCCTACTGTCAAAAAGTGTGGCTGTGGCTGGAAGAAAAGCGTATCCCCTACCGCATTAAAAAAGTCACCATGTTCTGCTATGGGGAGAAGGAGCGCTGGTATAAAGAAAAGGTGCCCTCGGGTATGTTGCCCGCCCTGGAGCTGGATGGCCGCATGGTTACCGAAAGCGACGATATTCTGCTCACCCTGGAGCAGGCCTTTGGCCCCCTGAATCAGGCCATGGAAGACCCCCGCGTGCTACCCCTGCGACAGCTGGAGCGGCTGCTGTTTCGGGCCTGGTGCCTGTGGCTTTGCTATCCCAACCGCTGGGGCCAGGATCGCAAAGCGGCAGAGCAGTTTAAGCAGGTGGTGGCCAAGACGGAAGCAGCCCTATCCAGCACTGCCGGGCCTTATTTCTTACCAGAGTTTGGCACCGCCGATGTGGTGTTTACCCCCTACGTGGAGCGGATGAACGCCAGCCTGTTTTACTACAAAGGCTATTCCCTGCGGGAGGCCAGTCCCCAATGGTCAGCCTGGTTTGATGCCATGGAAAGTCGCCCCATCTATCGCGGCACCCAGAGCGATTTCCATACCCATACCCACGATTTGCCGCCCCAGATGGGGGGATGCTTTGCCAATGAATCTCCCGAGGCCAGGGAGAATCAAAATCGGGTAGATAAAGGGCCCTGGATTGGGTTGCCCGATGTAGCCTATCCAGAACCTGAAACTTCCCGGCAGGAAGCGCTGCAGCGGGTGCTGAAGCATCGGGCCAACATTATTCGGGTGAACCCGGCGGAGGATGAGGTATTTGATCAGGCTCTGCGCTGTGCGTTGACTCACCTGATCACCGGGGAACTGTGCCAGCCACCCCCGGGAACGGACGCGGCGTTGCGGTATCTGCGCGATCGCGTCAACGTGCCCCGGGATATGTCTATCTACGCCGCCAAGCGCCTGAGGGAATCCCTGGAAGCCACCGCTGCATTGGATGGCAACCGCCAGGGGCCAGAAATTCCCCTACGTCATCGGCGGGACCAGGACCCCGCGAATTTTGCGGCTTAGGGAACTGTGAGCTCACCGTGAGCCGTCTGGACCGTCAGGTGACTGACCACAACGCCTTCGTCACCCGCTACACCGTTACTGATGACACTGGAGCTGAGATTGTTCCAGTCGGGCCGAACCGACCTTCCTGGCATGGCTACAGGGTTGTATTAAATGCCCCGTGGCCAAGGAATTTAAGCCACGTTAGCCGTTAGCTCCTCAGTTTGCTCATATTTGATGCGCTTTGCTTCCTGGTATACCGCCAATTGGGCATCGATGTTGTCTCGCACAATCTGACGGAATTCCAGGAAATGCTCGGCCTGGGCACAGACTGCCAGGTAGTTTACGGTGGCTGCTGGATATCGCCATACCATGATGGCCAGATTGATCCAGAATCGTAAGCGAGTTTTTCGCTTAATGCCCTGCCGCCAGACCAGAATCAAAAAGGCACGGATCACGACCCAGTTGATGTCGGGGCTTCCTGCAGATGAGGTGCGATTTTGATAGGCTTTTTTCTGCCCTTCCCCCAGGATCAAAAAGTGGCGAAAGGTGCGGTTCAGGACCACCAGCGGATCATACAGATTCCAAAAGGTCTCAATATATTCTTCAGCGATGGCTTCAATGGGGCGGGTGGGTTCAAAGTTCATCAGGGTGGCCTGGTTAATATCGGCACTGCCCCCCACCAGACGGCCTTCCTTCTCTAGTCGATGCCACAGAGCGGTATCCGGTAGAGCCTGCAGCATACTGACCATGGCCGTGGGAATAGCCGTTTGCTCTACAAAGTCATAGACCCGTTGCCCGGCCCCTGGCTTTTCTCCGTCAAACCCGACAATAAACCCGGCCATCACCCTTAACCCGGCCTGGGTAATAGTCAACACCGACTCCGAAAGGGGATCCCGCATATTTTGAAACTTGCGGGTCAGGGTCAAACTTTCGTCATCGGGGGTTTCGATCCCCAAAAACACCGCCCCGAAGTTGCAGTCCACCATCAGCTGCAGGAGTTCCGGGTCCTGGGCCAAATCTACGGAGGCTTCGGTGCTAAAAGAAAAGGGATAGTTGCGCTCTTCCATCCAGGGTTTCAGGGCCTTGAGCAGCAGTTTGACGTTGCGCTTATTGCCGATGAAGTTGTCATCGACCATGAAGATGCTGCGGCGCCAGCCCAAATCGTAGAGACACTGAAGTTCTGCCAGCAACTGTTCCGGAGACTTAGTGCGGGGCTTGCGACCATACAGAACAATGATGTCGCAAAATTCACACTGGAATGGGCACCCCCGGGAAAACTGCACTGACATTTCTGCGTAGGCGTCCAGTTGCAGCAGGTCGTAGCGGGGAATGGGGGTAGTGGTAACGTCAGGCCTTTCGCCATTGGAACGGAAGGTGCCGCTGGTGTCGCCTCGCTCAATGGCCGCGACAAACTTGGGAAGGGTAATTTCTCCTTCGTCTAAGATTAAAAAGTCAGCGCCTGCTGCTTCCGCTTCTTGAGGCAGAGCGGTTGGGTAAGGTCCACCCACCGCCACTAATTTATTAAACCGTTTGGCAGTTTGAATAGTTTCAACAAAATCTGGCCTATGGACAATCATGGCCGAGACTAAAACCAGATCGGCCCAGACCCACTCTTCATCTGTGACGGCTCTAACATTGCGATCAACTAGCTTAAACTCCCAGGTTTGGGGAAGAATGGCGGCAACAGTAATTAATCCTAAAGGGGGAAGCTGGGCTTTAAGACTGATTAATTCAAGGGTTCCGTCAAATGACCAAAAGCTTTTTGGAAAGCGTGGATAGACTAGAAGTACTTTCATTTTAGTCATTTTATATTTTTAGCCATAGTAGGCGAGGTAGATCAAAAAAGCAAACATAGTCAATTGCATAGGCTTAAGACATAAGCCCCTGGTTATACCGCCTACTTGTGACAGCTGTCGAGATGGCACAACTTATCTGGCCAGAGACTGGGAAGGCAATTCATCGAATCACGGCTTATAGCCCCCGGGAAAGTGACCCCTACTGCAAAATCCTCAGATATTCACCACCTCTTTTACCTGAAAATTTTGGGGTTCAGCAATCAGCAAAATGCGACGGACGCCATAGAGCCGTCATACCTTTAGGACCGTCATGGGTGCCAGGCTCCCATTTGGGGAGTAGGCCGTTGCTTGCTGTCCGAAGGCCATAGGACGTTTGTAGGTCTGGGACCCAGGGGCTGGGGGGTATAGAGCTTGCACTTCCCGGTCGCAAAGGGTTCCGCAGGAAAGGGTGGGCCCCTTAGCATTACTGTTAACTGCCATCTCTGGGAACACTGATATTAACCAGACACAGTTTGCGGCTAACAAACAAAAGATCCAGGTAGCAATTAACCTGATCTCCTTCGCCAGTATTGCCTTTCTGTGGTTTGTGGGAGTGGTGCGTGACCGTTTTGGCGACCAGTGAAGATCAACTTTTCAGTACGGTATTTCTGGGCAGCGGGCTGTTATTTGTTGCGATGGTGTTTGTCAGTTCATCGGTAGCCGGGAGCGTCTTTCTTCCATCCGGGCGTGGGGCTAGTCAGGTCATAACTTCTGGCTATTACGACATTGGTCTTACCGTTGATAGAGAGACGATGACCAACTACGGCATTCGCATGGCCGGGGTATTTATGATTTCAACCTCATCCCTATTTATTCGTACCCGGGTTATTCCCCGCTGGCTGGCCGGGCTGGGGGTCGGATTAGCCGCAATTATGATTCTAAGAATTGGCTATATCAATCAACTGGGTTGGATATTTTTGTCTTTTCCCCTGTGGGTACTCCGGGTCAGTATTTATATTTTGGTTGATAACTATCGGAAGCAGAAAGAACTTCAAGGGCCATAACGTTTTATAAATCTTGCCGGCGTCGCACCCCTTCCTGGAAGTCCTCATCAAAACCTGAACTTAACTCCGATGCGGGGACCATGGGTGAACAAATCCAGCCCAGAACTGCCGCTGCTGTAGTTCAGGTAGGTGAACCCATAGGTGGCCAGCAGCGAGGTATTCCCAGAAAAAAGCCAGTCGATTCCGGCAGATCCTGCGGCGGAAAAAGTCAAGTCTCCAATGCCAAAGCCAGACATATTGGCATTGGCTAAGGCGGCCAAATTATGGGATAAATTCCATCGGGCTCGCCCGCCAATCATGGGTTCAACTATCGTGTTAGACTGACTGAACTCAAACCGGTTCCCGAGATCGCTGGTCAGCACCAGTTCATTGTTGAAGCTGTAGAGCCGTACCCCAACCATGGCATCCAAGATAAACGGCCCCAGATCAAACTCGCTGTCGGCGGTGCTGAGGGCCGTGGGCAAATTACCATCGCCAAAACGATAGGCCCCGCCCAGGTCTAGTTGGACAAAAGATGTACCGGCAGCGGCATCAATAGAGACCTGAGGAGGCAGGCCAGCCTGCTGCAGATCCGGAGGAACCGGGATATCTGCCGTTTGACCTGTACCTAAATTCATGTAAGCCCCACTGAAAAAGATGCCCCAGGGCCCGTTCCAGGCTTCAACTCGACCGAAGGCGGCAAAGTTGAGGTCATTTACGATGGCATCGAAAATGTCGCCAATACCGGCATTAAACGGGACGTTTATATCTCTGACGGTGATATCGCCATTGGCTCCAAAGGGCAGGTATAGGAAAGGCTCAACGTTAAATTGCCAGGGCATTTCATCCGCTGAACTGGCAGCCTGAGCCCGCCCATCTGCCTGGGCAAAACCATCGCCAGAAGACCTATCGACTCCATTCACCAGGGACAGATCCGTCAGGTCTGTGGCCGATGCCTCCTCCCATGAAGCAGAGCCGGGCAACCCAACCTCCATGGCTGGGCCTATAGCAGTTGCGGGCAGAGTAGGGCTGGCAGCTTGATTGGGTGCTGAGGGTTCAAGCCTCGGCCTAGCTGCATCGGTCACCAGGGTTTCGTCACTTAAGGGAGTTGTTCCCGGCCCCATGGCTGCAGGTCCAGGATCAGAATTTGTGGTAAGAGGCTGAACCTGGAACCCGCCTAGAGCCCCTGAACCCCATATCGGAAAGTTCGCAGGGTAAGGCTTTGGCACCTTTGCCAGGTCAGACTTTACCGGCTCCCTGACATCCACCCTGAGCCCATCATCCCTGGCCGCCTGGGCCCCTGACGCACTGATCAAGCCCAGAACCAGTGCCACCAGCCAGTAACTTAGCCGCAAAGCAGAGCGGGCTGTACCGCCCGGGGCTAGAGTCTGCCGACCGCCCGCTTCCATTAAGGAGTTGTAGACAATTGAAACCTGGCTGTTTAGAAAAACACTAAAGCCGGACATCATTAAGAATGGACTCCGCACGGGAAGAATATGCATGCATTGTCAGGGCAGCCTGACTTAGACAAGATGGTGACCAGGCCGTTGTTTCGTTTGAATTCAGCAACACCCTAAAACTGCTCTAAGCCTAAAAAGCGAGTGGAACTATTATCGGCAACGGTATTGCAATTGATATAGATAACCCGGGCGTCAAATACTTCAAGGCGGCAGGTACCGGTGGTATTGGTAATAATTCGCAGGTTCTCGGAAGAATCAAAACTTCGCACCCGGGTGGTCAACGTAAAACTATTGGGACCACTGGCGTCATTAGTGCGGCGAGCAACTTGCCCACGGTACTGGATGCGAGCCGGGGACTGGTTTTGCAGATGGGTGCCCTGGAACTGAGTCATTTCCAGGCCGAAATTGTTGCCATCCAGGGTCAAGGCCACGTTGGCATTTCGTCCTTGGGAAAAAACGGCCCCCTGGGCAATGCCTCGCCCCTGAAAGGATCCTGTGGTTGCATTGGGCTGAGCCTCTGCAGCGGAAAACCAGAACCAGCCAATGGCAGCTATACAGCTGATTAATCCAAGCAAAAATCGTTGTTGCTTCAGCATTCTACCTCACAGGTTAATCAGGGGGAGTTCCATGAAGGTTACTCGCAGGCGGCTACGGAAATGGTGTAGAAGTTGCCGTTAACCCCGCCTAAGCGAACATTCACCACTGCAGGCTGACGCCCCGTTGGGGACTCAAGGGGAATCGAAATAGTCTCACCAGCCTGTAGATCAGCCCTGCCGCTAAATGCTTGTTCGGAACCGCCCTGGGGCAGTCTCATATGGGCATCCATCCAGTAAGGTCCGTTATTTTCTGGAGTCACTAGGGCTACAAAGTAATTGAAGGTAGGCTCACTGGGCACCAGGAAATCGGTGTGCCAGTTATGGCCTAAAATAGAGCGATTTTCGATCCGCTTACGAATTTCGTTCTGGCCTGTGGTGACTTCTTGCAACGGAATGCAGGTCGATGTTTCAGCGTCAGCTTGAGCTACCGTTACCGGGGAATCATCAGTTTCAGCCTGGGCTGCTATGGTTCCTGGGATCAAGGCCAGGGCAGCAGTTGCCGTGCCAATCAGGATACGATTTTTAAGGGTTTTCATGATAATTTTGATTCCTTTTGAAACTACGAAATTTAGGGTTGCCCTGGGAGCGCGTCCCACTTTTGTCATCCTGAACCCAACCCAGTTTATGGGGTAAGGGAGCCAACTTTAAAGCCTTTAGCGGCAAGTGCCCCGCCCCCACTGCCCGTCATAGCCCACCGAAACCTGATCTCCAGGCTGGGCTGGACGGCTGGAAAGATGGATCAGGGTAACGCTGGCCGCATCATTCACAGAACCACACCAGATCGCCTGTCCTTTATCGTTCTGTTGGTCAAAGCTGAGGAAGGCTTCTGCGATTTGCTGGTCGCTTGAACGGCGACGAAATTCAATGCGAGAAAACCCGGCTTCGCGGGTAAAAAATGCGGTGTAGTTAAGGTCTGGGCTTGGCCCCCAGCATCAAGTACATTTTGGCTTGGTCTCGTTGGCGACGACTGCATCAGGCCATTGCCAATGGTTTATCACTATCAGCGGCGACTGCTTGCTAGGCCCCAGATCTACAACTGGAGTACTAGCCCCAGTCATATTCCAGGGCAGAGTCGCCGAGATGCTCTCGGATAGTTTGCTTGATTGTCCGCAATTCTTGAACCGTGACTTTTTTGTCGGCGTTGATGTAGGTCTGGATAGACTGCATTTCGTCCCGCGATAACTTGCCGTCAGCCATGGCCTGCTGCACAATTTGCCGCAACCCGGCTAAATGGGCCTGTTCTTCCGGGGTTAGTTCGCGGTCATTGGGTCGTTCAACTTTCATGGTTGCACCTCTCCGGTGACACTTCAGGGGATGTGGTCAACGATTCGAGCCTGATTCGAAACTTGATTCGCCGATAGGGCCGCCAGAGCATCGAGAAAATGAGGAACAAAGGTGCCGGGTCCCTGAGCCTTGGCAGCGGCAGATTCTCCCGCAACTCCCATGGTAATCATGGTGGCGACGGCGGCTGTAGCGAAATGATCTGCCGTTGCAGCAAAGGCCCCTAGCAGGGCAGAGGCAACGCAGCCCGTGCCCGTTACCTGAGCCATCAAGGGACTGCCATTCTGGATTTCGACATGGCTCCCAGGACCCACGATATGATCGATTTTGCCACTGATCACCACCGTGGCGCGGTGCTGATTGACCAAAAGTTGCGCCGCTTCAACCGCCTGTTCGGAGGAGAGGGTGCTGTCTACCCCCTTTGTTTTGACTGACTCATTGGCCAGGGCACAAATTTCAGAAGCGTTGCCCCGCAGGATCAAAGGTGAGCCCATTTCCAGCAGTTCCCGGGCAGTACGGGTACGCAGTTGGGTGGCTCCGGCCCCGACGGGGTCAAGAATGATAGGGATTTGCCGCTGTTGAGCCACCTGCACCGCCTGTTTCATAGCTTCGACCCAGGCAGGACTCAGGGTGCCGATATTCACTACCAGGGCACTGGCAAGGCAGACCATTTCCTCCATTTCTTCCACAGCATGGGCCATAACGGGGGAAGCCCCCACCGCCAGCAGCGCATTGGCCGTGAAGTTCATCACCACGTAATTCGTGATGTTGTGGACCAGGGGGTGGTGCGATCGCACCTGGTCCACCAGGGAGTAATATTCTGCCGCCATAAGGATATTTCGCCCTAACCACATCAGGGGCATTGTACCTCCGCAGCTTCGAGGCCAAATCCGCTTGCCGAAAGGGAGCCACAGTTGGCGAGAGAACTTATCTTCTCAAGCCATCCCCCAATTCGCTGATCGAACGGCCATTATTGCTCGGAATGTCCCTTCTAGATCGGAATGTCCCTTCTAGATATGTCGGGTCTGACCACCACCACCCAGGAGCAGGGCATCATCTCGGCCCTACAAAGGATTTACCACCTGCGAGCAATCGTTGAGTCCATCCTGGTTGACCATGGTGGGCGCCTGCTGAAAGCCGAAGCCGATAACGTTTACGGAGTGTTTGAGCGCCCGGACCAGGCCCTCTGGGCGGCAGCGGACATGCTCGACAGAATTGCTCAGGGTCACTCTCAAACACCCCTTGCTCTCTCCTGGGGATCATTAAGAAATCCATGCAGACCTCCGCTTACTCCGGTTTGGTGACTAGCCTCAAAGAAGGGTAGGAGGTACCCATGGGACTATCAACCGCAGGCTCACCCCTGGAAAAAGTGGCTCGCACCCCCGTGGTGTTTCACGCCGAACGGCTCACCAAAACCTACCCCATGGGCGAAGTGGAAGTGCAGGCCCTGCGGTCGGTGGATGTTGACCTGTACGAAAGCGAATTTGTCGTGCTGCTGGGGCCCTCCGGCAGTGGCAAATCCACTCTGCTGAATATTCTCGGCGGTCTGGACATTCCCACCAGCGGTCAGGTGTTCTTCCGCAATCAGGACCTGACCCACGCCGATGACCGGGTCCTGACCCGTTTTCGCCGAGACGCTGTGGGGTTCATCTTCCAGTTCTACAACCTGATCCCCAGCCTCACCGCCAAAGAAAACGTTGCCCTGGTAACAGAAATCGCCCGTCACCCCATGGCCGCCGCTGAAGCCCTGGCCATTGTCGGCCTGAGCGACCGACTCGACCACTTCCCGGCCCAGCTTTCCGGCGGCGAACAGCAGCGGGTCGCCATCGCCCGCGCCATCGCCAAACGTCCCGAAGTCCTCCTCTGCGACGAACCCACCGGCGCCCTCGACTTCCGCACCGGCAAACTGGTGCTCAAAGCCCTGCAGCAGGTCAACCAGGAATTCGGCACCACCACCGCCGTGATCACCCACAACGCCGGCATCGCCGCCATGGCCGACCGGGTTATCCACATGCGCAGCGGCACCATCACGGAAATTGAGCACAATGAGAGCAAGTTAGACCCTGAGGAGTTGGAGTGGTGAGTTTAGAGGGTCGGTGAAGTGGGTGAGGTGGTGGGGTTGTGAGGTAGTGGGTAGTAGGCAGTGAGTAGAAATTTCTCCCAACTTACGACCTACGACCTACAACCCACCCTTCACCCTATCCTTCGGGAATCCGCTCCGCGTCTATCACCCTTCACCCCCCTACCCCCCTACCCCC